>NZ_WYDQ01000001.1:3892666-4239389 GCF_024105635.1 Oceanicola sp. 502str15
TGAAGGCGCGGTAGCTGGCCTTGGTCTGGCCTGCATTCAGCGCCTCCAGTGCCGCACGCGTGGCTTCCGGGTTGACCCCCATCTCGCCCGCGAGAAAGTGGAAGAACGCCAGCCGGTCATCGTCCCCAAGCGCCGCGTAACGGTCGAGCATGGCGCGGGCGAGCGCGAGCCCCGACATTTCGCCCGTGGTGCCGATGAGGTCGCGCGCAAGGTCCGGCAGTTCGCGATCGCCCAGCCGCGCGGCGGCATCCGAGCGGATGCGGCGCTCGAAGACGGTGGAGAGCAGGTCGGCGAGCAGGGTCATAGTTCCGGTCCCATCACGGCGTCGGGCAGCCATGTGGCGAGCCCGGGGAAGAGGCAGAGCAGCACGATACCCAACACCATGCAGGCGACGAAAGGCAGCGAGCCCTTGAGGATGGTTTGCAGCCGGATATCGGGCGCGATGCCGTTGATGACGTAAAGGTTCAGCCCCACCGGCGGCGAGATCAGCCCGATTTCCATGTTGATCGTCAGGACCACGGCAAACCAGATCGGATCGAACCCGGCGGTGGTGATGATCGGCAGCAGGATCGGCGCCGCCATCAGGATCACCGCCACGGGCGGGAGGAAGAAGCCTGCCACCAGCAGGAACAGGTTGATCGCGCCCATCAGAACCCAGCGGTTGGCTTCCAGCGTGCCGATCCAGTTGGCGATGGACTGGGTGATGAAGAGCGAGGACAGCATGTAGCTGAACACCCCCGCCGCCGCGATGATGAAGAGGATCATCACGCTTTCACGGGTGCTGTCGCGCAGCACCACCCAAAGGTCGCGCGGGTTCCAGAGCCGGTAGATCACCACGGCCACCAGCAGGCAGAGAAGCGCGCCCACGGCAGCGGTTTCCGAGGGCGTGGCGACCCCGCCGTAGAGCGCATAGAGCACGCCGAGGATGATCAGGATGAAGGGCACCACGCGGGGCAGAATCTCGATCCGCTGGCGCCAGGTGTAGCTGGCGCCGCTGAGCAGGTTGGTGTCGCCCGAGCGCCATGTGGAATAGAGCGACCATGCCATGAAGAGCATCACCAGCATCAGCCCCGGCAGCACACCCGCAAGGAAAAGGCGGCCAATCGAGGTTTCGGTGGCGATGCCATAGACGATCATGGTGACGGAGGGCGGAATGAGAATGCCCAGCGTGCCGCCCGCCGCGATCGAGCCCGCCGCCACCCCGTCCGGGTAGCCGCGCTTGCGCATCTCGGGGATGCCCATCTTGCCGATGGCGGCGCAGGTGGCGGGCGAGCTGCCCGACATGGCCGCAAAGAGCGCGCAGGCCCCGAGGTTGGAAATGACCAGCCCGCCGGGAACGCGCGTCAGCCAGCGCTCCAGCGCCTCGTAAAGATCGGCCCCCGCGCGGGTGGATGAAATGGCCGCGCCCATGATGATGAACATCGGGATCGAGAGCAGGGCGAAGTTGTCGAGCTTGCCGAAGAAGATTTCCGGCAGCAGCGAGAGCGAGCGCATCCCGTCAAAGACAATCAGGAAGCCCGCAGCGACCACAAGCAACCCGGCGCCCACGGAGATGCCCGAGAACAGCACGAGAATGGTGAAAACGGCGACCAGTGCGCCCAGCAGAAGCGGGTCCATCAGTGGCCCTCCCGTCCGTCGGTGAAGCCTGCCTCGGGGTCGAGGCCGAAGGGGGTGTCATGGCCCGCAAGCAGGGCCCAGAGGTCGGCGGCGACCTGAAGGGTGTAAAGGCCAAAGCCGAGCGGCAGCGCGAGGTAGGGCATCCAGAGCTTGGGGTTCCACGGCGAGTTGGAGGTTTCGCCCCAGTCCCACGCTTCGTGCCAGAACTCGTAGCCGTAAAACAGCATCATGCCGATCACGGCGAGGGTCAGCAGTTGAACGAAGATCGCCAAGGCCTTGCGGGCGGGGGGCGGCAGCATGAGCGGCAGCAGGTCTACGTTCACATGGCCGCGCAGATGCTGCACGTAAGGAAGGCCCAGCATGGTGGCGGCAATGACGATGTAGGTCACGCCCTCGGTCTGCCAGACCGTCGAGCCGTTCAGCACCCAACGGATGAAGATCATCTGGCAGGTGATCGCAACGGCGGCGACGATCAGCAGCGCCGCAATGACGCCGCAGCCGGTGCTGAGGACGCCGATGGCCCGCAGAATGGGATTGCCGCCGTGGCGTGCGGCGGGGGTGGGGTGGGCAGATCCAGACATCTTCGGGGGACTTTCCAGGAAAGGGGCGGCCCGGCCTTACGTGGCCGGACCGCCTGTGTTCATGTCACTCGACGGAGAGGGCGAGATCGAGCAGCTTCTGATCCTGCTCGGAACCGGAGCGGAAGGTCTTGTAGGCGGTTTCCTCGGCAATCGCCTGCCACGCCTTGAACTGCTCCTCGGTCATCTCCGAAATCTCGACGCCGTTCTTCTCGAACACCTCCTTGGCCTCGCCGTCCTCGCGCTTGGCCTCTTCGAGATAGAAGGCCTGCGCCTTCTCGGCGGCGGCATCGAGGGCAGCGCGCTGCTCGTCGGTCAGCCCGTCATAGGCCGTCTTGTTCATCATCAGCGGCTGATACATGAACCAGAGCGCGTAATCGCCCACCGGGGTGAAGCACTTGGCCTGTTCGTAGATCCGGTAGGACACGAAGCTCGACGACGAAGTGTTTGCCGCATCCAGCACGCCGGTCTGCATGGCGTTGTAGATCTCGGCAGAGCTCATCGAGGCAATCGAGGCGCCCGCCCCGGCGAGCATTTCCTCGAAGGCCTTGCCGGCGGCCCGGGTCTGGGCACCTTGCACGTCTTCGGGGGCGGTGATGCACTTGTCCTTGCCGGCAAACCCACCCGCAAGATAACCGTGCACCAGCACCATGATGTCATCCTCGGCCAGTATCTTCTCGATCTCGCCCATGAACTCGCTGTCGTTCATCCGCGCGGCGTGGTCGTGGTTCTTCACCAGCCCTGGCATGAGGGTGAGGTTGTAGGCGTTGCGCAGCCCGCCCGCGTAGGAGAGCGGAAACACGATCATGTCGACCTGCCCGCGGCTCAGCGGCTTGTATTGCTCGCGCGCCTTGAACAGCGACTGGCTGGGAAAGATCGTGATGTCGAGGTCTACCCCCGCGGCGCCAACCTCGTCGGCCACCATCTGGGCGACCTTGTGGCGCACGTCGCCCTCCGACCACTGGTGCGAGAGCCTCAGCTCCGTGGCCTCGGCGGCGATGGTGCCTGCAAATAGCGCGGCGGCTGCCGCGAGTGCTGTGTATTTCATGATTTCCTCCCTGGGTTACGGTCCTTCAGGACTCCTCCGGGGCCAAGCCTTGCACCCATTGTTCGCAAGGTCAACAATCTTGTATACAATAATTCCCTTCTTGTCGGCAGGATTTGGAGCTAAGATCGAGACATGGATCAGAAGCGGTCAGACATAATCGCCGAACAGCTCGAGGGGCTCATCCTCGGGGGCGACTTCGCCAATGGCGAACGGCTGGACGAAGTGCAGCTGGCCGAGCGTTTCGCCGTGTCCCGCACACCTTTGCGGGAGGCCTTCCACCGCTTGGCGCTTTCGGGCCTCGTGGAGCACATCCCCCATCGCGGCACCTTCGTTCGCCAGCCGGGGCCGATGGAGCTGATCGAGATGTTCGAGGTGATGGCCGAGCTCGAAGCCGCCTGCGCCCGCCTCGCCGCCACCCGCATCACCGATGCCGCCCTGGACGACCTGCGCGCCACCAACGCCCGCTGCCTCGCCGCAGTGGCCGCTTCCGACCATGACGGCTACTACCACGAGAACGAGCGCTTCCACGCAATCCTCTACCGCCAGTCCGGCAACGGCTTCCTCGAAGGCGAATGCCTTCGCCTGCAAAAACGGCTCATGCCCTTCCGCCGGATGCAACTGAGGCTGCGCGGGCGGCTCAGGCAGTCGATGAGCGAGCACGAAGCCATCGTCGAGGCGCTGGAGCGCGGCAATGCGCCCGAAGCGGCTGAGGCGCTACGGGCGCATGTTGCAGTACAGGGCGAGAAGTTTCACCACCTCATGGCCGGGCTGAAGCAGGCCGCGGAGTAAGCGCCCCACCCGATGCCCCGGGACAGCCCCAGCTTTAGACGTCAATGAGCCCGGGCAAGGTCAGCGAGATCGCCGGGATGAACGAAACCATCAGCAGCGCCACCAGGATTGCCAGGTAGAACGGCCAGATCGTCTTGACCGCCTGCTCCATCGGCAGCCGCCCGACCGAGCAGCCCACGAAGAGGCAGGCGCCCACCGGCGGGGTGCAGAGGCCGAGGCCGAGGTTCATCATCAGGATGATCCCGAATTGCAGCGGATCGAGCCCGATGCTGTAGGCCACCGGCAGAAAGATCGGCGTGCAGATCAGGATCAGCGCCGCCATGTCCATGATCATGCCGAGCACCAGCAGCACCACGTTGATCAGGATCAGGATCAGGATCGGGTTCTCGGTGATGGTGGTGAGCAGGGTCACCGTCTTGTCGGGCACCCGGTAGAAGGTGAGCATGTAGGCAAAGGCCCCGGCGCAGGCGATCAGGATCATAACCATGGCCGTGGTGCGCACCGCGCTTTTCACCGCCGTCATGAAGCTTTCCCAGGTGAGGCTGCGGTAGACCAGCAGGGTGACGACGAAGGCGTAGATCGCCCCGAAGGCCCCGGATTCGGTGACGGTGAACACGCCCGAAAGCACGCCGCCGACGATGATGACCGCGGTGAAGAGGCCGGGCAGGGCGGCGATGAAGCTCAGGAACAGCGAGGTGAAGCCGGGGAAGACCTCGGCCTGATAGCCCCGGCGCACCGCCACGACATAGGCGGCGACGGCAAGGCAGAGGCACATCAGCATCCCCGGCACCACGCCCGCCATGAACAGCTTGGAGATCGAAAGCCCGCCGCCCGCCGCGATGGCGTAGATGATCATGTTGTGGCTGGGCGGAATGACGATGCCGGCGATCGAGGAGGTGACAGTGACGTTCACCGCGTAATCGGCGTCATAGCCCTTTTCCTTCATCACCGGGATCAGGATCGAGCCGAGCGCCGAGATATCGGCCACAGCCGAGCCCGAGATGCCGCCGAAGAGCATGGAGGAGAAAACGTTGACGATGCCGAGCCCGCCGCGCACCGCGCCCACCGCGGCGGAGGCGAACCTGACCAGCCGCATGGCGATGCCGCCATGAAACATCAGCTCACCCGCGAAGATGAAGAAGGGGATCGCCATGAGCGAGAACACGTTGATGCCCGCGATGATCCGCTGGTAGCCGATCATCAGCGGCAGCCCCTCGAACCAGAAGGCCGCGATGGCGGAGATGCCGAGGGCGAAGGCGACCGGTGCACCGATGGCCACGCAGAGCGCGAACATCCCCAGCAGAACGAAAATTCCCATGTCGGCGGCCTTCTATTGAATGAGATCTTTGCGCCAGTCACGCCCCAGCACGAAGCGGAGCAGATGGCCGAAGGTGAAAAGAACGATGAGCCCGCCGCCGATGGTCAGCGGCAGCGAGCGCAGCCCCTCCGGCATGTGGATCAGCGGAATCGACGAGCCCCATTTGAACAGCGTCAGCTTGGCCCCGTAGAAGGCCATCATCCCGCCGAAGCAGAGCAGCAGAAGGTCGGAGAGCACCACCAGCCCGTTGCGGACCCAGACCGGCACCGAGGTGCGCAGCGCCATGACCGAGAGATGCGAGTTCTCGTGCACGCCCACCGCCGCGCCGATGAAGGCGATGACCATGATCAGCAGCAGCGCCACCTGTTCGACCCATGTGGGCGTGGCGTTGAGCACGTAGCGGCCAAACACCAGCCACCCGAAGATGACCGTAAGCACCACCAGCGACAGGCCGGTGAGAAGGCGGCACAGGCTGGCAAGCACATCGAGGCAACGGTTGAACCGGCCCAGCCATGCCGGGGAGTCGTCGGGAAGCGGCGGTATCATGGGGGTGCCCTCGGCAAAGGAATGCGCCCGCCCCATGGGGCGGGGCGGGCGCGGGGTGCTTTTCAGCTCACTCGGTGGCCTGGATCAGCTCGACCAGCGGGCGCAGGTCGGGGTTGGCCTCGAGGTAGGCTTCGTAGACCGGCGCCATGGCGTCCTGGAACGGGGCCTTGTCGGCGATCTCGTTCATGGTCACGCCTGCGGCCATCACCTTGTCGCGGCTGGCGGCCTCGCGCTCGTTCCAGAGCTGGCGCTGCAGCTCGGCCGATTCCTGCGCGGCTTCGGTCAGCGCGGTCTTCTGCTCGTCGCTCAGCCCGTTGAAGACATCGGCGTTGATGCAGACGCACTCGGGGATGATCAGGTGCTGGCTCAGCGAGTAGAAGCCCGCGACTTCGAAGTGGCCGGTCGATTCGTAGGAGGGCCAGTTGTTCTCGGCCCCGTCCACCACGCCGGTCTTCAGCGCCTGATAGACCTCACCGAAGGCCATCGGCGAGGGGTTGCCGCCAAGCTGCGAGATCATGCCGGAATAGAGATCGTTGTTCATCACCCGCACCTTCATGCCCTGAAGGTCGGTTGGCGCGTTGATCGCGTGGTCGGCGTTGTAGAACGAGCGCGCGCCTGCGTCATACCAGGCCAGCGGCACGAGGCCCTTGGCTGCCATGCCATCGGCGATCTTCTGGCCTGCCTCACCGTCGAGCACGCGGAACATGTGGTCCACGTCCTTGAAGATGAAGGGCAGCGAAACCACGTTGGCTTCCGGCGCGATGGGGCCGATCGGGCCGAGGTTGAAGTTGCCGATCTCGAGGCCACCGAGGCGCACCTGCTCGATGGCGTCGGGCTGGTCGCCCAGCGTGCCGCCGTGGAACATCTGCAGCGTGATCTCGCCGCCAGTCTTCTCGGCGACCAGCTCGGCGAACTTGTCCATCGCCACCGTGTTCGGGTAGCCGTCGACATGGATGTTCCAGCCGCGCCATTCAGCGGCATAGGCCGCGCTAGAAAGCATGGCGATCGCGGTGGCCGCGCCGACGAATGCCGTCTTGATTGTCTTGTTCATTAATATTCCTCCCAGTCGTTTTACTACCTGCCATTGATTCTCCCGCGGTCTTCTGGGCGCAGGCCATGGCGTTCGCTCTTGTTTTACAGTGATACGGCCGCAACATTGCGGCGAACTCTCTCCTCCCGCACCAATCCAGAACTAATATATCAATTGAGTCAACGGGCTTGTTGACCTTCCTCGAAACTTACCCCCGATCTTGCCTGCCGAGGGCGGGTGCATCAGGGAACGGCGCGGGTCGATCCCTTGTCTAAAGCCAATACTAGTATACCAGAATAAGTCAACGGAAAGCTGAAGGCAGCGCCGATTCTTTTGCCGCACACAGGTGAGGTTTCCGTAAGGACGCAGGCTCGCCGGACCCCGGGCACAACGCTGCCGCACAAGTGGACTGAGCCGGGACGCGCGCGTCAGTCGCTCGGGTCGAAGTAATGCCCGTTGGTTGCCTCGATCGAGGCAATCGTGGCATCGAGCCGCGACAGGTGCAGCTTGCCCGCCTCCACCGCACGCTCGGCGTCACCATCGAGGATGGCCGCCGCAATGGCCTCGTGATCCTCGAGCAGTTGGGGCATCCGGTCTTCCTTGCTCAGCCCGAGAGTGCAGAGCCTATCGACCTTGGCCTTCTCCTGCGCAATCACCTCAAAGGCAAAACCCGCATCGGCGATATCGCAGAGCGCCTGGTGAAACTCGTAATCCAGCTCCCCGAACTTCTGGTAGTCGCCCTTGTCGATGGCCGTCCGCTGGCGCTTCAGGCAGGCCTCCAACAGCTTGCGCGCCGCGGTGCTGGCGTTTCCCGCGGCACGGCGCAGCACTTCGAACTCCACCGAAGCCCGCACGAAGCGCGACTTCTCGACCTCGCGGGAGGAAAAGCGCTTCACCTCGGTGGCCCGCTGGGGGCGGATCAGCAGCAGGTCGAGGTTGGCAAGCCGGGTGAAGGCATCGCGCACCGGCTGACGCGACACGCCGAACTGCGCCGCGATCTCGGCCTCCGAAATTCGGTCGCCGGGGCGCAGGCGCAGGGAGTTAATCTCGCCGAAGAGATGGTCGAAAATATCATCGACCGTCGTGCGGCGATCGGTGGCCAGCGTGTTTCGCATGTCTCGGGGTCCCCTTTGCGTCCTCGATTTATAGTCCCTCAATCCGGCCGCGCCAATCGGCGTCTGGCCAACCACAGCCCCGGTGTTGCCCTCTTCCGACGGGACCAAAGGCTTGGCCATTCCGTCCGCTGCACCGCCTTGCACGCATCTCCGAGGTTTTCGGACTGGCATGCGAATAAGATTACTAGTATTCCAGATTGCGCGATCAGTCGAATCGTCATTGCAACCGGCTCACCGGGTCCCACGCCCCCGGATTACCCGAGCCACGCCACCATCTGACGCCGAAGGACACGCCGATGACCGTCAAAAACCACTTCCCCGCCGGCGAGGCGAAAAGCTTCGACGCAGGCGGCGGCCTCACCCGCAAGGTCGGCGCCTATGCCGACAACGCGATGGTGGTCGAGGTGCACTTCGAGAAGGGCACCATAGCCGCCCGCCACCACCATCCCCACGAGCAGATCACCTACGTCATCTCGGGCAGGTTCGAGTTCACCATTGGCGACGACACCTACATCGTCGGCCCCGGCGACTCGCTCTACAAGCAGCCCAACATCGAACACGGCGCCACCTGCCTCGAGGCAGGCACGCTTCTGGATGTCTTCACGCCGCACCGCGAAGACTTCCTCTAACCCCGACAATTTCATTCAATACAAGGGAGTGCACAGCATGACCAAACCTGTCATCGGCTTCATCGGCCTCGGCCTCATGGGCGGCAACATGGTGGAGAACCTCCAGAAGCGCGGCTACGAGCTGGTCGTGATGGACCTGAACAAGGATGCGGTGAAGACCGTTCTTGATCGCGGCAATGCCCGTGAGGCCGCCACGGCCCGCGAGCTTGCCGAAGCCGCCGACATCGTGATGCTCTGCCTCACCACCTCCGACGTGGTCGAAAAGCTGGTCTACGGCGACGATGGCATCATCGCCGGCATCCGCGAGGGCTCGGTTCTGATCGACTACGGAACCTCCATCCCCGCCTCCACCCGCCGCATCGGCGCCGACCTCGCCTCCATGGGTGCCAGCATGATCGACGCGCCGCTGGGCCGCACCCCCGCCCACGCGAAGGACGGGCTGCTCAACATCATGGCCGCGGGCGACAGGGCGACCTTCGACAAGGTCAAGCCCGTGCTCGACGATCAGGGCGAGAACGTCTTCTACCTCGGCGCGCTGGGGGCGGGGCACACCACCAAGCTCATCAACAACTTCATGGGCATGACCACCGTCTGCACCATGAGCCAGGCCTTCGCCGTGGCCGAGCGGGCAGGCGTCGACCGGGCGCAGCTCTACGAGATCATGTCTACCGGCCCCTCCAACTCGCCCTTCATGGGGTTCTGCAAGAACTACGCGGTCGACGGGGTGAGCGACCTAGGCTTCTCGATCAACAATGCCAACAAGGACTTGGGCTATTTCCTCGAGATGGCCGAAGACCTCGGCACCCGCGCCGAGATCGCCGAGGGCACCTCGCACAACCTCGAGGCCGCCGTGGCCGCCGGGCTGGGCGAGGGCAACGTGCCCGAGATCTACGATTACTTCCTGAAGCTCGCACGCGGCTAGGGCAGGGGGCAGCCACCCGTCGCCCTCCAACCCGCGCCGCCACCCCGGCGCGGGCGCAGCCTTTCGCCCGCCAAAATCACCCAACCTCCGAGGACTCCCATGGCCAATCCCGCCCCCGCCGATGTCACCCCGATCAGCCCCACCACGCTCGCCCGCCTGCGCGGCGCCAGCACCGCCACCGTCGCGACGCTGCTCTACAAACGCGGCTACCTGAACGCCTACATCCAGGGCGCCATGCCGCTGGCACCCGGCAAGCCCACCATGGTCGGCCCCGCCTTCACCCTGCGCTACATCCCCGCCCGCCCCGACACCGACCCGATCGAAGCCTTCCGCGAGCGCGACCACCCGCAGCGCGTGGCGGTGGAGCAATGCCCCGAGGGCGCGGTGCTGGTGATGGATTGCCGGGGCGATGCCTCTGCCGCCTCCGCCGGCTCGATCCTGCTCACCCGTCTAGAAATCCGCGGCTGCGCGGGTGTCGTCACCGATGGCGGCGTGCGCGATGCCGAAGGGGCGGCGGCGCTCGCAATGCCGGTCTACGCCGGCAAGCCCTCCGCCCCAACCAACCTGACCAAGCATCACGCGGTCGATATCGGCCTGCCCATCGCATGTGGCGAGGTTGCGGTGTATCCCGGTGACATCCTGCTGGGAGATGGCGACGGGGTCATGGTGATCCCCCGCCACCTGGCCGACGAGATTGCGGCAGAGGCCGAACCTATGGAAGAGTTCGAGAGTTTCGTTCTGGAGCAGGTCCGAGCGGGACACCCGATCATCGGGCTCTACCCGCCAACCGACCCCGACGTGCAGGAGCGCTACAAGGCGTGGCAGGCCCAACAGGCCCGCTGACCGCCTCTCGAAAGGACCAGAATGCAAAGCCGCCCCCTCCGCTCCTACTTCATATGGCCGGTGATCGTGACCGTGCTGGGCCTTGCGCTCTCGGCCTGGCTCGGCTGGCACAACACCGGCACACTGGGCGGCGTGTTCAACTTCCTGATCCTCGGCGCGATCCTCGCTGCGCTCGAAATCGCGCTGTCTTTCGACAATGCCGTGGTCAACGCCAACCGCCTTGTCACGATGTCCGAGATCTGGCGGCGGCGCTTCCTTACATGGGGCATCCTCATCGCCGTCTTCGGCATGCGCATCGTCTTCCCGCTCGCCGTGGTCTGCACCGCCGCCTGGATTGGGCCCATCGAGGCGCTGAACCTCGCCATCTCCCACCCCGACGAATACGCCCACATCATCGAAGAGGCGCACCTGTCGATCTCGGCCTTCGGCGGCACCTTCCTGATGATGGTCGCGCTGACCTATTTCATCGACGAGGGCAAAGACGTGCACTGGATCCAGTGGCTCGAACGTCGCCTGTCCGATTACGGCGCGATCCGCGGCTTCGAAACCGCGCTGGTGCTGCTGGTGGTCGTCGGCTTCGCCTTCTGCCTGCCCTCCGGGGTGAGGGCCGATTTCGTCTTCGGCGCACTCTTCGGGCTGCTGGTGTTCTCGGCGGTCGATGTGCTCGGCCACATCCTCGACAGCGAGCAGGCCTCAACCGCCAAGGTCGCCGCGCAGGGTGGACTCGGCGCCTTCCTCTATCTCGAAGTGATCGACGCCAGCTTTTCCTTCGACGGCGTCATCGGCGCCTTCGCCCTCACCACCAACCTCTTCCTCATCGCCATCGGCCTCGGCATCGGCGCAATGTACGTTCGCTCGCTCACCATCATGATCGTCGAAAAGCAGACGCTCGCCCATTTCCGCTACCTCGAGCACGGCGCCTTCTATTCGGTGTTCTTCCTCTCCCTCGCGCTCTTCGCGCAATCGGTGGTGCGGGTGCCCGAGCCGGTCACGGGGCTTCTCGGTGTCGTGCTGATCGGCTTGGCGGTGATCAGCTCGCGGCGCTACAAGAGGGCCGAGGGAGGGCAGTCATGACCACGGGAAACGGAGCAAGCTGCCGATGATCGGGCGGGGCAGGGCGCTCGCCCGCGTCTACGCGCTCGAGGATTTCGAGCCACTGGCCCGCCGCCACCTGCCCGCGCCGATTTTCGGCTACGTCGCAGGCGCCGCCGAAACCAACGCCTCGCTCACCGACAACCGCGCCGCCTTCGCCGAGATCGGCCTGCTGCCCCGCGTCGGCGTCGATGTCTCCACCCGCAACCTCTCCACCCGCGTTATGGGGCTGGACTATGCCATGCCCTTCGGCATCGCCCCCATGGGCGTCTCGGCCCTCACCGCCTACCGCGGCGACCTCGTGCTCGCCCGCGCCGCGCAGGCCGCTCGCATCCCCATGATCGTCAGCGCCGCCTCGCTGATCCGCCTCGAAGAGATCACTGCAGAAGCCCCCGATGTCTGGTATCAGGCCTATTTTCCGCAGCACCTCACCGACATCGCCGCCCTGCTCGAACGGGTTGCAAAGGCAGGGGTCGAAACCCTCGTCATCACACTCGACAGCGCCGTTGTGCCCAGCCGCGAAAACAACCTGCGCTCCGGCTACCGCACCCCCATCCGCCCCAATCTCGCCCTCCTCTGGCAGGGCCTGACCCACCCGCGCTGGGCGCTCGGCACCTTCCTGCGCACCTATGCGCAGCACGGCGCCCCGCATTTTGAGAACGCGACGGCGGGGCGCGGTGCCCCGCTGCTTTCGCGGCAGGCGGTGCGGGATTTCTCGGGACGGGAGTTCCTGAACTGGGATCTGCTCACTGAGGTCCGCAAACTCTGGAAAGGCCGCCTCGTTCTGAAAGGCATCCTCCACCCCGATGATGTCGCCCTCGCCTGGGCGCTCGGTGCCGAGGGCGTGATCCTCTCCAACCACGGCGGCCGCCAGCTCGATGGCGCAGTGGCCCCCCTCCGTGTGCTCACCGCCGTCCTGGAACGGGCGGGCGATATGGCGGTGATGATCGACGGCGGCATCCTTCGCGGCACCGATATCCTGAAGGCTATGGCGCTCGGTGCCGGATTCACCTTCATCGGCCGCCCGATGAATTACGCCGCCGCCGTGGCCGGCCAGGCCGGCATGGCCCATGCCATCGACCTCCTGCGTGTGCAGCTTCGCGCCGACCTCGGAATGCTGGGCGTTCTGGGCCTCGAAGGCCTCTCCCCAGACCTCCTTGCACTGGAACGCTTCACCCCCGCCCGCTGACCCGGATCAGCAATTCCGCATAGCCCCGTCTTCCAAACAGATCACCGCTGCCAAGCTCCGCCGTATCGAGTGAACCTTTGGGGCACGTCATGCAGCAGGTGCAGATCGGGCCGAACCTCCCGCGCCTTCAAAAATCCAGCCCGAGGTCCAGCACCTTGGCCGAATGGGTCAGCGCGCCGGACGAAATGTAATCCACCCCCGTCGCCGCGACCTCCGCGATCCGCTCGAGCCGCATGTTGCCCGAGGCTTCCAGCACCACGCGCCCCGCGGCCATCTCTACAGCCTGCGCAAGCTCCTCTGTGTTCATGTTGTCCAGCAGCACCACGGCGGCACCGCCTTCGTCGAGCACTTCAGCGAGTTGCTCCAGCCGGTCCACCTCGATCTCGCAGCGCATCATATGCGAGGCCCGTGCCTTCACCGCCTGAAGCACCGGGCGGATGCCCCCGGCGGCGGCGATATGGTTGTCTTTGATCAGGATCGCGTCCGACAGGCTGAAGCGGTGGTTGAAGCCACCGCCGTGCAGCACGGCCTGTTTTTCGACAAGGCGAAGCCCCGGGGTGGTCTTGCGGGTGCAGGTCACGCGGGTTTTCGTGCCCTGCGTCTGTGCCACGAAGGCGGCGGTCAGCGTGGCGATCCCCGACATCCGCCCGGCGAAGTTGAGCGCCACCCGTTCGCCCGAGAGGATCGAGGCGGCGTCGCCGGTCACTTCCATCAGCAGGTCGCCCGGTGCGATGGCATCGCCATCCGCCTTGAGCGCGGTGATCTTCAGCGTGGGGTCGACCAGCCGGAAGGCCAGCGCGGCAATTTGCAGCCCCGAGACAACCCCGGCCTCGCGGGCGTTGAGCCGCGCGGCATAGACCGTGCCGGGCGGGATGACGGTGCGAGTGGTGATGTCGCCGTAGGTGCCGAGATCTTCCATCAGGGCGGCGCGGACCAGCGGTTCGAGGATCAGATCGGGCAGGGGGCTTTGGGTCATGCAGGTTCCTCTCTGGTCGTGGCGGCAGCGCGGATGACGAGGCCTTCGGCGAGCGTCATGCGGGAGCGTTGGCCCGTTTCGCCCACAGCCTCCGGATAGTCCGAGCGGAAATGCGCGCCCCGGCTTTCGCGGCGTGCCAGCGCGGCGGCGGCAATCAGCGTGGCGGTGGCCGTCATGTTGGCCAGCGCCTCGCACCCGGGCTGCGCGGCTTCGATGCGGGCGATGCTGGCGAGCGTCCGGGTGAGGCCCTCGGCGGTGCGGATCACGCCGGCCCCGTCTGTCATGGCTTGCCGAAGCTCTGCCACCAGCGTCGCATCGGGCGGCTCTGTCGGGGCAAGTTGGGGCAGGCGGACTTCCTGCGCCGGCGCCGGGGCCGGAAGGGCGGCGTCGATGGCCTGTGCACAGCGGCGACCATAGACCAGCGCCTCCAGCAACCCGTTCGAGGCCAGCCGGTTTGCGCCGTGCAGCCCGGTCGAGGCCACCTCGCCGCAGGCCCAGAGGCCGGGCAGGCTGCTTTGGCCGGAGCCATCGGTGGCGACCCCGCCCATGTGGTAATGCGCGGCGGCAGCCACCGGGATGGGCTGCGTCACCGGGTCGAGTCCGGCCTTCTGGCAGGCGGCGGCCACGGCAGGGAAATCGGTGAGGATCGCCGCGCCAATCGCGGCGCGGGTGTCGAGCGCGGGGGCCAATCCGGCCTGCGTTTGGGCATAGACGGCGCGGGCCACGATGTCGCGCGGGGCAAGTTCGGCGTCGGGGTGTGCGTC
Organism: Oceanicola sp. 502str15; assembly: GCF_024105635.1. Lineage (NCBI taxonomy): Bacteria > Pseudomonadati > Pseudomonadota > Alphaproteobacteria > Rhodobacterales > Roseobacteraceae > Oceanicola > Oceanicola sp. 502str15. The sequence goes on from NZ_WYDQ01000001.1 coordinate 3,907,123, forward strand.
CAGCATGAAGCGTGTGCCGTGCCGATTGATCAGCACTGCCCCGTCGCCGCGCAGCGCCTCAGTTGCCAGTGGGGCCGGGTCGATGCCGCAGGCGATGGCCGTGGGATGAAACTGCACGAACTCGGCATCCGCAATCTGCGCCCCGGCGCGGGCCGCCATGCCGATGACCTGCCCGCGAATGCGCGGCGGGTTGGTGGTGAGCGCATAGAGCCCGCCCGAGCCGCCGCCCGCTAGAAGCACCGCCGCCCCGCGCAGCACGACACTTGCGCTGAGCCCCGCGTTGCAGCGGGCCACGGCGACGCCGGTGACGCGCCCTTCGGATACTTCGAGCGCCGTGGCCATGACCCCTTCGAGCACCTGCACATGCGCTGCCTCGCGCAACTGAGCGGTGAGGGCGCGCATGATCTCGGCCCCGGCCTGATCGCCGCGCACCCGGACGACGCGGGCAAAACTATGCGCTGCTTCGCGCGACATCACGTAGGAGCCGTCTTCGGTGCGGTCAAAGGGTGTGCCCAGCCCGGTCAGATCGAGGATATGGTCGCGCGCCTCCTTGGTGACGGCCTCTGCCACGCCCGCATCGACCGTGCCTGCGCCCGCGCTCACGGTATCGCGCGCATGGGCTTCGGCGCTGTCCGCCGGGTCCATCGCCGCCGCCACGCCGCCCTGCGCCCATGCCGAGGAGGCGCCGGTGCCGAGCGGTTCGGGCGAGATCACCAGCACCGGACGCGGGGCCAGCTTCAGCGCGGCATATTGCGCCGCCAGCCCCGCTCCGACGATGATGACGCGGGACGTTTCGATTGGGGCGCTCACCTCAACCGGCCAGCCGGGCGGAGAGGTCGATCATCCGTTGCACGGCCACCCGCGCCCTGGCGGCCACGGCCTCGTCGACCTCCACCGCGCCCTCCATGCTGTGCAGCGACCAGAGCACCTTCTCGAGCGTGATCTTCTTCATGTAGGGGCACATGTTGCAAGGGCCGACGAAATCGACCTCGGGCAGCGCGTCGGAGATGTTCGAGGCCATCGAGCATTCTGTCACCAGCATGGCCTTGCCGGGGCGCTCGCGGGTGACATAGTCGATTATGCCGCTGGTCGAGCCGGAGAAATCCGCCTCGGCCACCACGTCGGGCGGGCATTCGGGGTGGGCGATGATGCGGGTGTCGGGGCTGTAGCTGCGGAAATCGCGCAGGTCCTGCGCCGTGAAGCGCTCATGCACGATGCAGGCCCCGTCCCACCAGACGACCCGTTTTTGCGGCACCTGCTTCGCCACGTTTTGCGCGAGGTATTTGTCGGGCGTCATGATTACCGTATCGCTCTCCTGCGCCGCCACGATCTGCGCAGCGTTGGAGGAGGTGCAGCAGATATCGGAGGCCGCCTTCACCTCGGCGGTGGTGTTGACGTAGCTCACCACCGGCGCGCCGGGATACTGGCGGCGCATCTCGGCGATGCCCTCGGCGGTGATGCTTTCGGCCAGCGAGCAGCCGGCCTCCATGTCGGGTATCAGAACCGTTTTGGCGGGGTTCAGGATTTTCGAGGTTTCGGCCATGAAATGCACGCCGCATTGCACGATCACCTGCGCCTCGACCTTGGTCGCCTCGATCGCCAGTTGCAGGCTGTCGCCTACAACGTCGGCGATGCCGTGGTAGATCTCGGGCGTCATGTAGTTGTGCGCGAGGATGACCGCGTCGCGCTCCTTCTTCAGCCGGTTGATCGCCGCGACATAGGGCGCGAAAATCGCCCAGTCCGGCGGCGACACAACGCGCTCCATTCGGGCGTAGAGGTCGGCATTGGCGGAGGCGATTTCGGTGGAGGGGGCGAGATCGTAGTGATCGGCGAGTTCGGCGCGCAAAGCGATCTGGTCGAGCAAGTGCTGGTGTTCCTCAGGTCTGGTCTGCCTGCCGGAGCGGCGGGAAACGCGCGAGGCTGCGCGCCAAGTGAGCGATGCCGGCGTTCTAGGGGTTGTGTGACCCAAGGGCAAGTTCAACCCGGCGGCGGAATCCGGATGTCCGACGCTAACATTATCCCGCGACCGACTGGCGACAGAAAGCGCGAGCAGTCCCGGCGCCGCCTTTCGCCGAGGAGCGCCAATGCGCCGTTTCTCACCCCGATGAAGGGCTGAACGACCAGCGCTTGACAATCGCCCCCCGCTCCCCGACCTTCGCGCCATCAACCAGGGGTGCTCCGGTCGGGGCTGAGATGCGCAAGCCTGCGTGAACCCTTCAAAGCTGATCTGGGTAATGCCAGCGGAGCGAGGATATCATGTTCATTGGCGCGCAAGTGTCGCTCTATCCGATGACGTCCGATTTCGTGGATGTCATCATGACCGGCCTCAAGGCCCTTTCCCCCTACGAAGACAAGCTGCGGATCGAGACCGACGATATGTCGACCCTCATGGTCGGCGCGCCCGAAGCGCTGCTCGATGCGATCCGCGATCTCTTTTCCGAGTCCGCCCGGCGGCCCGAGCATGTGACCATGCATGTCACCCTGTCGCGCGGCTGCCCCGGCGAGCCGGATGACCCCTCCTGCCACTGCGAGGCGCTGGTGACGGCGCAGTCGCTGGGGCTGGACGAGCGCAAGGCGCTGGCGCTGGAAGCGGTGAGGGCCGCACCCGAAAAGGGCGTGGGGATTGATGTGCAATTCTCGCTCTACGTGCTCGGGCAGGACCGGCATATGGACGAGATCTATGGCTGCATCGACTTTCTCAAGCAGTCCGGCACTTTCCTGAAGTCCAAGAACTTCTGCACCCGGCTGCGCGGTGATGCGGGGGCAGTTTTCGAGACGATCCGGCAGGCCTTCCTGCGGTTCGGTCCGGCGGAGGGGCATGTCACTATCGACCTGACCGCCTCGGCCAACAGCCCCAGCCTGCGCTGAGCCGCTGCCGCCTTCGGGCGGCGCGCCCAAGCCCCTATTGCGGACCCTTCCGATGCCGATCACCCGTGCCCTGCCAAGCCTGTGCCTCGCTGCCGCCTTTCTCGCGGCATGGCAGATTTACTGCACGCTCGCTGCTGTTTCTCCGCTGATCCTGCCCGCGCCGTCCGACGTGGCGCTTGGCCTCTGGGTCAACCGCTCCGCGCTCGCGGGCCACGCGGCGGCCACCCTCGGCGTGGCGGCGCTCGGCTTCAGCCTCTCGGTCAGCTTCGCCTTCGCCACCTCGGTCGCGCTGCACTTCATCCCTTGGTTGCGGCGCGGGCTGTTTCCGCTGTTGGTCGCCAGCCAGACCGTGCCCATCGTCGCGCTGGCCCCGCTGATGGTGCTCTGGTTCGGCTTCGGGTTGCTGCCCAAGGTGCTGCTGGTGATCCTCGTCACGTTCTTTCCCGTGCTGGTCAGCCTCATGGCCGGATATGCCCGGGTGCCGCAGGCCTACCGCGACCAGCTTGCCTCCATGGGGGCAGGGCGGGGGCAGGTCTTCCGCCGTGCAGCTCTGCCCGTCGCTAGACCTCACTTCTTCAACGGTCTGCGGATCTCGGCCACCTATGCCATCGTCGCCACGATCTTTGCCGAATACGCCGGCGCTCGGCAGGGCCTCGGCATCTACATCCTCACCGCCAAGAACAACTTCCGCGCCGACCTCGTGCTGGCCGCCGTGGTGCTTTCGGCCACGCTGACCCTGCTGCTGCTGGGCCTGCTCCACCTGATCGACCGCGCCACAGGGCGGCGCTACCGGAGGGCTGTCGATGCTGCGGGTTGAGGGGCTGGCGATCCGGGCGGGCGAGAGCCTGCTGGTGGAGGAGACCACGCTCGGCCTCTCGGAAGGCGCGATCACCTGCCTGATCGGCCCCTCGGGCTGCGGCAAGAGCTCCATCATCAAGTGGCTTGCCGGGGTTCTGCCCGCCGAGCTCGCCGCCACCGGCAGGGCCAGCCTTGCGGGCGCGCCGCTTGCGGCCCCAAACCCGGCGCTGGCCTACCAGCCCCAGCAAGACACGCTCTTTCCATGGCTCACCATCGCAGAGAACGCGGCTCTTGGCCTCGAGCTTGGCGGCCTTTCCCGCCGCGCCGCCCGTGCCCGCGTGCTGCCCCTCTTCGCGCCCTTCGGCCTTGCAGGGCACGAGGCCAGCTTCCCTGACCAGCTCTCCGGCGGAATGCGCCAGCGCGCCACCTTCCTGCGCACCATGGTGCAGGAGAGCCGCTTTCTGCTGCTTGATGAACCCTTCTCCGCCCTCGATGCCGTCACTCGCCTGCGGATGCAGGACTGGCTCTGCGACCGCCTCGCCGAGCGCCCGCGCGGCGTGCTGATGGTGACGCATGATCTTTACGAGGCCACCCAGATGGCCGACCGCCTGCTCGTCATGTCCGCCCGCCCGGGGCGGATCGTGGCCGACATCCCGCTCACCACGCCCCGCAGCGCCCGCACCGAGGCCAGCCTGGCCGAGACCCGGTCGCTGCTCAAATCCCTGCTTCTGGAGGACACCCCATGAAACTGCTTCCGATCCTTGCCACCTGCCTCGCGCTGCCCGTGGCGGCGCAGGCGCAGGAGAGCGTGACCATCGCGCTCGACTGGACGCTGAACACCAACCACATCGGCCTTGTCGTGGCGCAGGAGAAGGGCTTTTACGCCGAGGCCGGGCTGGAGGTGGAGCTTCTGCCCTATTCCGACAGTGCCTCCACCGCCGTCCTCGCCGCCGGGGCGGCGGATTTTGCCTATATGACCTCGCTCGGCTTCATGAGCGCCAAGGCCGCCGGAGCCGATATCGTGGCGCTCTGGGCCAGCATGCAGCGCGAGAACGGGCGGTTGGTGTATAATGCCAGCAATACAGAAATCACCCGCCCTGCCGACCTTGAAGGCAAGATCTACGCGGGCTTCGGCTCCGCCTGGGAGGATGCGCTGATCTCCACCATGATCGAGGCCGATGGCGGCACGGCGGAGTATGACACCGTCACCATGGGCACCGGCGCCTATGAGGCGCTGGCCAGCGGCGCGGTGGATTTCACGCTGGAGGTTGCCACATGGGAAGGGGTGAATGGCGAGTTGCTCGGGCGCGAGCAGAAGCATTTCACCTATGCCGACTACGGAGTGCCCGACCAGCAGAATGGCTACATCGGCACCACCTCGGCCATGCTGGCCGAATCTCTCGAGCAGATCGCCGCCTTCATGAAAGCCACCCAGCAGGGCTATGCCTGGGCTGCCGATCACCCCGCCGAGGCCGCCGACATCCTGATCGGGACAGGGGACTTCCAGAACCCCGAACTGGTGCGCGCCTCGATGGCGGCGCTGGCCGAGGGCGCCTATATCAAATCCGGCACCATCCCGGTCGGCAAGATCGACCCCGAGCGGTTTTCCGGCATGGCCCGCTTCCTCTTCGACAGCGGCGTGTTGAAAGGACCGGGCGGCGCAGCGCTCACATGGCCGGGCGATGTGTCGAGCTGGTATGATCAAGGCTGGATGACGAAGTGACCGCAGGGTTCTGAACCAGGGTCAGGGCGCATGACCCGCTGGTGACCAAGGCCGCGAGAGCGCTGCACGAGGGCAAGACCTTCGGGCAGCGCTTTTCGCGTTGCCAACCGCTGCCACCCAGCAAGGATTGCCGCGTTACGCGCCAATCTTGCTCCCGTCCAGCGCCGACGGCGGCTCCCCTTAGCCAAAAGTCAGGGCATGTAGCCGCCGCCATTCACCCAAAGCACCTGTCCGCTCATGAAGCTGCTGTCGGGCCCGAGCAGAAATCGGATCGGGCCGGTAATGTCAGCCGGCTGCGCAATGCGGTCCAGCGGTGTGATCGCCTTGTAGGAGTCGAGGTTGACGATGCTCTCTGCATCCTCGGCAGACCGCCCGGTGCCGCCCCGCAAAAAGGCCGTGTCCACCAGTCCGGGTGCAACGGCGTTGACCCGGACCTTCGGCGCGAGCTCCAAGGCCAGGGTCTTGGTCATGGCAATCACGGCGGCCTTCGAGGCCGAATAGGCTCCGTAGCCGGGCCTCACATGCGAGGCGAGGCCGGAGGTGATCATGATCATGCTGCCCAGTTCGCCCCCCTCGGCCCTTGCAAGAAGGGGCGCGGCGGCGCGGGCCGCAAGAAAGGCGCCCCGCAGGTTTGCCGAGATGATCTCGTCAAAGTAGCCGGGGTCCATCTCGCCCAAAGGGGTCAGCTCAGTGTTGTAGCCTGCTAGGTTCACGAACCCATCGAGCGCAGTGCCGAGCTTGCTGAAGGCCCGATCGACCGAGGCCTCGTCGGTCACGTCAATCTCGACTCCCCCGGAGATGCCGTGGCGTTCGAGCGAGGCCAGCAAGTCGAGGGTCAACACCTCATCGCCCGCGGCCAAAAGCTCGGCCGCCAGAACCCGGCCAATCCCGCCCGCGCCGCCGAGCAGCGCAATCCGCCTTGCGCTCATGCCGCCGCGCCCTTGCCGTCGAGGCTGGCGAGATAGGCGAGAATATCGGCTTCCGAGACCACGTCGGCATATTTAGCGTTCATGTCGAACAGGTTGGCCTCATGCGGACCGGCGTGCCGGTCGCCGCATGCCTCGGCCACCACGATGGTCTTGAAGCCGTATGACATGGAGTCAACGCAACTGGCCCGCACGCAGCCCGAGGTGGTGAGCCCGGTGAGGATCACGCTGTCATGGCCGGCGGCTGTGAGCGTGGAGGCAAGGGAGGTGCCGAAAAACGCGGACGGATATTGCTTCGTCACGATCAACTCATCCTCGCGCGGCACCAGCCCCTCCACGAAGCCGCCGCTGCGCTCGCCTTCCATGAAGGCCTTGAGCGGCAGGGCCTTCTCGAAGAAGCGTCCGCCATCCTTGCCGCCAAGACCCTTCTGATAGCTCACCTCGGTGAGGATCACCGGCACGCCGGCGGCATGAGCCGCCTCACGCACCCGGAGTGCCGAGGCCAGCGCTTCATCGACGCCCGCATAAAGCACGTTGTCGGGGTCATAATAGGCCTGCGCGAAGTCGATCAGCACCAGCCCGGGGCGTTTGCCGTAACCGGCCTTGTTGGAGTAGGCCGCCGAATAGTTGGCTTGAAGATCATCAGACATGCGTGCCGCTCTGAATAGCCCCGCGTTTCTTAGACGCCTTCCTGTCTCAGTTTCTGCAGCCGCTCGAAGTCGAAGGGTGACAGCAGTCCATTCCGGGCGTGCTTGCGCTTCGGGTTGTAAAACATCTCGATATAGTCGAACACGTCCCGCCTTGCCTCCTCGCGAGTTCGGTAGGTCCGTCGCCTGATCCGCTCGCGCTTGAGCAGTTTGAAGAAGCTCTCGGCAACCGCATTGTCGTGGCAGTTTCCGTGGCGGCTCATCGATTGCTCCAGATTGTGGGTCCGCAGGAACGCCGTCCAGTCCATGCTGGTGAACTGGCTGCTCATCCTAGACACCTTGCCTCAAAATTAGCGAAGAAGGCGTCCAAGATACATCGAGCTATTCAGGGTGCTCATTCCGACGTCTGCGCCTTTGCTCGCCACACTGGCCCTCATGATGACCAAATCGGCCCGAACACCCAAACCCTCGCGTATGATGACCTCATGAAGGGTGATGTAAATTTGGTCTGAAGGCTGGCAGTTTTGCGACGATAACGACAACGATTTTCTGGTCATCTTCCAAACCGAACAAGGCAGTTGGGGGTGCTCCAAGGCACCCCTGCAGGGTTCAGTCCCATTCGGGCGCCAGCCCGTCAGGCGACACGATGCGACCATCGCGCCGCGACAGGCCATCGATCCGATCGATCTCTTCCGCTGTCAGGGTGACCTCCGCCGCCGCAAGGTTGCCAGCAAGTCGCTCCGCCTTTGCGGTCTTCGGTATTGCGATCCCGTTGGGCTTGTGCAGCACCCACGCCACCGCGATGGCGGCGGGTGTGGTGCCGTGGGCTTCGGCGATCTGCTGCAACACAGGCTCGGTCATCACGCCACCCTGCGCCAGCGGCGCATAGGCCTCGACCGGGATGCCCTGCGCCTCGAGGTAGGGCAGCAGCTTCGACTGGTCGATGAAGGGATGCAGCTCCACCTGGTTCGCGGCAATAGGTGCGCGCAGGATGCTGCGGGCCTCCTCCACCTGAGCGATGGTGAAGTTCGACACGCCGCCAAACCGCACCTTGCCTTCGTCGATCAGCGCGTCCAGCACCGGCAGGGTCTCGGAAAGCGGCACCTCTTTCGACGGCCAATGCAGCAGCATCAGGTCGATATGGTCGAGCCCAAGCGCGGTCAGCGAGGCTTCTGTCGCCGTGCGGAAATCGGCGGCGGCAAAATCCCGTGGCAGGATCTTGGTGGTGAGAAAGATCTGATCGCGCGGCACGCCCGAGGAGTGGATGCCTTTGCCGACCTCGGCCTCGTTACCATAGGCCTGCGCGGTGTCGATGTGGCGATAGCCCTCGGACAATGCTGCGGCAACGATGTCGCGCGCCTTGCCCGGCTCCATGCGGAAGGTGCCAAGGCCGAGGTTCGGAATGCCGGCCGGGCCGATGTTTCGGATGGTCATGATATGTGTTTCCTTGAGGTTGGGAGTGGGAGCCTTGGCCCCCGAAGTTAGTGATTACTCTGCCGGAACAGGGTCGGTTTTCGGTGCGTCGAGGCGCGCTGCCAGACGGGTCAACACGATGCCAATGGCAACAACGGCGGCCCCCACGAAGGGCGTGGCGGCAAGCCCCATTTCTTCGACCACATGGCCGCCGCCCCACGAGCCGAACGCGATGCCGAGGTTGAAGGCGCCGATGTTCAGCCCCGAGGCCACCGCCACCGCTTCAGGCGCAACCTGACGTGCCGTGGCGACCGTGTAGGCCTGCAATGGCGGCACGTTGGCAAAGGCGAAGCCACCCCAAAGTGCTACGACGGCAATCGCCCAGACCGGAGAGTTTATCGCCAGCCCTAGCACCCCCAGAAGGACTGCAAGGCCGGTGAAGATCAGCGTCAGCGCCGGAATAGGCCCGGTCCGGTCGGCCAGTCTGCCGCCCAGAATGTTGCCCGCCGCCACCGACGCTCCATAGAGCAGGATGACAAGGCCGACCGATCCGGCAGAAAGGCCGGTCACATCCGTCAACATCGGGGCCAGATAGGTGAAGGTGATGAAGTTGCCGCCGTAGCCCACAGCCGTGATGAGGTAGACCAGCAAGAGCCGCGGCGAGGTCAGCACGCGGGCCTGGGCGCTCAGGCTGGCCGGGGCGGGGCGGCTGAGATTTCCGGGCACCAGCAGCGCGCTGGCCACAAGGCCGATGAACCCAAGGGCCACCACACCGAGGAAGGTCGACTGCCAGCCAAGGGTCTGTCCGATCCACGTGCCAAGCGGCACACCGGTCACAAGCGCGACCGTGAGGCCAAAGAAAACCGTGGCGATGGCCGAGTTTTCCTTCTCGCGGTCAACCAGATCGGTCGCGATGGTCGATGCGATGGCGAAGAAAACGCCATGGGCGAGGCCCGTAGCGAAGCGGGCGGCGATCAGGCTGCCGTAGCCCGGCGCAAAAGCCGCAAAGGCGTTGCCGGCAATGAACAGTGTCAGAAGCGCCAGCAGCAGCGTCTTGCGGGGCATCCGCCCGGCAAGGGCGGTCAGCACCGGCGCGCCGATGGTCACGCCAAGCGCATAGAGGCTGACGAGCAGCCCCGCACTTGGAAGTGAAACGCCAAGATCGGTGGCAATGGTGGGGATGAGGCCGACGATCACGAACTCGGTGGTTCCGACGGCAAAGGCGCTGATGGTCAGCGCCCATAAGGCAAGTGGCATGGCCCGGTCTCCTGCGGTTGGGCGTTTGGGGTCGACAGCCCAGATGGCAGGTCTTAGCCTTTGCGTGAATGAACAGTTTCGGAATGGACTTTTGCGCCGCACGCACGAATTGCCCCAAACCCGCGATCTCGCCGCCTTTGTCGCCGTGGTGGAGGACGGCGGCTTTGCCGAAGCGGGGCGGCGCCTCGGCATGGCCCCGTCGACCCTCAGCCGCACGGTGACGCGGCTGGAGGACCTGCTTGGTCTGACCCTGCTGCGCCGTACCACCCGGTCGATCGAGCTGACCCCCGAGGGGCGCGATCTTCTGGATGCGGCGCGCGGAATCCTCGCCCGCACCGAGGCGCTGAGCGACCTTGCCGCCAGCAGTCGTCGCCCGCGCGGGCCGCTGCGGGTCAACGCGCCGGTGCCCTTCGTGCTGCACGCCATCGCCCCGCGGCTCTCCGAGTTTCACGCGGCCTATCCCGAGGTTCAGTTGACGCTCGACATGACCGACAGCCTCGTGGACCTGATCGGCTCCCATGCCGATGTCGCGATCCGCTTCGGGCCGATTCCAGACAGCGACATGCTGCATCGCAAGCTGGGGCGGACCCCGTGGAAACTGGTGGCAGCGCCGGGTTACCTCGACCGCGCTGGCTGGCCGTCTTCCCCACAAGATCTGACGGGGCTGGAGCAAGTGCGCTTTGCAGCGCCCGACCATATCAACAGCCTGCGGTTCAAGGGGATCACCGGGCCACTTTCTCTCCCGGCCTCGGTTGTCGCGGGCAATGGCGAGGCGGCTCGGCGCCTCGTGCTGGGCGGCCTCGGGATCGCCCGCTTTTCGGACTTCATGGTCGCCGAAGACCTCGCAGCGGGCCGTCTCGTCGAGTTGTTCCCGCAGGAGCTGGAGGCCGAACCCCTCGACATCACCGCCCTCTATCTCACCCCAACCGCCGGCCTGCGCCGCCTCGCCGTCTTTCTCGATTGGGTCGGCGGCCTGTTGTGAGCGACGTTGATCCAGGGGGCAGCGCCCTGTTGCACTGGAGGAAGGTTCCCGCGGTGGGGATGCGTTCTTCCCCAGGCACTCCTGGCCTCGCAACCGCTGTCTGCGCCAAACCTGTCCCTGGTGCGGCTACTGCCCAAGCCCACCATCGCGCAGGGTAACGCCAAGGCGTTCAGCGGCACTGTGAATGTGATGGCGCATGGCCTCCCGCGCGCCGGATCGGTCCTGTGCTTCGACATGGCCGAGAATGCCGCGATGTTCGTCGAGCGTGCGCTTGGCCAAATCGTCAGAGGTGTAAACCGCGGCGGTGTCGCGCGTCGTTCCTTTCAGCCGGAACGATATGTAGGTGGAAAGTCCCATCAGATAGGTGTTGCCGGTCGCACTCGCGAGGGCCCGGTGAAAGCGCGCATCGGCCTCGAGCTTGGCCTCATCGAAAAACGGTGTTTCGGCGAGGTCAGAGAGCGCCGAGTGCAGTTCGGCAAGGTCGGCGTCGGTCCGGCGCATCGCGGCGATCCCTGCGATCTCGATTTCCAGCACCCCACGCAGTTCGAAGAGGTCACCGAGGTTTTCGCTGTCGCCCAGCCCGTTGCCGTCGATCCGAAAGGTCAGGCGCTCGTCTTGCGGGCACACCACCGCGCCGCGTCCCTGCCGGCTATCAAGGATGCCCTCATATCGAAGCCTTGCGATGGCCTCGCGCACCACATTCCGGCTGACTCCGAAACTCCGGGCAAGCTCTGTCTCCGTGGGCAATACCTGCCCCTCCGCCAGCGCGCCCGATGCGATCTGCTCCACGAGCTTGTCTGCAATGCGGTCCGGCAGCCCGGTGGGGCGTTCTACGACAAACTTGGTGGTCAACTGTTCCACGTCCTGCGCTTTTGGTCCGCCCGGCAGGGCGTTTGGGGTGGGATAGCAGACCCGCCCACGGGCAGGATACTGTTTTCCGATAATATGATTGTTGGACAAATAGGGCAAAGCTGATATCAGCACCTCCGGCGAACAGCGGAGGAGCCTTATGGATAAGCGTGGAATCGTGGCCGGATTGGCGGAGCTGGTGGGCGACCGCCACGTGCTGGTCGAACCGGCGGATACGGCGCGCTACGTGCGCGACTGGTCGGGAGACAACCTTGCCGATCCGCTCTGCGTGGTGCGCCCCGCATCAACGGCCGAGGTCTCCGCCGTGATCCGTTTCGCCGGGGCGCACGGGTTGGCCGTGGTCCCCCAAGGCGGCAACACCGGCCTCGTTGCGGGCACCAGCGCAACCGGCGGGCGCGATATCTTGCTGAACCTCGGCCGGATGCGGGCGATCCGCAGCATCGAGCCGACAGACATGGTCATGCAGGTCGAGGCCGGCCTGACCGTGGAGGAAGCGCGCAGCGCGGCAGAGGAGGTGGGCCGCCTGTTCCCGCTCGCCTTCGGCGCGCAAGGCACGGCGCAGATCGGTGGTGCAATCGCGGCCAACGCTGGCGGGTTGAACGTGCTGCGCTACGGCATGACCCGCAACCTCGTGCTCGGCCTAGAGGTGGTGCTGGCCGATGGGACGGTGGTCGACACGCTCTCTTCCCTCGCCAAGGACAACCGGGGCCTCGCGCTGCATCAGCTCTTCATCGGCACCGAGGGAGCGCTCGGCGTGGTGACAGCCGCCAGCCTGCGACTCTCCCCGCGCAACACCCGACGCCAGACCGCGCTGCTCGCCTTCGAGGGCCTCCCTGAGATCGTGGCCTTCGCCTCCGATGCGCGAGCACATTGCTCCGACCTGCTCTCCGCCTTCGAGTTCATGCCCGGTGCCGCCATCGACCTGGCCACCGAGCATGTAGAGAGCCTGCGCGACCCACTTGAAGCACGGCACCCCTACTACGTCTTGCTGGAGATCTCGGCGTCCGGGCCGATCGACCTCGATGCGCTGCTCATGGGCCTGCTGGAAGAGGCGATGGGTGACGGCCGGGTGCTGGATGGCGTGGTGGCCACAAGCGATAGTCAGCGGCAGGAGTTGTGGTTGCTCCGCGAGGCGATGGTCGAGGCGCAGGCGGCGCGAGGTCGGCATATGCGAACGGATTTCTCGGTGCCGCTGTCGCGCGTGGCCCAGCTGGTGAATGCGCTGGAACTGGTTGTGGAGCGCGAACTACCGGGCTGGATCTCGCTGGCTTACGGCCACATGGGCGACGGCAATGTGCATTTCAACGTCTTGCCTCCCGAGGGAACAGGGCAGGCCGCCTTCACCACGGCTGTCGGCAAGGCGAGAACGCGCATGTACGAGGTCGTCCGCAGTTTTGACGGGTCGCTTAGCGCCGAACACGGAATCGGACGCGAGCGCCTTTCCGCGCTCTACGCGGATCGCGCGCCCGAGGTGCTGCGGTTGGCTGAGACGGTAAAAGCGCGGCTCGATCCTGACAATCGACTCAACCCGGGCTGCCTGTTTCCGGTGCGGCGAGATCATGAAGGAGAACACGCATGACGTTTGAACTCGAAGGCGCTGGCTGCTGGCTTGGCCGTGTCTGGAACCCCGAGGTCTCCGGCCCTTCCGTGGTCACTGTGCGTGAGGGCAGGGTGCTTGATATCACATCCCGCGCCGCGCCCACCGTGCGTGACATCTGTGAAATGGAAGACCCGGCGGCGTATGTCAGGGGTGCATCTGGCACTGATATCGGCGCGCTGGATCAGATCTTTGCCGAAAGCTCAACCTGGCGCCCCCTTGCGCCCATCGACTTTCAGGCCGTGAAAGCCTGTGGCGTCACCTTCGCGGGCTCTATGGTGGAGCGCGTCATCGAAGAGAAGGCCGCAGGCGACCCGAGCCGCGCCGAGGCCATCCGGCGCCGCGTGGGCGAGACCATCGGAAACTCCCTGCGCAACTTCGCGCCCGGCTCCGTCGAGGCGGGCCGGATCAAGGAGGCCCTGATCGCCGAGGGCCTCTGGAGCCAATACCTCGAAGTCGGTATCGGGCCGGATGCCGAAGTGTTCTCCAAGGCCCAGGTGCTTTCTTCGGTCGGGCATCTGGCCGAGATCGGCCTGCACCCGATGTCACGCTGGAACAACCCCGAGCCCGAGGTGGTTCTCGCGGTCGCCTCGACCGGGCGCGTGGTCGGCGCGACCCTGGGCAACGATGTGAACCTGCGCGACGTCGAGGGCCGCTCGGCCCTGCTGCTATCGAAGGCAAAGGATAACAATGGCTCCTGCGCGATCGGCCCGATGCTGCGGCTCTTTGATGGCGCTTTCGGGATAGACGATATCCGTGAGGCCGGGGTGGGGCTGCGGGTGACCGGAACCGATGGCTTCGTCCTTGAGGGCCGCTCCGACATGACCCGCATCAGCCGCGACCCGCTCGACCTGGTGCGCCAGACGGTGGGGCCGCATCACCAGTATCCCGACGGTTTCGCGCTGTTTCTGGGAACACTCTTTGCCCCGACCGAGGACCGCGACACTCCGGGGCAGGGCTTCACGCACAAGCTGGGCGATGTGGTCGAGATCAGGTCGGAGAGGCTCGGCGTCTTGCGCAACACGGTGAACCTTTCCACCGAGTGCCCACCTTGGACGTTTGGGCCGAGTCACCTGATGCGCAACCTCGCGCAGCGTGCGCTCCTCTAGGCTGTTGTGCCACGCAATTTGGAATGCCAAAATGTCATCTAGAATCTAAATAGCGGAATTTAGTAGTTTAATTTAGATTGACCTGAACGTAATGACAAAAATATGGTATGCAAAACCGACAGAGCCTCTGTTCGGTCTCAAGCAAGGGAGGACAGCTTGAAACACTTCAAAACGCTCTTGGCGGCATCCGTCGCACTGATGATGGGCACCCAGGCGCAGGCGTGGGAGCCTGAGGGCACCGTTGAATTCGTGGTGCCCTACAGCGCCGGTGGCGGGAGCGATGTGAACGCCCGCCTGCTTGTCGAAGCCTGGCGGAAGCATGGCATCGTGGACGCCAACGTGGTTGTGCTGAACAAACCCGGCGGCTCCGGCGCGGTGGGCAACACCTATACCTTCAGCAAGGACGGCGACCCGAATACCATCCAGACCTATGTGTCCGGCCAGATGATGAGCTCGATCTCCAACAATGCGGCGGTCCAACTCGAACACCTCACGCCACTCGGCACCCTGACACTCGACACGCTGCTGCTCGTGACCCGCAGCACGGAGGACTACGCCGATTTCGCAGCGCTCGTCGAAGCAGCCGCCAAGGAGCCCAACAGCGTCACCATCGGCGGCGTGTCGCGCGGCAGCGAGGATCACCTCGTCTTCACCATGCTGAACGACAGCGTCGATGCCGAGCTGCAATACGTGCCCTTCGACGGCGGCGGTGACGTTCTGTCGGCGCTTCTCGGCGGTCACGTGGACGCGGCCATCTTCAACCCCAGCGAAATCGGCCAGCAGGTCGAGGCCGGGCGGGCGCATCCCCTCGGGGCCTTCTCCGAAGAGCGCCTCGCCGCGCCGTTCGAAGCCACCGAAACTTTCGGGGAGATGGGCTATGCAGATGTGGCCATCAGCCTGTTCCGCGGCTACGTCGGCCCGCCCAACATGCCCGCCGAGGCCGTGGCCTATTGGGAGAACGCCCTGAAAGAAGCCTATGAAACCGAGACCTGGCAGCAGGAATACATTGCTGACAAAGGCCTGATCGGGCGCTTTATCGGCGCGGCCGACAGCGCCGAGTTCTACGCCCGCGAGGCGGAGAAGTACCAGCGCCTGCTCGAAGCCGTGGGCTTCGTCAACTGACCGATAGGGTGGGCGGCGCAACACCTGTCGCCGCCCGCCGACCCGCCGCCCGTCGTCGCAACGGGCATTGCCCGCTTTCCAGGAGACAGATCGTGTCGACTTCCGTTGAACCGCGCCCAGCGCGGTCTCTCTTTGCATCCGCCGTGGCCCTCGCCTGCCTCTGCTTCGGGGCGCTCTTCCTCGGGTTCGGCCTGTTCAAATACGGCTTCTGGATGGACCGTGGCCCCGGTGCCGGCTTCTTCCCGGCCGTATTCGGTGCGGGCACCGTGCTGCTTGCCGCCTTCGAGCTGATGCGCCCCGGCCAGATCAAGGGCCGGGTCCAGCTCAGAAACCACGCGCCGATCATCGCCATACTCGCCGCAATCCTTTGCATCCCGCTCGTAGGAATGATCCCCGCCATGGCGCTGTTCGTGCTGGGATGGCTGAAGCTGGTCGAGGGCGCGCCATGGCTGCGCTCGCTGCTGGTCGCCGCAGCAACGGCGCTCCTGACCACGCTGATCTTCGACGTGTGGCTGCGGGTGCAATTCCCGCCGAGCCTTCTCGAAAAACTCCTCTGAGGTTCCCGACATGGACACGCTGATTGCACTACAGAACGGCTTCGCCACCTCCCTGTCGCTCGGAAACCTGAGTGCGGCCCTTATTGGGGCTGCCTTGGGCATCATCGTAGGCGCCATTCCGGGGCTCGGCTCGGTGACCGGTATCGCGCTCCTGCTGCCACTTACCTTCGGGATGGACCCGACCACCGCCGTCATCCTGCTGGCGGCGCTCTACTACGGGTGCATGTTCGGCGGCGCCTACAGCGCCATCCTGTTGAACATTCCGGGTGACGCGCCGGCTGTGATGACCGCGCTGGATGGCTACCCGATGGCCAAGCGCGGCGAGGGCGGGCAGGCGCTCTTCGCGGCCAATCTCGCCTCCTTCATCGGCGGCACGGTGGGGATCATCGCGCTCTCTTTCATGGGGCCGCTGCTCGCCGAGATCGGGCTGATGTTTGGCCCGCCCGAAACTGCAGCACTCATCCTGCTGGCCCTCTGCTCGATCGGCTGGATGCTAGGCGACAACGTGGCCAAGGGGCTGATCGCCACAATGCTGGGCATCCTGCTGGCGGTCGTGGGTATCGGCTCCACCTTCGGGCACGCGCGCTTTACCGGCGGCTCCATGCACCTGCTCAACGGGGTGTCCTTCATTCCACTTGTCATAGGCATGTTCGGCTTCAGTCAGCTGCTTGAGATGATGACGGATCGTCCGAAGCCGGGCGAGGGGCCAAGGCAGATCCCGCTGCGGGAGTCGATTCCGGGCCGCAAGCAGGTGGCGCGTCTCGTGCCGCTCAGCCTGCGCTCCGGGCTGATCGGCACCTTTGTCGGCATCCTGCCGGGGGCAGGGGCCACAACCGGTGCCTTTCTCTCCTACGTCTTCCAGCGCAAGATCGGCCGCAACGGCGACCAGATGGGCAAGGGCGTGGTCGAGGGCGTGGCGGCATCGGAGGCGGGCAACAACGGTGCCGCCGCCGGCTCCTTCGCGCCGCTCCTGTCGCTCGGCATTCCGGGCTCGGGCACGTCGGCGGTGCTTCTCGGTGGCCTGATGATGTGGGGCCTTCAACCCGGCCCACTGCTCTTTACCACCCGGCCTGACTTCGTTTGGGGGCTGATCTCGTCGATGTATATCGGCACCGTCATGGCCGTGATCGCGGCGATGCTGATCATCCCCTTCCTCATGCAGATCCTGCGCATTCCGATCTCGGTGCTGATCCCGGTCATCGCCACTGTCTGCGTGTTCGGGGCCTATAGCGTCAACGGCAGCATGTTCGATGTCTGGCTCATGCTGACCGTTGGCATCGCCGCCTACTATCTCAAGGTGGCCGAATACCCCATCGCACCCCTCGTGCTCGCCTTCGTGCTCACCCCGAGGCTCGAAAGCAGCATCCGCCGTTCGTTCGATATCTCAAACGGCGATCCGTGGATTTTCCTTTCAAGCCCGATTAGCGTAACGCTAATTTCGGTGATCTGCGCTTTGGTCGTGATGGGCGTCGCCGGAGCGGTGGTGAACAGGGTCAGAGTTCGCGCCGCCAGAACGTAAGATTGGCCGGTCGGCTCCCTGCGCGGGGGCGCAGGCCTCAGGGGGTGCCGCGACAGGATGGAAGAGAACGGGACGAGTGAAGCCGTCGAGATCGGCACAGCGACCGCGGCGCAACCGGCAGCCACCGAGGAGCACAAGGCCGCCGTGGTGGCGGCCAAGCTGCGGGAGATGATTATTACCAACCGCTTCGCGCCCGGAAGCCCGGTGCGCGAGCGTGCGCTGGCCGAGGAGCTACAGGTCTCCCGCACCCCGCTTCGCGAGGCGCTGAAGATTCTCGCCAATGAAGGGCTTCTCGTGCTCAATCCCCGGCGCGGCGCCACCGTCGCAGTGCTGGACGACGACGAAGTGCGCGAGTTGCTCCAGCTGCTGGGCGGGCTTGAGGCTTTTGCCAGCCGGCTGGCCTGCGAAAATATCACGGATGCCACGCTGCGCGAGTTGCAGGCCCTGCACCACGAGATGATCGCCGCCTATTGGCGCAGTGACCGGATCACTTACTTCCATCTGAACCAGAAAATTCACCTCACGCTGGTGCGCAGCGCCGGCAACTCGGTGCTCGAAGAGCATTACCGCATGGTGAATGCACGGCTCTACCGCGTGCGCTACGAGTTGAACCTCAAGACCAACCGCTGGGGAGATGCGATCCGCGACCATGAGGTCATCATGGAGGCGCTGGAGGCGCGGGATGGCGCGCGCCTTGCCACGGTCCTTGAAGACCACGTGCTCAAGGCCTTCGACCGGTTGCGTCGGGGCGAAGTCGGCCCCGACGCAGAAGAAACCGCAGAGGGCTAGCTGCCTGTCCAGTCAGGCTTGCGCTTCTCTCCGAAGGCCCGGATACCCTCCCGAAAATCCTTGCTGCCATAGCAAGAGGAGATGAGGTCGTCGATATCGGGCAGGCTTCCCTGCGTCAGTCGGCTAAGCGCCGCCTTGCTGGCCGCCATCGAGAGCGGCGCGCCGGAGCAAAGCTTCGCCACGAGCTTGTCTGCCGCCTCGTCGATGTCACCGTCCTCCACGATCCGTGCCAAAAAGCCGGTGCCGGCAAGCTCCTCGGCGGTCAGCAACTCCGCCAGCAGCAACATGCGCTTTGCGATGGCATCGCCCAATGCGCCCGACATGCGGGCATAGTTTCGGATCGACAGACAGTTGCCCAGCGTCCTGGCGATCGGCACACCAAAACGAGCGCCCGCTGTTGCGATCCTCAGGTCGCAGCCGCCTGCAATGTTGAGCCCACCCCCAATCGCCAGCCCGTCGATCACCGCAAGTGTCGGGGCGGGGATGGCGGCGAAGGTGTCGAGGATGCGATCCATCTTGCGCTCGTAAGCAATGCCGTCTTCACCGCTCTCGAACTCGGCAAACTGCGCAATGTCGGACCCGGCCACAAAGGCCCGCCCGCCGACGCCCCGCAGCATGACCGCACGCAGCCCTTCGGTGTCTGCCAGCTTCTGGCTGATCTCCTCGAATTCGCCATACATCTTCCATGTCATGGCATTCATCGCCTCGGGCCGGTCAAACCAGATGCGGGCGACCGGGCCGTCCAGCTCCAGCCGAACTTCGCCTGCGCTCATCCGAACGCTCCTTCCGCGCGCAGCTTTGCAGCGTCGAACCCAAGTTCGCCCGCAAGCTCGTCGGTGTGCTGGCCAAGAAGCGGCGGTGCATAGCGCACCTGCTGCGGCGTGCCGCGCAGCTTTACCGGAAAGCCGAGCGCATTCATCTCTCCTTCGGTCGGGTGCTCGATCCTCATGATCATGTCCCGTGCCTTCGTGTGATCTGCCTCAAAGACCTGGCCGAAATCGTTGATCGGCCCGGCAGGCACGCCCCTGTCGAGGAAAGCGTCGACCCAGCCCGTGGCGGTGCGTTCGATGAAGACGGGGGCCAGCGCCTCAACCAGGGCATGGCGGTTGGCCACGCGGTCCTTGTTGGTCATGAAGCGTGGGTCTTCATGGATGTCGGGCCGTCCGATCACTTCGCAGAACAGGTCCCAGAGCTTCTGGTTTGCCGCGCCCACCACGAACATGCCGTCGCTCGCGGTGAACGCCTGGTAGGGCGCGCTCATCCGGTTGGCCGTGCCCAGCGGCTTGGGGGATTGCCCCGTCGCCCAGAATTCCGTGGTCTCCCAGATCGAGAGCGACAAGGCCGCCTCGAACAGCGAAGCATCCACATATTGCCCCCTGCCAGTGGTGCCGCGGCCAATGATCGCGCTGAGAATGCCATAAAGGCAGAACAATCCGGCGCCCAGGTCGCCCACCGACACGCCAGACTTCACCGGCCCGGTATCAGGATGGCCCATCGCGCTCATCACGCCCGACATAGCCTGTGCGATCAGGTCAAAACCCGGCCGTTGAGACCAGGGCCCGGTCTGCCCGAAGCCGGAGATGCTGGCATAGACCAGCTTTGGGTTCAGGGCGGAGAGCGTGTCATAGTCAATTCCCAGACGCTTGGTCACGCCGGGGCGGTAATTCTCCACCACCACATCGGCGGTCTTGACCAGTTCGAGCAGCATCTGCCGGCCGCCCTCCGTCTTCAGGTCGAGCGTGACCGAGCGCTTGTTGCGGTTCAGCGCCAGAAAGCCCGGGCTGTCGGTGCCTTTCATCCGAAAGCCCATCGAGGCGCGGGTCTGATCCCCTTTGGGCGGTTCGATCTTGATGACGTCGGCGCCCATGTCGCCCAGCATCATGCAGCAGAAAGGCCCGGCCATGACCTGCGTCAGGTCGATGATCCGCAGCCCCGCGAGCGGAAGGGGGGTGCTTCCGGTCTGGTCTTGTCTTGGAGTGGTCATCTTGCGCGTGCTGCCTCCCTGCCATCACATGTCGCTTCAACTGAGCATTCTTGTATGCAAGATTCGCCCGAGGTCAACCGCTGCGGCCTTCCCGCCGCCGGAAAGATTGCCGTGGCGGCATGAAATCAGTAGGTCGGTTCAACCTGTGCAGAGGAAAAGGTGTCATGGCCAAGCTACCCGAGAATGCAGAGGCGCAACGCCGCAAGGGCGCGCTGCATATGGCGACCACGCAGAAGCTGCGCGACATGATCGTGTCGGGCGAGTTGGCGCCGGGCGAACGGCTTCGCGAATCGCATTATTGCCAGCTCTTCGGTGTGTCGCGCACACCGTTCCGCGAGGCGGTGAAGGGGCTGGCGGCCGAGGGGCTCATCGAACTTTCCCCCAACAAATCCCCGGTCGTCGCCAAGTTGAGCGCTGAGGATCTGGAGCATATCTACGTGGTCGTCGCCGCCCTGGAGGCCACGGCGGGCGAGATTGCCTGCACTTTGATGACACAGGGAGAGTTCGCTGAAGTTGTTGATCTTCATAGCAAAATGCTCGAGGCCTATGAGCACGGCGACCGCAGCGAATACTTGGCGATCAACCACCTGATCCATCGCCGCGTCGTGGAGTTCGCCCGCAATCCGGTGCTGCTGGCGAGTTGGGAGGTGCTGGTCCCGCGCGTGGAGCGGGCGCGTGCCGTTGCCAACCTTGACCGCAAGCGTTGGCTTGCCGCGGTGTCGGAGCACTCCCGGATGCTGGCGGCGCTTGGCGCGCGCGATGGGGCCAAGCTGGCGCAGATGACGCGTGAGCATTTCATGAATGGCCTGTCCTTTTCCCAGCGCCATGCGCGGGAGCAGATGACGCAGGAATGAAGGCCTGTTCAGCGGGCGGCTTTACCCACGACCAAGGCTTTTCTTCTGCCGTCGGGCCGGATTTCTTTCGCTTCGCCTATTGACGATCAAAAATCTTGCATACAAGAATGCACATCAGAGGCGACCAAGGGAGGCGTCTCCCTGGCTCGGCCAGACAATCAATTGGGAGGAAAACCATGAAGCTCAGTTCCATCCGGCTGGCGTCTGCGGCGCTCGCCGTCACGGCTGCATTCGCCGCGTCCACCGCTGGCGCACAAAGTCTGCGTTACGCTCACGTCGGCTCCGAGGGCGACATCCAGCATTGGTTCGCCGCCGAAACGGCGACCCGCATTCCAGAGGCCACCGGTGGCGATGTCACCGTCACTGTGTTCCCCAACTCGCAACTCGGCGGCGTGCAGGAAACCATCGACGGCGTCCGTTCCGGCTCGATCACGATGGCGCACCATGAGTTCGCTTCGCTGGCGCAGCTGGTCGAGGATATCGCCGTGTTCAACGCCCCGTTCATCTACCGCGATGGCGAGCATGCGTTGAAGGCCACCGACCCGCGCACATCGCCGGTGCTTCAGGCCTTCAACGAACAGCTGATCGAGAATGGCAACATGCGTGTCATCGGCCGCCTGTTCCGCGGCGCTCGCCAGATGACCGCCAAGATGCCGGTCTACTCGCCCGCCGATCTCGAGGGGCAGCCGTTCCGCGGCGTGCCGCTCCAGCTCTGGACGACGATGATCAAGGGTTTCGGCGCCATCCCCACGCCGGTCGAGGTGAGCGAGCTGCCAACCGCCCTCATGACAGGCATGGTCGTGGGGCAGGAGAACCCGCTCACCATGATTAACGCCAACAAGCTTTATGAAGTGCAGAGCCATGTCATGCTGACCGGCCACATGCAGAACGTGCTGCCCGTCTTCATCAACGAAGATGCCTGGCAGTCGATCTCCGAAGAGAACCGGGAGAAGGTGTTGGATGCGCTCGACACGCTGGCCTACGAAACTCTCGCAACGGCCCAGCAGGCCGAGCAGGATCTGGTGGGTGAGCTGACCGAGAAGGGCATGACCTTCATCACCGCCGAAGACGGCCTCAAGCTTGACGAGTTCCGCGCCGGCGTGGTCGCACAGGTGAACGAGGACTTCCCGACCTGGGCGCCCTACATCGAACAGATCGCCGCGATCGAGTGATCCCCAGCGGGGAGGGGGAGCCTGCTCTCCCTCCCCCAAAGTTCCAAACTCAAGTTCGACGGAGAGGCATGCCCCGTGTCGCATGATCCCGAAGCCGGCGCGCAAGCCGCCGCGCTCCCGACCAACGCCCTTCTGGCCGACCGCATCCTGAATCCGGTGCGCAGGATCCTGCGGCTGTCTGGACTCGTGATCCTGGCTGTCATGATCGCAACGCCGATGGCCCAGGTCATCATGCGGCAGTTCTTCAGCATTCCCCTGATCGGGGCCGACGAGCTCTCGCGCTTCATGCTCATCAGTGTCGTGATGTTGACCATTCCCTATACCGTCTCCTCGGGAGCGAGCGTCCGAATGGAGGAAGTCCAGCACGTGTTCCCCGAGTGGGTGCAGCGCGCTCTTCGGGTGATGATCGCCCTCTTGGGCCTCGCCGCCTTCACATTCGCCTCTTGGTCGGTGCTGACCGCAACGCTGAAAAACCTGAATAACGCGACGCCCACACTCGGCATCCCCTACTACATCTTCTTTTCGGCCACGGCGGTCGGCTTCTTCTGCGCCGCGCTGGAGTTTGCCCTGCTGGCCTGGAAAGCGCTCATGGGGCTTCCGATGTACGTGACATTCGCGGCCGAGCAACCCACCGAGGAGCTCTCCCTGTGAGCCCCTTTTCCCAGACTGCAAAACTTCGAGGTCCGACGTGGGCTACCTGATCCTCGCCGTGTTCGCCGGCATGTTCCTGATGGGCTTTCCTATCGTCCTGTCCATCCTCGTGCCATCGGCGCTCTACATCGCGCACAACGGCTTTCCGATCGAGTTGATCGGCCAGCGGATGACCTACGCGCTCGACAGCTTTCCTCTCGTCGCTGTGCCGGTCTTCATCTTCGTCGGCAACCTGATGAATCAGGCCGGCGTCACGGCCCGCATCTTCCGCTTCGCCGATACGCTGGTGGGCCGGGTGCCGGGCGGGCTGGCGCAGGTCAACATCTTCTCCAGCCTTATCTTCTCTGGCATGAGCGGCGCGGCCCTCGCCGATGTGGGCGGCCTCGGCAAGATCGAAATCAAGGCGATGGCCGAGCGCGGCTTTTCGCGTGCCTTCGCGGGCGCCGTCACCGCCTCATCTGCCGTTGTCGGCCCGATCTTTCCGCCGTCGATCCCGCTCATCATCTACGGCTCGGTCACCGGCGTCTCTATCGTGCAGCTCCTGCTGGCGGGCATCATCCCGGCGATCGTCTGCGTGTTGATGCTGATGATCGCCACGGTCATCATCGCCTATCGCAAGAACCTGCCCCGCGCCGAACGCTGGGCGCGCCCCTCCGAGATCCAAGCCGCTCTGTGGCCCGCAATCCCGGCGCTGCTCACGCCCCTCTTGCTGGTCGGTGGCATGCTTCTGGGCTGGTTCACACCCACCGAAGCGGCCTCCGTCACCGTGTTCTACGTGATCTTCATCAGCAGCGTGGTCTACCGCGAGCTGACGATGGGCCACATCCTCTATGCCGCCTACGAGACCATCAAGAGCACCGCCGCGATCCTCATCATCGTCTCGGCCGCCGCGCTCTTCGGCTGGATTCTCGCCATCGAGCAGATCCCGCAGAGCTTTGCCGCCACGCTCACCTCGATCTCGCAGGATCCGGTGATGCTGCTGATGATCGTCAACCTGATCCTGCTGATCGCCGGAATGTTCCTCGACAGCACGACAGCCACGCTGCTTATCATCCCCATCATCGCCGGCCCTTTGCACGCAGCGGGCGTCGATCCGGTGCACCTTGGCATCGTGGCGATCTTCAACCTGATGCTGGGGCTGGTGACGCCGCCGATGGGGCTCTCGCTCTTTCTCATCACCGATATTGCCCAAGTGTCGATGCGGGCGATCCTGAAGGCCATGATGCCTTTCTACATCCCGCTCGTTGCAACACTTCTTCTGCTCACCCTCGTGCCGGAACTCTCGCTGTTCCTGCCCAAGATGATCCGTTAATCACCAAAAAGGAGACTGCCATGAAACTCGTCGTCGGTTCAGATCATGCGGGCTTTCCGCTCAAGGCCTCTGTGGTCGAATACCTCCAGGAACTCGGTCACGAGATCACCGATGTCGGCTCCTACGATCCGGCGCCGGTGGATTTTCCGGTGATCTCGGGCAAGGTCTGCGATGCGGTGCTCGATGGCTCGGCCGACCGTGGGCTGCTCATCTGCGGCACCGGCGTGGGCGCGGTGATCGCGGCCAACAAGCGCGCCGGCATCCGCGCCTCCATCGGCCACGATGTCCATTGCGCCCACCAGGGGGTGGAGCATGACGACGTGAACGTGATGTGCATCGGCGCCCAGATCGTGGGGCCCTGGCTGGCGCGCGATTTGGTCAAGGCCTATGTCGAAGCCGAGTTCGACGCGACCGAAGACCATGTGCGCCGGGTGGAAATGCTGCACGAGCTCGACCGCACCCGCGGAGCCTGAGGGCAATGCAGATCATCGACGCCCACCACCACATCTGGGACCCGACGCAGAATTACCATCCCTGGCTGTGTGATGACGCGCCGATCCCCTTCCGCTACGGTGATTATTCCGCCCTGAGGCGCCCCTACCTGCCTGCGGATTACCGGGCCGACGCCGGAAAATATGAGGTTGTCGGGTCGGTCTACGTCGAAACCGAGTATGACCCGGAAGACCCGCTGGGCGAGGTGGAGTGGATCACCGCCATCAGCCGTGACGCGGGCTTGCCGACGGTCGTGGTGGCGCAGGCCTGGCTCGACCGGGCGGGCCGTGAAGAGCTGCTGGCGGCCCACGGCGCACATCCGCTGGTGCGCGGCATCCGCCATAAACCAGCCTCCGCTCCGGCGGCGGACAAGGCCGCGCGCGGAACGCCCGGTTCGATGGACGATCCGGCCTGGCGCGAGGGCTACGCGCTGCTTGCGCCTAATGGCTTGTCGTTCGACCTGCAAACGCCGTGGTGGCATCTCGATGCCGCCGCCGACCTTGCCCGTGACTTCCCCGAAACCCGGATCATCCTCAACCACACCGGCCTGCCCGCCGACCGAGCGCCAGAGCCGCTCGCGCGCTGGCGGGAGGCTCTGCACGGCATGGCCGAGCACCCCAATGTTGCGCTCAAGATCTCCGGCCTCGGGCTGCCCGGTCAGCCCTGGCGGGTGGACGACAACCGCAACATCGTTCTGACAGCCATCGAGGCCTTCTCGCCCGAGCGCGTCATGTTCGCCTCCAACTTCCCCGTCGACTCCCTCGTCGCCGGGTTCGAAACCATTTTCGACGGGTTCGCCGAGATTACTTCGGGCTTTTCCGAAGCCGAGCGGGCGGCCATGTTCCGCGACAACGCCCGCCGCATCTACCGCATGGAGAATGTATGACTGCAAATGCCAACCTTCCCCGGATCGGCTTCGTCGGGCTGGGCATCATGGGCGCGCCGATGGTCCGCCGCCTGCTGTCTCAGGGCTTTCAGGTCACCGTGTGGAATCTCGAGCCCGAGCGTGCCTCCGAGGTCGTGCCCCATGGCGCTATCTGGGCCGAGAGCCCCGCGGCGGTGCGCGAGGCCAGCGACATCCTCGCCATGTGCGTGCTCCACGCAGAGGCGGTCCGCAACTGCTGCTTCGGGCCGCAGGGGTTTGACAAGGCCAGCAGCGGCGCGAAGCTGATCGTGGATTTCTCCACCGTCGCCCGTGATCTGACGCTGGAGATCGCCGCCCGCATGGCGGAGCATGGCGTCGGCTGGGTCGACGCCCCCGTCTCGGGTGGGCCGGACCCGGCAGAGACCGGCACGCTCACCGCAATGATCGGAGGTGCCCCGGCGGATGTGGAGCGCGCCGCGCCAGTTCTTAGCGCCTTGACGCGCACAGCCACACATCTCGGTCCGCTCGGGGCAGGGCAAGTGGCAAAGACTTTGAATCAGGCCATCGTCGGCACCAACTATGTTCTCATGGCAGAGGTCATCACGCTGGCGCGCCGCGCCGGTATCGACCCCGCCTTGTTGCCCGACGCCCTCGCCGGCGGCCTGGCCGATAGCCAAATACTTCAACGCACCTACAAGCAGATGGCATCGGATGATTTCGATCCACCCAAGGCCTATGCCCGCCAGCTATCCAAAGACATGAAGGCGCTGGCAGACTTCGTGGTGGAGCAGGGTGGGGGAATGCCGCTGATCGACCGCGCGGTCGAAACCTACGTGAGCTATGCCGAAGACGGCAACGCCATGTCGGATGCGGCGGCCATCAGCGCCTACTACAGCAAAAAGAAGTCATGAGGGCTTCCGGGCGGCACAGCGGCGCCGCCCGGTGTAGTCTTCAGGCAGCCTCTTCGAGGAGCGCCACATAATCGGCATGGGTCAGCGGCACCGGGTTCGTGGCCGCCGAGTGATCCTTCAGCGCCGCATCGGCCACGTCCTGCCACTGGCTGCCATCGAAGCCGATCTCGCCGAGGGTCTTCGGCAGGTTCAGCCGGGCGCAGAGCGCCGCGAAATGGCCCGCCGCATCTCCACCGGCGATCCCGAGCCGCGCGCTCATCGCTGCAAATTTGTCTGCGGCCGCCGCCGCATTTCGCCTTAGGACCGGCGCCAGAAGGATGCCATTCAGCGTGCCGTGGTGCGGGTTGATGTCCTTGTAGGCGCCAAGCGGATGCGAAAGCGCGTGGATCGCCCCCAACCCCTTCTGAAAGCACAAACCGCCCTGCAAGGACGCCATCATCATGCCGCTCCGTGCCTCGGCATCTTCCGGGTTACTGACCGCGCGCTCGATGTGGGTGACGGCGCGCTGCAACCCGTCGAGGGCGATGGCGTCGGCCACCGGGTTTTCACGCGGGCTGAGATAAGTCTCGACGCAGTGGCTGATCGCATCAATGCCGGTGGCGGCGGTGAGCCCGGCAGGCAACCCATAAGTCAGCTCCGGGTCGCAGAGGGCCAGTCGCGGAATGAGGTGTGGCGAGATGAGGCCCACCTTGCGCCCGTCCTCCAGCGTCATCAGAGAGGCGCGGCCCACCTCGCTGCCGGTACCGGAGGTGGTCGGGATCGCAATGATCGGCACAATCGGCTTGATCCGCGCAATACCACCTTCGATGGCAGCGTAGGTTGCCAGCGCCCCTTCGTGGGTCACAAGCAGGCCGACCGCCTTGGCAAGGTCGATGGGCGAGCCGCCGCCCATCGCAATGATGCTGTCGCAGCCCTCGGCGCGAAATTGCGCGGCTGCCTCGCGCGCGGCCTCCTCCGTCGGGTTGCCGGGTGTGCCGTCGAACACCGGCAGCGGCTCTGAGAGCGCGGCGTTCAGCCGATCCAGCAAGCCGGCGGCTGCAATGCCCTTGTCGGTCACGATCAGTGGCCGCTGTGCCCCAATGCCCGCGCGCAACTCGTCAATCCGGTTCAGCTCACCTGCGCCGAATTCAATCTGGGTGAGATAGTTGATAGTGGCCAAATTCCGGCCCTCCCTGTGCTTTCTTGATTGTCCTTGCAGCCCGCGAGCTTAGGCGAGCTTGTATTTCTCTGCCGCCTCGGGGTTGATCTCCAGCCCGAGGCCCGGCGCCGTGGGCGGCTCGAGATAGACCCCGTCGGCCTCGACACGCTCCGAAATTCTCGGACCGCTAAAGAGCATCGTCTGGATGCCCAGCAGGGCATTGTCCAATTTAAAGTACTCAAGCCACTTCACGCTTTGCAGCCCGCAGGCGAGGTGAATGTGTATCGGCTGAAGGTTCCACGGCGAAACCACGCGCCCATGGGCCACGGCATGATCGTGGATCCGCATCCACTCGGTGATCCCGCCGCAGATGGCCGCGTTGGGTTGGGCGATATCGATGCCGCCGTACTCGATCAGGGCTTGGTATTCGTGGAGCGAGGTATGCTGCTCTCCGCCGGCGATATGCACGTCACCGGCCCGGGCCCGCACTGCGCGGTAGCCCGCAAAGTCCTCTGGCTGCACCGGCTCCTCCAGCCAGTAGATATTGTGCCGTTCCCATTTGCGGAGCTGCTGTAGCGCCGTATCCACGTCCCAGGTTCCGTTCACATCGACCATCAGCAGCACGTCCTCCCCGATTGCCTCGCGCACGGCGGCGACCCGGGCATCGGCCTCCTGGATGGTCACATGGCTGCGCGCGCCCCGGATCTTCAAGGCGCGGTGGCCATCGGCCACGTAGGAGGCGGCGCGCTCGGCCAGGTCGGCGGGGGGCATGTGGTGGGCGCAGTTGATGTAGGTCGGCACCTTGTCGCGTCGCCCGCCTACAAGCTCTGAAAGCGTGCAGTTGGCGGCTTTGGCACGCAGATCCCAGATCGCGAAATCGAGCGCCGAGATGCAGACCCGCACAATGCCCTCGCCGCCTCGGCGCGGGATCGTCCGGAACATGCGCTCCCAGAGGTCACGGTGCAGCATGGCGTTGGCGCCGATGATCTGAGGGACAAGCACATTTGCGATCAGATCGCGAAAGATGTGCCCCACGCCACGTGGCGCGCTGGCAAAGCCCGTGCCGACCAGCCCGCTCTCGGTTTCAAGCTCCACCACCACGACCTCGCCAATGTAGGCATCCCCCGCCTCGCCCCCATAGGCCGACACTTTGGCGTTCACGATCTTCAGCATCCCATGGGGTCTCCCTTGCGCGGGCAAACTGCCCTGATTTGAATTTGGCATACCATAATTCTCGAATCCTCCGGACTTCAATAGGCAATATGGCGCGTTAAATATCTGTAAATTCATGGATCCATCTTGTGCTTGGACTTTTGGAATGCCAAATATCCCGAAATCAGGAATCACCGAGGCTCGCGAGCGCTCGTCACGCCAGAGCGGTTTCCCGATCCGCCGAAGTGGCTCGCATGGCCTGAAAGAAGGAGGACTATTCACATGCTGATCGGCAAACATCTGATCGCAGGCAACTGGGTTGCGGCGAGTGAGGTTTTTTTCTCGGAACCGGCCCATGGCGCCGCACATGCGTTCTCGGTCGGCACGCCCGAGCTGGTGAACAAGGCCTGCGAGGCCGCCGAAGAGGCGTTCTGGACCTACGGCTATGCCTCCCGCGAGACCTGCGCCAAGTTTCTCGACACCATCGCTGACGAGATCGAGGCGCGGGGTGACGAGATCACCGAGATCGGCACCTCCGAGACCGGCCTGCCCGAGGCCCGCCTGCAGGGCGAGCGCGGCCGCACCACCGGCCAGCTCCGCCTCTTTGCCAGCCACATCCGCGAGGGCAAACACCTCGACGTCCGCCACGACAAGGCCCTGCCCGACCGGGCACCGCTGCCCCGCCCCGACCTGAAGATGGTGCAACGCCCGATCGGCCCCGTCGCCGTCTTCGGCGCCTCCAACTTCCCGCTCGCCTTCTCCACCGCGGGCGGCGACACTGCCGCCGCGCTGGCCGCGGGCTGCCCCGTGGTGGTCAAGGGCCACTCCGCCCACCCCGGCACCGGCGAGATCGTCGCCCAGGCCATCGACGCCGCGATCAAGAAATGCGGCATCCACCCCGGCGTCTTCTCCCTCATCCAGGGCGGGAAGCGCGACGTCGGCACCGCCCTCGTCGAGCACCCGCTCATCAAGGCCGTGGGCTTCACCGGCTCGCTCGGCGGTGGCCGCGCCCTCTTCGACCTCTGCGCCGCCCGCCCCGAGCCGATCCCCTTCTTCGGCGAGCTGGGCTCGGTCAACCCGATTTTCATCCTGCCGCACGCCGCCAAGGCCCGTGGTGCGGCGATGGGCGAGGGCTGGGCCGGGTCGCTGACCATGGGCGCGGGCCAGTTCTGCACCAACCCCGGCATCGCCGTCGTCGAGAAGGGCGCGGACGGTGACGCCTTCGTCTCTGCTGCCAAAGCCGCGCTCGAAAAGGCCGCCCCGCAGACCATGCTGACCGACGGCATCGCCAAGGCCTACCAGGACGGCAAGGCCCGCTTCGACGGCCGCAACGCGGTGACGGCCCTGCTGACCAACGAGGACGAGGGCCGCAACGCCTCCCCCAACCTCTACGAGACCGACGCCGCAGCCTACCTGCAAGACCACGCGCTGGGCGAAGAGGTCTTCGGCCCCCTCGGGCTGGTCGTCCGCGTCTCCGGCAAGGACGAGATGGAGACGCTGGCAAAAGGCTTCGAAGGCCAGCTCACCGCCACCATCCACATGGACGAAGGCGACACCGAGCGCGCCAAGGCCCTGCTCCCGATCCTCGAGCGCAAGGCAGGCCGCCTGCTGGTCAACGGCTTCCCCACCGGCCTCGAAGTGTCTGACACAATGGTCCACGGCGGCCCCTACCCGGCCTCCACCAACTTCGGCGCCACCTCTGTCGGCACCCTCTCGATCCGCCGCTTCCTGCGGCCCGTGTGCTACCAGAACATGCCCGACGCGATCCTCCCCGAAGATCTCGCCGGAGCCTGACAGGCAAGCCGCCGCGCCGCGCGTGGGTGCGCTGCGGCATCGAAGCGCGGGGTATCCACATCTTATCGCAACAACAATGTGCCTTTCCCACATGTTTTCGACCTCACTTGCGGCGCTACACCAGCTTCGACGCCAATAACGAGGAAGAGCCATGCGCAGACTGCGAAAGACGATCATCACCTGTGCCGTGACTGGATCTGTCCATACACCGTCCATGTCGCCGGCGCTGCCCGTCACACCCGCCGAGATCACCGAGCAGGCGCTCGCCGCCGCCGAGGCCGGGGCCGCGGTTCTGCATCTGCATGCCCGCGATCCGCAGGACGGGCGGCCCTCGCCCGACCCCGCGATCTTCGCGCAGTTCGTGCCTCAGATCGCGGCACGGACCGACGCGATCATCAACATCACCACAGGCGGCAGCACCCGGATGACGCTGGACGAGCGGCTGGCCTATCCGCTGGTGGCAAAGCCGGAGCTGTGCTCGCTCAACATGGGGTCGATGAACTTCAGCTTTCACAAGGCTGCGCAGGGCGTCGAACACTGGCAGCACGACTGGGAGAAGCCCTATGTCGAGGGCAGCGAAGACCTGATCTTCCGAAATACCTTCCGGGACATGAAATCGGTCATCGCGCGGCTGGGGCAGGCGCATGGCACCCGCTTCGAGTTCGAGTGCTATGACGTGGGCCACCTCTACAACCTAGCCTATCTGCGCGACGAGGGGCTGGTCGAGGGGCCGCTGTTCCTGCAATGCGTGCTGGGTATCCTCGGCGGGCTAAACGCGGATCCAGAGAACCTGTTCCTGATGCGCAGCACCGCCGACCGGCTGTTTGGGCGCGACGGCTATGCCTTCTCTGTTCTGGGGGCAGGTCGGCACCAGATGGGCCTTGTCACAATGGGCGCGATCATGGGCGGACATGTGCGCGTCGGGCTCGAGGACAGTCTCTATATCGCGCGCGGCAAGCTGGCGCAGTCCTGTGCCGAGCAGGTGAGCAAGGTCCGCACTCTGCTCGAAGCCCTGTCGCTGGAGGTCGCAACCCCCGACGAGGCCCGCGCTATCCTTGGCACCAAGGGCCGCGACCGAACCGCCATCTCAGCCTGAGCCGCGCCGTCCCCGATCGGTGCCCGGAGCGGCAGACAGGTGGTCCAGTCGCAGAGCGACATGCAGCTCCAGAAATGTGGTCGGGTCATCCCAGCCGCCGGTGACATGGCGCAGCGTGTCCAGTCGTTGCCGGACGGTGTTCACATGCACCGACAGGCTGTCGGCCGTGCGCGCCATGTTATGCTGGCAATCGAAATAGCACAGCAGCGTCCTGGCCAGCTGGGCTCGTCCTTTAGGGTCGCGGGCGCGGATCGGCGCCAGCCGCCGCGCCACCAGATCCCGGATGCGCTCAGGGTCAGCCTGCTCGAACAGACGCCCGAACAGGCCGATCTCGGCATGGTCGATCACGCGGGTCAAAGGCGCGATCCGCTGCATCACCCGCAGTGCACCCGACATCTCGCGCCAGGTGGCAGCGCAGTCTTCGAGTGCCGTGACGGGCGGCGAGAGCAGCCCGCCCGCCGTCACCCCGCGATCCTGGCGCTGCAACCGCTCCGCCAGTTGAGCGATTTCGGGCAACGGCCCGACCGCCAGATAAGCGTCGTCGACTAGGTCCACCAGCAGGCTCAGCCGCCCCGCCGCCGTTCGGACATGATCGGTTTGTGCCTCGCGGTCCGGTCCCGAGAAGGTGACGAGCAGCATCTGCACCGGCTCCTGCGCACCCATGTCCAGCCGGTCGCGCACCGCCTCCAGCGTCGAGGCGTCGGGCGGCGAAACCAGCACCAGATGCCTCAGCAGCGTCGAAGCGGCGATCAGCTGATCCGCCTGGCGTTTCTCTGCCCAGAGCTTGGCGATCGACAGTGCCACCGCGCTTCGTTCGAGGTTGCGCAGCGGAATGCGCCCGATGTCGCCCTGATGGCAGATCACCAAGCTGTCGCCGCGGGGCAGCCCACCGTGCAGCGACAGCACGAGGGCGCGATCACCATCGCGTTCTGCCATCAGCTCGGAGCGTCCGCTGCGGCGCGAGCGCGCAATCGCAGAAAGAAGCGCCGCGTGGTCCATCTTTCCGTCGCGCAGAGCTTCCCCCAGCGTTCCGGAATAGCGGCTGTCAGCAACCTCGTCGCGAATCTGAAAGCCCGGATCGAGATAGAAGATCGCGCCCGACACCAGGCTTGCCATGCGTTGCATGAAACTCTGCAAGTCGGCGCCGCGTGCCAGTAGCGACATCATCTCGTCGTGGCTATGGGCAGAGTCCTCGACCTCTGCAATATGCCGCTGAAGCGACCCACGGGCCTGTTCCGCCGTGTCCAGCGCCTCGGACAGTCGCGCGAAGCTGCGGGCGTTGTTCATTGCCACCCCGGCGTGCTGCGCAAAGGACCCGATGACCGAGATCTCGCGACCCGAGTATTTTCGGCTGTAGCGGTCTGCGACGAACAGCAGCCCCATGACCCGCCCTTCGGACAGGATCGGAAACCCCGCGAGCGAGGAAATGTTCTCGCGCCGGAACTGTTCATCCAGGGCCTCAGAATGGCGGAATCCCGTGTCATTCAAGTAATCGGCTGTGGTGAAGAAGCTCTTGGTCTGCATGATGTGGCCGACCACACCATGGAGGATGTCGGCCTTCATCTCGGCTGTGCCGGGCGACAGGTTGCCCTCCGTGGCGTAGTTGCGAAACAGGCCTTCGTCCTCATCCAGCATGGTCAGCCAGGCAACATGCGCCCCCGCCAGGTTGCGCGCGCGGCTGACGATCTTGCCCAGCAGCTCTTTCAGCGAAAGTGTACTGGACAGGTCGTGCGCGGTCTCGATCAGGAGTGTCAGGCCCCGCTCGGCGAGCGCCGTTTCCTCCGGAGCTCGCGCCAGCCGACCGAGATCCTCGGCAAGATCAGCATGGTCGGTCCCCAGCTGGTCCAGCAGCGGCTGGACGGCTGACGCCTGCTGCCCCTCGACCATTTCGGCCACGATCCGCGATACCAGCGGCAGGCTGTCGCGCTCCATTCCTCTTCTCCCCTCTTCGTGCCGTGCAGCAAGCCGCCCCTGATGGTGAAAACAAACATGCTTGGCCCACATAAAAAGGCCACGGACATGGAGAATGTCCACATATCCTGTCACCCTGGATCATGGAAGGTTTTGGCGGAAACGGACAGGCGGCCGCAAGAGCCGCTGCTTCCAGGGAGGACTACCATGGCCACGATCTACCCGCACGCAGGCGCGGCGCTCGAAGGATTGCTGTCGGACGGGATGCTGATCGCTGCCGGCGGCTTCGGCCTGTGCGGTATTCCGGAGCTGCTGATCGCGGCCCTGAAAGACAGCGGCGTAAAGAACCTGACCGTGGCCTCGAACAACGCGGGCGTAGACGACTTCGGCCTTGGCCCGCTGATGAAGCATCGCCAGATCACCCGGATGATCTCTTCCTACGTCGGCGAGAACGCCGAGTTCATGCGCCAGTATCTCGCAGGCGAGTTGCAGGTCGAGTTCACCCCGCAGGGCACGCTGGCCGAACGCATGCGCGCGGGCGGTGCGGGCATTCCGGCCTTCTACACGCGCACCGGCGTCGGCACACAGGTCGCCGAGGGCAAGCCGCACGCCGAGTTCGAGGGCGTCACCTATATCCAGGAACGCGCGCTGGTTGCCGACCTTGCCATCGTCAAGGCGTGGAAGGCCGACCCCACCGGCAACCTCGTGTTCCGCAAGACCGCGCGCAACTTCAACGTGCCGGCGGCCACCTGCGGGCGCATGTGCGTCGCCGAGGTCGAAGAGATCGTGCCAGCCGGCAGCCTCGACCCCGACATGATCCACCTGCCCGGCGTCTACGTGCATCGACTGGTGCAGGGGCGCCACGAAAAACGCGTCGAGCAGCGCACCGTGCGCGCAGCCTGACCGCAGTGCTGGACGCCGAACAGATCGAGGCCTTTGGCCGCTTTGGAGCGGAGGCCGAACCGGAACACCAGGAGAGAACGATGGGCTGGACACGGGA
This sequence comes from Oceanicola sp. 502str15, assembly GCF_024105635.1. Classification (NCBI taxonomy): domain Bacteria; kingdom Pseudomonadati; phylum Pseudomonadota; class Alphaproteobacteria; order Rhodobacterales; family Roseobacteraceae; genus Oceanicola; species Oceanicola sp. 502str15. Next base: position 3,941,632 of record NZ_WYDQ01000001.1, read on the forward strand.
CGAAATGGCCGCGCGGGCCGCGCAGGAGCTTGAGGACGGCAGCTACGTCAACCTCGGCATCGGCATTCCGACGCTGGTGTCCAATCACATCCCCGAAGGCTTGACCGTGACGCTCCAGTCCGAGAACGGAATGCTGGGCATGGGCCCCTTCCCGCGAGACAGCGAAGTCGATCCCGACCTGATTAACGCGGGTAAGCAGACCATCACCGAGCTGGCTCATACCGCTTATTTCGACAGTGCCACCAGCTTCGGCATGATCCGCGGCGGCAAGATCGCCATGGCCATCCTCGGTGCGATGGAGGTCAGCGAGACCGGCGACATTGCCAACTGGATGATCCCCGGCAAGCTGGTCAAGGGAATGGGCGGCGCGATGGACCTTGTGGCCGGCGTCGGACGGGTCGTGGTGGTGATGGATCACCGCTCCAAGCACGGCGAGTCCAAGCTCTTGCGCGAATGCACCCTGCCGCTGACCGGCAAGGGCGTGGTGGATCGCATCATCACCGATCTCGGGGTGCTGGACGTGGTGCCCGGCGGGTTGCGCATCGTCGAATGTGCCCCCGGCGTGACCGAGGCCGAGCTTCGCACCGCGACCCTGGCCACGATCGTCTGACGTCTGACCGAATTCTCACAACGGACCTGCCTCCGTGGCGGCAGGTCCTGTCCGCGCACGCCGGCGGAGCAACGTGCCACGCAAACACGGAGGAGGACCCCATGAACAAGACCCTGACAACAACTGCCCTCGCGAGCCTCATGACTCTTGGCGCACAGACCGGCGCGCTGACCGCCGAGCCGCTGAAGATCGGCATCATCGAAAGCCTGTCCGGCGCCCAGACATCGACAGGACGGCTCTATGCCTCGGGCATCCACTACGGCGTCGAGCGGATCAATGCCGCGGGCGGCTTCAACGGCGAACCGATCGAGGTGGTGGAATACGACAATGCCGGCGGCGCGACCGAGGCCGCCGACAAGTTTCGCCAGGCAGCGGCGGACGGGGTGCACATCGTCATCCAGGGCTCGTCCTCGGCCATCGCGGGCCAGATCACCGCGGATGTGCGCAAGCACAACCTGCGCAATCCGGGCGAGGAAATCCTCTACATGAACCTCGGCGCCGAGGCGATGGAGCTGACCGGCGACAAATGCCACTTCTACCATTTCCGCTTCACCACCACGGCGCCGATGCGGGTCAACGCTCTGACCGCGGCCATGGCCGAGGCGGGCGAGCTGGGCGGCAAGGTCTATGCCATGAACCAGAACTACTCCTGGGGTCAGGACATGGAGGCTGCCATCAAGGCTGCCGCCGATCAGGGTGGCTACGAGGTTGTCGATGCCGTGCTGCATGACGTCAACAAGATCCAGGATTTCGCCCCCTTCGTCGCGCGGATCAAGGCGGCCGAGCCCGATACCGTCATCACCGGCAACTGGTCGAACGATCTGCTGCTGCTGATGAAGGCAACCGGCGACGCGGGCCTCGACGTGCGCTTCGGCACCACCTACCTCGACCAGCCCGGCAATATCTCCAACGCCGGCGACACGGCGCTGGGGCACTACATCGCCAACGGCTACGTCAACGTGCCCGAGGTGTCCGAATTCGCCGAGGCCTTCAAGTCCGAGAGCGGCGATTACCCTGTGTTCGTCGAACCGCAGGGCGCCTTTGCGCTCGGCGCGCTCGACGAGGCGCTGAAGACGCTCGACTTCGGCGGCGGCGAGGTCGACGTGACGCAGGTGGCCCTCGCCCTCGAAGGCGCGAGCTACGAAAGCCCCGTGGGCACGATCACCGTGCGCCCCGAAGATCACCAGACCATCCGCCCCGTGGTGGTGTCCAAGGTGGTCGAAGGTGCGGCCTTCCCGGTCGATGGCACCGATATGGGCTTCGAGTTGATCAAGATCGTGCCTGCCGAAGATGCGATCTACCCGGTGCAGGACAGCTGCGACATGCAACGCCCGGGCTGAAGCCCGCGCAGATCGGGGCAGGCCACGCGGTCTGCCCCCTTCTCCTCACTTGCGGAGACCCTGATGGAATTTCTGATGATCTCGACGCTCAACGGCGTCATCTACGGGCTTTTGCTCTTCATGGTGTCGGCCGGGCTGACGCTGATCTTCGGCATGATGGGCGTGCTGAACTTCGCCCATGCCTCCTTCTACATGCTGGGCGCCTATATCGCCTACGCCCTGTCGCCGGTCATCGGTTTCTGGGGCGGGCTGCTGGTGGCGCCCCTCCTCGTGGGGATGATCGGCATGTGGGTCGAACGCGTGCTGCTGCGCCGGGTTCATGCCCATGGCCACGCGCATGAACTGCTGCTGACCTTCGGCATCGCGCTGATCGTGGTCGAGGCGGTCAAGCTGGTCTTCGGCGACTTTCCCGTGGCCTACCAGGTGCCGGCTGACCTGCGCTTTGCCGCCTTCACGCTGTTCGGCACCGATTACCCCTTCTACCGTATCTTCATTGGCTCGGTCGCGGTGGCGATGTTCGTCGTGCTCTGGCTGATGCTGACCCGCACCCGCGTGGGCATCGTCGTGCGCGCCGCCGAGCGCCTGCCGCAGATGGCCGAGGCGCTGGGGCACAACATTCCTGTCGTCTTCATGTCGGTCTTCGGCGTCGGTGCGGCGCTGGCCGGGCTGGCCGGGGCCGTCGCCGGGGCCTTCTATCCGACCAACCCGAACATGGCGGCCGAGCTGGGCGTGATCGTCTTCGTGGTTGTCGTCGTGGGCGGCCTCGGCTCGCTCAAGGGCTCGCTTCTGGCCTCTCTGTTGATCGGTCTGTTCTCGTCCTTCGCCGTCGGGCTCGACTGGTCGCTGGCGGGGCTGCTGTCGCTGGTCGGGCTGGGAGACTGGGCCGAGAGCGTAGGCGGGTTGCTGACCACGCAGGTGTCCTCGATCTCGGGCACGATCCCCTTCGTCCTCATGCTGCTCGTCCTGCTGGTGCGCCCCGCAGGCCTGATGGGAGACCGCAATTGACCGCTTCCAAACTGATATCGGGGGCGATTGCGCTGGCCGCCCTCGCCGGATTGCCGCCGCTGCTGGATGCCGGCTGGCAGAACGCCATGAACACCATGCTGATCGCGAGCCTCTATGCGCTGGCCTTCAACCTGCTGGCCGGGCAGGCGGGGCTGCTCTCCTTCGGACACGCCGCCTACTTCGGGGTGGGCAGCTTTGCCGCACTGCACCTGATGCTGGCCACCGAGGACGGGCTGGCCTTTCCCACGCCGCTGCTGCCGCTGGCGGGCGCGGCGGCGGGCCTGCTGGCGGGGCTTGTCGCGGGATGGTTCTCGACCATGCGCTCCGGCGTCTACTTTGCCCTGGTGACGCTGGCCATCGCCGAGCTGTTCCACAGCTTCGCGCCGCACCTCAAGGCGCTGTTCGGCGGTGAGTCCGGCATATCAGGAATGCGGATGCCCTGGGCCGGCTTTACCTTCGGCTCGACGCTCGAGGTCTACTACCTGACCCTCGCCTGGGTTCTGGTCTGCGGCGCGCTGCTCTGGGCCTATACCCGAACCCCCTTCGGCAGGCTGACGCTGGCAATTCGTGACAACGAGCAGCGCGTGCGCTTCATGGGCTACGATGCCCACGTGACCAAGACCGTGATCTTTGCCGTCTCGGCGATGTTCACCGGTGTCGCGGGCGCGTTGCAGGCGGTGTCGAACGAAACCGCCAACTACGTGGTCTTCGGCGCGCATGTCTCGTCGCAGGTTGTGCTCTACGCCTACGTCGGCGGTGCAACGCTGTTTTTCGGGCCGGTCTTCGGTGCCGTGGCCTTCACCTTCTTCGCCTTCCTTGTCTCCGACCTGACCCGCTCGTGGTTGTTCTACCAGGGCCTGATCTTCGTGCTGGTCATGCTCTACGCCCCCACGGGGATCGGCGGGGCGCTCACGGATTACCTGCGCAACCGGCGTACCCGCCCCGCCGCACCTATGGTGCTGGCGATGGTCGGCGGCGTCGCCACCGCCTGCGGTGTGGTCTTCGTTACCGAGGCGCTCTCGGTCCTCTTCGGGCTCGACTATGCCGCCCTGCGGCGGGGGAGCGAGGGCCTGCCCGACTTCTCCCTCTTCGGCCTGACCTGGGCTCCCCTCTCGCCGCTGACCTGGGCCTTGCCCGCCGTGCTGCTGGGCGCGGGGATCGCGGCGCTGCGCTACGGCACAGCCCGGCTGGCCGGACCCACCGAAGGCGCATCCGCCGCCGGTGCCAATGAAGGAGTGACCACATGACCGACCCCATCCAGCATCCCGCCCTGAGCCTGAAGGGCGTCGTCAAGTCCTTTGGTCCCCTGCCGGTTATCCAGGGTGTCGACCTCGATGTCACCCGGGGCCACCGCCATGCCGTGATCGGCCCGAATGGCGCGGGCAAGTCCACGCTGTTCAACCTGATCTCGGGCATGTTCCCGGTGACAGCGGGCGAGATTGTGCTGAACGGCGCCCCGATCACCGGCCTGGCGCCGCACCGGATCAACCGCGCGGGGCTGTCGCGCTCGTTCCAGATCACCAACATCTTCCACCGGCTGAGTGTGTTCGAGAACATACGCATGGGCGTGCTGGCCCGGCACGGCAGGCGGTTCGACCTGTTCTCTGCCATCGCCCGCCGCCGCGCGATCAACGATGAAACCGCGCAGATCGTCGACACCGTGGGCCTGACCCGGCGCAGCAACCACCTCGCGGGCGACCTCAGCTACTCCGAGCAGCGCGCGTTGGAAATCGCGATGACGCTCTCGACCGGGGCCGAGGTGATCCTGCTCGACGAACCCACCGCCGGCATGTCGCGCGAGGAAACCGCACAGGCGGTCGAGCTGATCCGCAAGGTCACCGAGGGCAAGACCCTGCTCATGGTCGAGCACGACATGAGCGTGGTCTTCCAGCTCTGCGACCGGGTCTCGGTGCTGGTCTACGGCGACATCCTCGCCACCGGCACGCCCGACGCCATCAGCCAAGACGCCGAGGTGCAGAAGGCCTATCTGGGGGAGGACGCCGCATGAGCCTGCTGACGATCGAGGGGCTGCACGCCCATTACGGCAAGAGCCACATCCTGCACGGCATCGACATGTCGGTGGGGGAGGGGGCCATCGTCTCGCTGCTCGGGCGCAACGGCTCGGGGCGCTCGACGCTGATGAAGGCGATCATGGGCATCGTGCCGCCGAGCGCGGGCCAGGTGGTGCTCGACGGGCGCAACCTGGCCGGCTCCCGGCCCTACGACATCTGCCGCCACGGCATCGGCTACGTGCCCGAGGAGCGGCTGGTCTTCGCCAACCTCACCGTCGCCGAAAACCTCGCCATGGGCGTGCAGAAGGCGCGGCCTGGGGCGCACCAGTGGTCGGTCGACGACATGTATGCCTACTTCCCCCGCCTGCACGAGCGGCGTGACATCAACGCAGGCTACCTCTCGGGCGGCGAGCAGCAGATGCTGACCATGTGCCGCTCGCTGCTGGGCAATCCGCGCCTCCTGCTGATCGACGAGCCCACCGAGGGCCTGGCCCCCAAGATCGTCGAGGTGGTGATGGAGGTTATCCTCGATATCGCGCGCCGCGGCGTCTCGGTGCTGCTGGTCGAGCAGAAACTGACCATCGCGCTGCGCGTGGCCCACGACGTGCTGGTGATGGGCCACGGCGAGCTGGTGTTCCACGGCCCCCCAGATGCGCTGGCCGAGCGCCCCGACATCCGCCGCAACTGGCTCGAAGTGGCCTGACTTTCTCTCAAGAACGAAACGGAAATCAACATGAGCTATCTCGAACGTATGCGTCCCGCTCCGGGACAACGGGTGCTGGTGACGGCAGGGGCCTCGGGCATCGGCGCCGCCACCGCGCGCGCCTTTCTCGAAGCTGGCGCCCGCGTGGCGATCTGCGACGTGGACAAGGCCGCGCTCGATGCCTTCGCCGCCGAGCACCCCGAAGTCATCACGATCGTTGCCGACGTCTCCGATACCGCCGCAGTCGCTGCGATGATCGCCACCGTCGCCGAGAGCTTCGGCGCGCTCGACGTGCTGGTGAACAACGCCGGCATCGCCGGCCCCACGGGTCGGGTTGAGGATCTGGACCTGGGCGACATCCGCCGCACGCTCGATGTCGATATCCTCGGCCAGTTCATCGTGCTGCAAGGCGCAATCCCGCTGCTGCGCAAGGGCACGGATGCGCTGATCCTCAATGTCGCCTCCGTGGCGGGGCGTCTTGGTTACCCGCTGCGCACGCCCTATGCCGCGGCCAAGTGGGGCATCGTCGGGCTGACGGCAAGCCTTGCCAAGGAGATCGGCCCCGATGGCATCCGGGTGAATGCCATTCTGCCCGGCCCGGTGCGCGGCCCGCGGATGGACCGCGTCATGCAGGATCGCGCCACCGCCGAAGGGCGCAGCTTCGATGAGGTGCAGGACGAGTACCTGCGCATCATCTCGCTGCGGCGCATGGTCGGCCCCGAGGACATAGCGAGCATGGCGCTCTTTCTCGCCTCCCCCGCCGCCTCCGGCATCGCAGGGCAGGCGCTCAGCGTTTGCGGCAACGTCGAGACCCTGTGACCATGAGCGGCGCAGGCGATCCGATCCGCCACGTCACCGTGGTGGGCGCGGGGCTGATCGGCAGCAGTTGGGCGGCGTTGTTCCTGCTGCACGGCCTGGATGTCACCGTGACCGACCTGCGCCCCGAGGCCGAGGCCACGATGCGCGAGGCGGTGGCGGGTATTCTGGGCCACCCGGCGCGCGCCGAGCGCCTGCGCTTCGAGACCGACCTCGCGCGCGCCTGCGCGGGGGCGGATTTCGTGCAGGAATGCGCCATCGAGCGGCGCGACGCCAAGATCGCGCTGTTCCGCGACCTCGATGCCCACACCCGCCCCGAGGTCATCCTCGCGTCCAGTTCCTCGGCGCTCTCCGTTTCCGATATGCAAAGCGCCTGCACCCACCCCGGCCGGGTTGTGCTCGGCCACCCGTTCAACCCGCCGCACCTCGTGCCGCTGGTGGAAATCGGCGCCGGCGCACAGACCGATCCCGAGGCGCTGCAACGCGCCGAGAGCTTCTACGCCTCGGTCGGAAAGGTGCCTGTCCGGGTCGACCGCGAGACCTACGGCCATATCGCAAACCGCCTTCAGGCGGCGGTCTTTCGTGAGGCCATCCACTTGCTCGACAGCGGCATCGCCAGCGTCGAGGCCATCGATGCGGCGGTCAGCGAGGGACCCGGCCTGCGCTGGGCCTTCATGGGGCCATTGCTGACATATCACCTGGGCGGCGGCGCGGGTGGGATCGACGGCTTCTGGAAGATGTTCACGCCGATGCAGCGCAAGCTCTTCTCCGAGCTGGGACAGCCCTCGCTGGACGACGCGCAGATCGCCCGCGTCAGTCGCGCGGTTCAGGAAGCCTATGGGCCCACGCCCGCAGCCGGTCTGGCAGCAGCGCGCGACAGCTTCTTGGACCGCGTGGTTGCTTTGAAGGCCATGGGCGGAAAGACTAGCGCGGTGGATTGAGTGCCTGCCCGCAACCGCGGGCGTGCTCAGGTATCACGACGCGAGACGTTCTCACTCTTGCCCCCGAGCAGTTGGGGTCCGCAGCCTGTCTCCCAGAGGCACCTGCCACCTCCGCACGGCAACGCGGGCGGTGCCCAAGCGCGCGCATCAGCCCGCTCTGCAGCAAGGTCTGCGATAAACCGGCGATCAGCTCACACCCCTGCAAAGCAAAACCCGGTCCGGCACTGGCCTGCGCTATTACATCTCCAACCAACTGACTGACAGCAGTGCAATTGCAGAACCCAGACGCCCAGAGGTTACCGGCCGAGGAGCTGGAAGGGCCTGTAGTCGGGCTGGTCCGGCAGATGCTCGCTGCCCCCCCCTCGCCCGGATATTTGCTGGTCGAGCCGACTGCGGATGCTGTCGGAAGGATCGCACCAAGGCTCGATGCACTCAAGGCTGATCGAGACATCGCCACACTGCTTGAACCGATGAATCGGATCGGGATCGCCCGAGACACCCAGCAGCCCAAATCGGATACGTCGGCCATTGCAGCCCAGGTTGGGGACGAAGGGGATGACATTCGGCCCGAGCCGATCACCGCGCCATCTTCGCCGCGCTCTGACTCCCCAAGGATTCAAACTGCTACCATGGATTTGCCGAACTGAGGCCTGGGCCAGAATTGGCGGCCATTCGGCCCTGTCTTCCGGTCTCAGCAAGAGCCCCACATGCGCAAGCCTTTGAACTCACGCCACACAGTGGCCCCAAACGCGTACCGTCACATTTTCCGGAAAGTGCCTGGCTGCGGTGGTAGTCCACGGCTATCGGGTCTGGGGTAAGAAATCCCTGTTTACAGGGAATTTACAGGGAATTTGCGCTCCAGGCGGGCTTCCTGGCGCCGGAACTGGCGATATCCATCCGGATTAGGTGCGTGTTATCAATGGCGTGTAGCCGATTTCCCTGTTCCTGAGGGAACAGGGAAATCTGAGCAGAGGAACAGGGAACGACCAGCTAAGAACAGCGAAGAAATCAAGAGCAACAGGGATTCACCGAAACCCCGGCATATTCGGGTCTGTACCATGACCGTTATCGGAACCTTCCTCGGTCAGCTCAACCTGAAGCAAAGTGACCGCGTGGCCGTTTTGGCCAACGCGTGTCTGCTCCCACATGTCGAGTTCCGACTGGCCAGTCCATGCCATGGAGTGGGTTTCGACCATCTCAGTGAACCCTGTAGAACCGTTCCGTCCGGCCCGGTGTGCGGCGGTCGTTTTGGGAACCGGGTCGCCCTTCTGCAACGTGACGAACGGAAAGCCGAAACTCCGGACCACGTAGCGGACTTGGCCATGGAGGCTCCAGACCGCAGCGAGCGCCTCGTCCCTCACCTCTACCAGCCTGCGAACTGAGACCTCCAGGCTGATGTCGAGTGCATCCCGGATCCTTTGGGCCTCCCGCAGATCCGGGTCATGCGACAACAGATCGGCCACATACCGCGCGGGCGCCAGGAGGTCCGCTGCAAAACGGTTGGCCTCTGACTCCTGGCGTTGATGGTGCCTGGTTTGTCGGGTTTCTCGAAGGTCGACCGCTTGGCAAAGGAATCCTGTCTCCCCGGACAGCTCATGCCGTTCGAGCAGGAAATGCCCGAGTTCATGTGCCACTGTGAAGCGGGCACGCCGACTGCCATGGCGGGTGTTTGCGAGGATCGCGCCGCGGCTCCGAACCCGGTCGGTCAGCAGCATTCCCTCGAAGCCGTCAAACCTTTCGCAACGGACCTCCCCGATGTCGAGTTTCCGGGCGATTTCGACGATGGGAACTGAGCAGGTCGGCAAGTCGAGCTGGCCGTGGATTCCTTGCGCCAGCCTTTCCGGCACATGGATGTCAGTCAGGGTAATCCGGTCGAGCTTCGGGATACTAAGGCACCTTCGGTTCAGAAGACTTCATGGTCTCGATCATCTGCTCGATGATCCCGCGGTCTCGCTCGCTGAGGCTGCCCAGATCGCGGTGAATGCGATCGACCTGGAGCTCGTCCCTGTTCGGCTCGCTGGCCTGCCCGGTCAGAACGTCGATGCTCACGCCGTAGTGGTCGGCAAGCTTGCGCACCAGCTCGAAGCTCGGGTTGCGGCTGCGCCCCTTCTCCAACTCCCAGACATGCGCCTTGGACACCTCGACCGCGTTCGCAACCTGCTGCAGGGACTCACCGGTCTTCTGCCGCAGGCTGAACAGCTTTTCTCCGATGCTCATCGGCCCCTCCGTCTGATCTGGCAGTCATGGGTATATGCCCCAGTTTGACGAATGGCCAGTCGTAAGATACATCATACTGATGAGGCAGGTCAGTCGTTTCTGCCACCGAGCAGTGCAAAGGAGGCCCAAAATGGCCCAACAGAATATCGAGATGATCGCTATTGGCGATCTCACCCCTTGGGCAGCGAATGCTCGAACCCATTCGAAGAAGCAGGTCCGGCAGATCGCCGACAGTATCGGGACCTTCGGGTGCACCAACCCGGTGCTGATCGACGAGCGGCGACGCATCCTTGCGGGCCATGGCCGGGTTGCGGCCGCACAGCTGCTCGGCTGGACCGAGGTTCCGTGCCTTCGCATCGAGCACATGAGCGAGGCGGAGAAGCGGGCCTACGTGCTGGCCGACAACAAGCTGGCGCTGAATGCGGGCTGGGACGACGACTTGCTGGCGGCCGAACTCGGTGCGCTGATGTCTGAGGACCTCGACTTCGACATCGGGGTGACCGGCTTCTCGATCCCGGAGATCGACAACCTGCTGGAGACCGTCGCGCCCGAGGAGGACGGGGCGCCGGAGGATGACCTACTGCCGGAGGCCGCGCCCCGGCGGGTCACCCCCGGGGATGTCTGGCAGCTCGGGCGGCACCGCCTGGTCTGCGGGGATGCGCTGGACGCGGAGACAGTGTCAGCGTTGATGCGCGGGGAGCAGGCCCGGATGGTGTTCTGTGACCCGCCCTACAACGTGAAGATCGATGGGCACGTCGGCAACTCCGGCAAGATCCAGCACCGGGAGTTCGCAATGGCTTCGGGCGAGATGAGTGAGCCGGAGTTCACGGCCTTCCTCCGCAGAGCCTTCCAGCACCTGGCCGAACACAGTGTCGATGGCTCCATCCACTTCCTCTGCATGGACTGGCGCCACATGGCCGAGATGCTTGCGGCGGGGCAGGGGGTCTACGACGAGCTTAAGAACCTGATCGTCTGGGCCAAGGACAACGGCGGGATGGGGAGTTTCTACCGCTCTCTCCACGAGCTCATCTTCGTGTTCAAGAAGGGCAGGGCGCCACACATCAACACCTTCGAGCTCGGTCAGCACGGGCGCTACCGGACAAATGTCTGGGAGTATCGCGGGGTGAACTCCCGCCATGCGGGCCGCATGGAAGAGCTGGCGCTGCATCCCACTGTGAAGCCGGTGCAGATGATCGCCGATGCGATCCGCGATGTCTCGGGACGGGGGGACATCGTGCTCGACATCTTCGGTGGGTCAGGCTCGACCCTCATTGCTGCCGAAAAGACGGGGCGTCGGGGATACCTTTGCGAGCTGGACCCGATCTACTGCGACCGGATCCTGGCGCGTTGGGAAACCTTCGCGAAGGACGAGGCGGAGCAACTGGTCTGCGGCTGGTCTGCCAAGCCCGATCTGAAGGTTGCGGCCGAATGAGCGGGGCAGGCAAGAAGGGACCGGGGGAGCAGCTCGTGCCGGTCGCACAGGCAAGTTATGAAGTCGGCTACGGCAAGCCGCCGAAGCACGGCCAGTTCCAGCCGGGGCAATCGGGCAATCCGAAAGGGCGGCCGCGTGGTGCGAAGAACAAGCGGCCCGGTCTCCACGAAGAACGGTTGAAGGACATCATCCTCGACGAGGCCTACCGTGGCATCACGGTCCGTGACGGCGCCCGCAACGTGACAATCCCGATGGCCCAGGCGATTGTCCGCGCCATGGCCGTCAACGCGGCCAAGGGCCAGCACCGATCACAGCGCCTCTTTGCGGAATTGCTTGCCGCCACCGAAACCTCCCGCAAGCAGCTGCACGATGCCTACTTCGACAAGGCGCTGACCTACAAGCTGGAGTGGGAGGCGGAACTGCGCCGCCGCGAAACGCTGGGCATCACCTATCTGCCGGAGCCGATCCCGCACCCCGACCAGATCGTTCTCGACATGCGCGAAGGCACCGTCCGGATCACCGGGCCGATGACACGGGAAGACAAGGCGCTCTATGACCGATGGCAAGCCGACGTGCCGAAGATCCGGGAGGCGGTGGAGGAACTGAAGGTGGCGCTGGAGGACGAGGAGGACCCGCAGGAGCGGGCGGAGATCAAAAGGCACATCAGACTTGGGGAGAGAATGTTGGAACCCCGGTAGCCTTCGCATGGGTTGGCGCTCAAAACCTTCATGTGATGATCAGCCCAATGAGATTGGCTCGGCCAGGATCAATTGAACGATCTGTCGGGCGGAAATGTAGGATGCATCCCACCCAGCAATGAACGGTTCCGCTTTCGTCTCTGCGCGATCAGAATCCAATCCGCTTGCAAGAAGAATCATGGCCGGCGGTTGGGCTTCATAATCGAGAAATGGACGGACGCGTCGGTTCAGGAGCTCGTCAGACGATCAGGAAGGCTCTCGCTCCATTTCCGCAGCTCGTCCAGGAAACGAAGCGCCGTGCGCCCCAGGTCGGTGATCTCGTACTGAACCGAAACCGGGGCCGTGTCCATCACCCTGCGCGTGACCAGTTCCTGCGCTTCGAGTTGGCGCAGCCGTTCGGCGATCATCTTCTTCGAGGCGCCGCCGACCATCCGGGCAAGGTCGTTGAACCGAACCGGCCCGTCCTTGACATGCCACAGGATCGACCCGGTCCATTTGCCCCCGATAATCCGCATCCCGCGCTCGATGGCACAGGGCTCCAGGCAGGCGTCATGCACATGTCTGCGCCCCTCTTTGTCTTCCTCAACGCGTGCCTCCACGACAGATCCTCCTCTCGCCGGCCCAGGTTACCAAAAGTATACTGGTTGTTTTTCGTATCTGGTGTGCTCAATTTCATGTCGAGCGTGCCGCCTGTCAAGCGGCGCGAAACCTGAAAGCAAGGACGAAACCGATGAGCAAGATCCTGATCCTGAACGGTGCACAACCATATCCCTTCGCGCCCGGCGGCTTGAACGCGACACTCGCGAGCCGGGCGAAAGACCGTCTTGAGGCGCAAGGCCACGACGTGCGCCTGACCACCGTGGCCGAAGGCTATGACGTGGAGGCCGAAGTCGAAAATCACCGCTGGGCCGATACCGTGATCATGCAGTTTCCGGTGAACTGGATGGGGGTGCCGTGGTCGTTCAAGAAATACATGGATGAGGTCTATACCGTCGGCATGGACGGGCGGCTCTGCGCCGGTGACGGCCGCACCGCCGAGGCGCCCAAGTCCAACTACGGAATGGGCGGCACGCTTTCGGGCACGCGCTACATGATCTCAGCCACGTTCAATGCACCGCGCGAGGCCTTCGATGATCCCGAAGAGCCGTTCTTCGAAGGGTTGTCGATGGATGACCTGCTGCGCCCGGTCCACCTCAATGCGAAGTTCTTCGGCATGGCACCGCTACCGAGCTTCGGGGCCTTCGACGTGATGAAGAACCCGGAGGTGAGCGCCGATCTCGTCCGGTTTGACGCGCATCTGGATGCCATCTTCGCGGAGGCTGACCATGTCGCAGCCTGATATCGTCCTCTACACCGCCAACACGATGAACGGGTGGAAGCCGCTCATCTTTCTCCACGAGGCTGAGATCGAGTACGAGTTGGTCAATGTCGACTTCTCGAAGAAGGAGCAGCACGCCCCCGACTACGTGAAGATGAACCCCAACGGAAAGATCCCGACCATCTGGGACCGGGCGGAGGGCCGCGCCGTTTTCGAGAGCGGCGCGATCCTGTGGCACCTGGCCGAGAAATACGGGCGGTTCCTGTCCTCCGATCCTGTGGAGCGGTCCGAAACACTGCAATGGCTGTTCTTCCAGGTTGGCCATATCGGCCCGATCATGGGGCAAGCGATGTTCTTCCAGCGCATCGCCAAGCCCAATGGCGATGAGGTGCCCTACGCCATCAGCCGCTACGTGACCGAAAGCCGCCGCTTGCTGGAGGTGCTGGATACCCGGCTCAAAGGGCGCGACTGGATGGTGGGGGGCGAGATGTCCATTGCCGACATCGCAACCTACCCCTGGGCGCGCAGCTATTTCTGGGCAACGGTCGAGGTTGAAGGCTTACCCAACCTCCAGGCCTGGTTCGACCGACTCGATGCGATGCCGAGAGTGCAGGAGGCCCTGCATCTGCCAGAGCCGCGTCCTTCGGCCTTCGGCAAGGGCGACATCGACGCCGCCGCTTCGGCCAATGCCGCCCGGTTCAAGGCGTGAGACCATGACACTCCGTGTGGATATCGTCTCGGATGTGGTCTGCCCCTGGTGCGTGGTCGGTTATCACCAGTTGGCCGGGGCCGCAGAACAGACCGGCATAGAGCTTGACGTGCATTGGCACCCATTCGAATTGAACCCGCAGATGGCCCCCGAGGGCGAGAACCTTCGGGACCATCTGGCAGCCAAATACGGCACAACGCCGGAGGGGTCCCGCAAGGCGCGGGCGCGGTTGACCGAGCTGGGCGCGGCCCTCGGGTTCGAGTTCAACTACGCCGACGACATGCGGATGGTGAACACCTTCCGCGCCCACCAGCTGATCGACTGGGCCGGGGAGCACGGCAAGGCGCACGACATGAAGCTGGCGCTCTTCGCCGCCTTCTTCACCCGCCGCGAAGACCTGAATGACACCGAGGTGCTGGCAAAGGTCGCAGGCCGCATCGGTCTCGACCGCGATGCAGCACTGGCCGTGCTGGAGAGCGGTGCCTTGGCGAAAGACGTCCGCGACAGCGAGCAGTTCTGGACGTCGCGCGGCATCACCGGCGTTCCGGCGATGCTCTTCGAGCGCCAGTACCTCATGACCGGCGCACAGGGGGAAGAGACCTACGCCCGCATACTGCAGGAGCTGGCAAGCACCCGATCTGCGTGAAACGCGTACAAACCAGGGAGGAGAGAATGAGCAAGGCACAAGTGATCCACCGCCTCGGACCGCCGGACGTCATGCAATGGGAGGACTGGCATGTGCCCGACCCGGGCCCGGGAGAGGTGCGGCTGCGGCACACCGCGGTCGGCGTCAACTTTGCCGACACCTACCACCGGGGCGGCATCTCGCATCCCTGGAAGGTGGATGAGCCTCCGGTGGTGATCGGCTTCGAGGGCGTGGGCGTAGTCGAAGGCGTCGGTGCGGGCGTCACCGGGTTCAAAACGGGCGACCGCGTGGCCTACGGGATCCCGCCCCTGTGGTCATATTCCGAGGTTCGCAACTACCCCGCCGACAAGCTGCTGCACATGCCGGAAGGTCTGGACGACAAGCAAGTTGCCGCGCTGCTGATGAAGGGCATGACCGCGCATTACCTGCTGCATCGAACCTATGCCGTGCAGCCCGGCGACACGATCCTCGTGCATGCAGCCGCGGGCGGCATGGGGTTGATCCTGTGCCAGTGGGCCAAGGCGCTCGGCGCAACCGTCGTGGGCACGGTCTCGACCGAGGAAAAGGCCGAGGTCGCCCGCGCGGCAGGCTGCGATTTCCCGGTGGTCCGCGCGCAGCAGAGCTTCGTCGAGGTGGTTCGCGATGTCACCGACGGCGAAGGCTGCGCCGTGGTCTACGAGGCCATCGGCAAGGACACGCTGCAACACAGCCTCGACAGCCTGCGCCTCATGGGGGTCTGCGCGGCCTACGGGCACGTTTCAGGCCCGCCCGACCCGGTGGACATCATCCAGGACCTCGGGCGGCGCGGCTCGCTCTTCATCACCCGCCCGGCGATCATGCACTACGTCGCCAAGCGCTCGGATCTAGAATGGACCGCGCGAGATCTGTTCAAGGCCATCGGCGACGGCATACTCGATGCCAACATCAACTACGAGTACCCGCTCAAGGACGCGGTCAAGGCGCATCAGGCCATCGAATCCGGCAAAACGCTGGGCGCGACCGTCCTGATCCCATGAGCCTGTCCGGAATCAAGGCCTTGACCTTCGACACTGGGGGCACCGTGCTCGACTGGCACACCGGCTTCCGCGAGGCCTTCGCGGAGGCCGGCCGGCGCCACGAGATCGACCGCGACTGGGGCCAAGTGGCGAACAGGTTTCGCCGCCTGTCGATGGAAATGATGCTCAATCTCGGAAGCGATGGGCCGCCCGGATACAATTTCGACGAAGCCCATGCGCTCAGTCTCGAGACCTTGTTGCGCGAAGAGGCGCTTGAGGCCTTCGGCGATGCTGATCGCCGCCGCATCGCCTGGCAGGCCCCCCATCGCCTCTCGGCTTGGCCAGATGTCCGCGACGGCCTCGCCGCACTGCGCGACCGTTACATCGTTGCCTCCTTCACGCTGCTGTCCTACCGGCTGGTCATCGACACCTCGCGGCACAACGGGCTGACCTGGGATGCGGTGCTCTCCTGCGAGGGGCTTGGTATGTACAAGCTCCTGCCGCAAGCCTACCAGCGCGCGGCGAAAATGCTGCAACTGCCGCCAGAGGCCTGCCTGATGGTGGCCTGCCATCCTTTCGACTTGGATGCGGCGGCCCAGGTCGGGTTCCGCACCGCGCTGGTGCGGCGGCCTGTCGAGTGGGGCGCGGATGCGTCAGGGCAGGCCCCATTGCCGCCGCCGGGAACCTACGACCTGGAGGTCGGCAGCTTTACCGAGCTCTCGGAGGCACTGACCTAGCTGCCACGGCAGCGCAGTAGAGGAATAACCCGGATACCCTTGATCGGGCCCGGAGCCAATACAGGCCAGCGTTCAGGCGCCCGCGATCCCGGTCGTGCGTTCAAGGATATCCACGCCCTGCGTCTTCCAGAAGTGCAGAAGGTCGATGAAAATCCAGTTCTCCGCCAGCTTGTCGCCCTCGCGCCGGTAGATGTCGATCACCCGCATCTCGCCGGGCTTGTCCGAGCCGGGCATCCCCATGAAACCGCCGGTGTGACGGGCGGTAAAGTTTGGCCAGCCGAAGAAGCCGCCGTAATGGCCTTCGGCAAGGCGTGCGAGGTGGCGGGTCTTGGAGCGGTCGGTGAAAGCCGCGCGGAAAGGGGCCGAGTGCTGCTTTGCATAACGCTCGATCGTGTAGGTCGCGCCAATCCCGGCGGGGCCCCACCAGATCATGTCATCGGCCCATGTGAGCGCCAGTTCCTCCTCCAGCGGCAGGCCAGATTGCCAAGTGCCCAGGTCTCCGATCATCGCGTTGATCGCGGCGAGCGTGGCCCGGCTTTCGGCCTCCGATGCGTCGTCATGGAGTAGCCCGTCATGGGTCTGCGGTCCGGGCTGAACGAGGTGGGCCGCGGTCTGGGGCGGAAAGGGGTTGAGTCCGGTCTGCATCATCAGGTGCGGGATATCGAAGAACATGGCGGTCTCGGCAATGCGGCCACCCTCGATGCGGTTGAACTCGCAATAGCGCAGAAAAACCATCTTGCCGGTCGGGGCGATGCCGAGCCACGGCTGGTCGAACAGGCCCATCAAGTGCCCCATCGACACCACCCACACGCCCGCAAACCCGTCGATCTCGTTGCGCCCGGCAAAGAAGATATCCTCCCGTCGCTGCAAGCGCGACAGGGCGCGGCGAAGGGGCTGCCAGAAGCGCTCGGCCACGGCCTCCGGGCCGGTCAGCTCGCCGAAAGGGTGGAAGCCCCGCCAGAGTGCGTCAGGCTCCATCGATTCGGCCAGGACGCCCCCGATCCGGTCCGCCTCAGCGCCATCGAGTGCCGCATACAGAACTCGCACGACGCCCTTTTCCTGCTGGAAATTCATGGCCCTCCCCATCATATTGCATACGCTTGCAAAAAATTCTTGCCAAATCCCCGGCACCGAGTCTAGCCTTTTTGCAAGCGCATGCAAAACTGCGACCAGTCACGCCTAGGGGAGGCCCAAATGGCCGAGATACAGCTTCGCAATGTCAGCAAACGGTGGGGCAGCTTTGTCGGGGTCGACGATTTCGACCTGACGATCGCGGACCGCGAGTTTCTGGTGCTGCTCGGGCCCTCGGGCTGCGGCAAGACCACCACTATGCGGATGATCGCGGGGCTTGAAGACCCCAGCGACGGCGAGATCTGGATCGGCGAGCGCAAGGTCAACGACCTGGAGCCGAAAGACCGCGACGTGGCGATGGTGTTCCAGAGCTACGCGCTCTACCCCAACCTCAACGTTTACGAGAACATCCGCTTTCCGCTGAAAGTCCGCGGCATCGACCCGGCAACCCATGACGAAAAGGTGCGCCGCGCCAGCGCGATGGTCGAGTTGGATGAGTTCCTGCACCGCAAACCGGCAGAGCTTTCGGGCGGCCAGCGCCAGCGCGTCGCGCTGGCCCGTGCCATCGTTCGCGAGCCCAACGTCTTCCTGATGGACGAGCCGCTGTCGAACCTCGACGCCAAGCTGCGGGTTTCCACACGGGCGCAGATCAAGAACCTGTCCCACGAGCTGTCCGTAACCACGATCTACGTCACCCACGACCAGATCGAGGCGATGACCCTCGCGGACCGCGTGGTGGTGATGGAAAAGGGCATCGTCCAGCAGGTCGGCAGCCCGACCGAGATCTACGACAACCCCGCCAACACCTTCGTCGCCAGCTTCATCGGCTCACCGGCGATGAACCTGATCGAAGGCTCCTTGGCGGGTGGCAGCTTCACCGCGCCGGAGACCCGGATCGACGGGCTCTCCGCCCCCGATGGCAAGATCACCCTGGGCTTTCGGGCAGAGGATGCGCAGGTCGTCGCAAGTGACGGACAGATCAATGCGCCGATCTACACGCTCGAGCTTCTGGGCGATGCCACCATGGTCACCGTTCGCATTGGCAAGACGCTGGTCAGCGTCCGCGCCGACAAGGCCTTCCGCGCCGAGATCCACGACATGGTGTCGATCCAGGTGCCCCACGATCACTGCCACCTGTTCGACGGTCAGACCGGCCAGCGGATCGGGGCCTGAGAGGTTTTCGCCTCCGGGGCCACCCCGGGTGCGGTCAGCGGATGCGTGAAAACAGGGCGTGTCCAGTCCAACAGAAACGCAGGGAGAATGACATGTTTCTGAAGAAGATCGCCATCACCGGCCTTGTCGCGGGCCTGATGTCCACCACCGCCCATGCCGAAGGCCATGCCGCCATGTGCGGCCCCGAAGGCCAGAGCATCCGCATCCTCGCCTCCGATTTCCCGGCGATCCACGCGGTTGCCGATGCCGCGGAGCAGAACTGCGGTGCGCAGGCCGCCGAATTCACCCGCAACCACACCACCGAGGCGCGCCAGATCATGAACGCCGCGCTGACGCCGAACCCGGCGGAATACACCTCGGTAATCGTCGCAAACTCGACCCTCACCCAGCTGATGAACGATGGCCTCGTTCGCCCGCTGAACGACCTGGTCGAGAAGTACGGTCAGAACCTGCCGAAAAACCTGATGATCACCCTTGATGGAAACATCATGGCCGTGGCCTTCATGGCGAATTCGCAGCACCTCTTCTCGCGCAAGGACATCCTTGCCGAAGTGGGCATCGACACGGTTCCGGCAACCTATGGCGAGGTCATCGCCGCCGCCAAGGCGATCCGTGAGGCCGGGATCATGGAACATCCCCTCGTGATGAACATGCAGACCGGCTGGAACGTGGGTGAAACCTTCAACCTCGTGTTCATGGCCCATGGTGGTGAGTTCTTCAAACCGGGCACGGCGGAGCCGGCAATCAACAGCCCCGCGGGCGTTGCGGCGCTGGCCACGCTTAAGGAGCTTGTCGAATACGCCCACCCCGACCATCTGACCCAGGCCTCCAACGAGACCCAGGGCCTCTGGGAGGCCGGTCAGGCCGCTCTGGGCATCATGTGGGGCTCGCGCGGCGCGCCGATCCTTGATGACGAGGGCTCGACAGAGGAAATCACCTCGAACACGGTCCTGTCCGCAGCGCCATCGGTTGAGCCCGGCGGCGTGCCCGGCGCGACCCTGTGGTGGGACGGCTTTACCATCTCGACCAACATCTCCGACGCAGAAGCCGAGGCGACCTTTGCCGCGCTGGCCTCCGGCCTGACTGCGGAGATGGTCGCGGCCAACAACGATGATGCGGTCTGGCTGCTGGAAGGCTTCAAGCCCGGGCCCGCCGCCGCGGGTGTCGCCGCCACGGCGCAGGGCGGGGCAAAGCCCTACCCGATGATCCCGCAGATCGGGCTGATGCATAACGCTCTCGGGGCCGAACTGTCCGACTTCCTGAAAGGCGGCGAGAGCGCCGAGAAGGCCCTCGCAGATGTCGAGGCCGCCTACATCACGGCCGCCAAGGAAGCCGGATTCCTCAAGTAACCGACGCTCGGGAGGGGCGGCTCATCGCCCCTCCCGAACACCTTCACCGCAACACTCGGGACGGACGCCATGAAGCATCGCACCTTTTTCTGGTTCATCCTGCCGACGCTCTCGGCGATGATCCTCTTCATCGCACTGCCCATCGTCTCGGTGTTCGTGCAATCCCTCTTCGTCGCCCATGAGCAGGTGCAGGTGGTGTCCGAAAGCTGCGGCCCCTTCGGCTGCACCGAAACCACCTCTGTCGACACCGAAGCCACCGCGAAGCTCCGTGAGGAACAGCCCCTGGGGCGCTTCAACGGGCTGAACACCTACTTCAACCGCTCGCATCTTGCCATTTCCGATATCGGCGAGGCCTGGGCGAACACGAACAGCATGGGGGAATTCTGGCGCGAGGTGTATAACCTGCCGTTCTACAACGCGCTGACCTTCACGCTGGTCTACACCTTCATCGTGACACCGCTGGTGCTGGTGCTGGGGCTGGCCATCGCCGTCGGGGTCAACAACCTTCCCGGCGCGCTGAAGGGCCTCGCGATCTTCATCTCGCTGCTGCCCTTTCTCGTCACCCCGCTGGTCGGCTCGCTGATCCTGTTCTGGATGGTCGACGGCGATGGCGTGATCGGGGCGACGATCCAGAACATCTTCAACGATCCCTCGCTCAGCCTGAAGGCCTCGACACCGCTGATGTGGACGATGCTCATTGTCTACGGCGTCTGGCACACCCTGCCGTTCAGCTTCATCACCTTCTATGCGGGGCTGCAAACCGTCCCGGCCGACACGGTCGAAGCCGCCAAGATCGACGGCGCCTCGAAGTGGCAGAGCCTGATCCATGTGATCGTGCCGCATCTGATGCCGCTGGTCTCCTTCGTGACGCTGATGCTGATCATGGACAACTTCCGCGTCTTCGAGCCGATAGTCAGCTTCTCCGCCGAAGCCCACGCCCGTTCCCTGAGCTGGATCATCTTCAACGACCTGCGCGAGAGCGGCAATCCGCTCTACGCTTCGGCAGGCGCGACATCGCTGCTCACGATCATCCTCGTGGTCATCCTGATGATGCCCGTCCTGATCCGCACATGGCGCGACTTCACCCGCAAAGCCCACTGAGGAGACGATCATGGCAACCGCAGCAGACTCCCGCCTGACCCCGCTCAAGATCGCCTCCTACGGCCTTGTCCTGCTCTGGCTCCTGATCGCGGCCTTCCCGTTCTTCTGGACCTTCTGGGGCAGTTTCAAGGTGCAGGCCGACTTCCTGTCGAAGGCCGACTGGATGAACGCGCTGAAAGGCACCAACACCATCGCCCAGACCGGCAGCGCCTTCACCACCGAGGCCTATCGCGGCGCCTGGGTCGACGAGAGCTTCTGGTTCAACTTCAAGAACACCGGCATCGTCGTCTTCTTCACCGTGGTCATCTCCCTGACCTTCGGCACACTGGGCGGCTATGCGCTGGCTCGGTCCGGCTTCCGCTATGCATTCTGGATCCTGATGGCCGCGCTGGTGTTCCGCGCCATGCCGCATATCACGCTCGTCTCGGGCTATCTGCTGTGGTTCTTCGAGTGGAACGTCTGGGGCATCCTGCCCACGACCATCATCGTGCTCGTGGCGATCAACCAGCCCTTCACGCTTTGGATGCTGCACTCGTTCTTCAAGAACATCCCCAAGGACATGGACGAGAGCGCCATGGTCGACGGCTGCACCCGGTTCCAGGCCTTCTGGCATGTGATCGTGCCGGTCATGTGGCCGGGCGTAATCACCACCGGGCTGTTCAGCTTCCTGCTCGCCTACAACGATTTCACCGTGACGGTGATGCTCCTGAGCGAGCAGAACGAAACCATCATTCCCGCCATCAACAGCTTCATGGGCACCACGCAGGTCGAGGGCAAGGTGATGTATGCCGTCGCCGCCGTGGTCTCGGCCACCGCGCCCCTGTTCCTGCTGATCATGTTCTTCCAGCGCCAGATCGTCAGCGGCCTGACCGCCGGCGCCGTGAAAGGGTAACGACATGAAAGGCTCAAGACCCGAGCAGGCCGTCCTGTCCCGCGACACGGACATGGCCAAAACCGAAGAAACCCGCGCCGTGATCGAAGCCATGGTGGACGGTCTCAATGACCACCGGATCGACGATATCGGCCAGTTCTTTGCCGAGGGCTTCCGCTGGATGGGCAATGAGGGCTGCGGTACCAAGACCGGGCTACAGGAGTTTCAGGACAACTGGCAGCGCCCGTTTCAGGCTGCCTTCTCCAACAAGAGCTGCATCGATGAGGCCCGGCTTTACATGGGCGAATGGGCTGCAGCTTTCGGGCGGCAGGAGGCCACGCATTCCGGCCCCTTCATGGGGGTCGCGCCCACCGGCAAGCGCGTCACCATCCGTTACATGGATTTCTGGAAGGTCGAGGACGGCAAGATCACCGACAACTGGGTGATGGTCGATTTCCCCCACGTGCTGGCCCAGCTGGGCCATGACGTTTTCAACGGCGAAGGCTGGGAGGCCTTCGACCGGGGCGCAAAAGTGCCGCCCCGCCCCGCAAACTGAGGATCGAGACAGATGAGCATCGAACGGATCAAGACATCAAAACCCGAAACCGCCCGCGCCGAGGATGACGCCAAGGTGCACGGCATCGTGGAGGCGGGCCTCGCCGATATCGAAGCACGCGGCGACGCCGCCGTGCGCGAGATGAGCCAGAAGTTCGACAACTACAACCCCGAGAGCTTTCGGCTGACCCAAGGCCAGATCGAGGGGCTGATGTCCAAGGTCGCCGCCCGCGACATGGAGGACATCAAGTTCGCCCAAGCCCAGGTGATGAACTTCGCCCGCGCCCAGCGAGATTCGATGAAGGATATCGAGGTAGAGACCCTGCCCGGCGTCATCCTCGGCCAAAAGAATATCCCCGTGCAGTCGGTGGGGTGCTACGTGCCCGCCGGCAAGTTCCCGATGGTCGCCTCGGCGCATATGTCGGTGGCAACTGCCACTGTTGCAGGCGTGCCGCGCATCGTCGCCGCCACCGCTCCCTTCAGGGGCGAGCCGAACCCGGCGGTGATCGCCGCCATGCATCTGGGTGGGGCACATGAGATCTACGCGCTCGGCGGCATCCAGGCCATCGGCGCCATGGCGCTGGGCACCCAGACCATCGACCCCGTGCACATGCTCGTCGGCCCGGGCAATGCCTTCGTTGCCGAGGCCAAACGCCAGCTCTACGGCCGCGTCGGCATCGACCTCTTCGCCGGCCCGACCGAGACGATGGTGATCGCCGACGACACCGTGGATGCCGAGCTCTGCGCAACCGACCTGCTGGGCCAGGCCGAACATGGCTACAACTCGCCCGCCTGCCTTATCACCAATTCCCGCAGGCTGGCCGAAGAGACGCTCTCCGAGATCGACCGCCTGCTGCAGGTTCTGCCCACGTCTGAAACCGCGCGCGCCTCCTGGGAGGACTACGGCGACGTGGTCCTCTGCGAGACCCACGAGGAGATGCTTCAGGTCGCCAACGACATGGCCTACGAGCACGTCCAGGTCATGACCGACCGCGACGACTGGTATCTGGAAAACATGCACAGCTACGGCGCGCTGTTCCTCGGCCCCCGCACCAACGTTGCCAACGGCGACAAGGTGATCGGCACCAACCACACCCTGCCGACCAAGAAGGCCGGGCGCTACACCGGCGGGCTCTGGGTGGGCAAGTATCTGAAAACCCACAGCTACCAGAAGATCGTCACCGATGAGGCGGCGGCAATGATCGGTGAATACGGCTCGCGGCTCTGCATGCTTGAGGGCTTCGTGGGCCATGCCGAACAATGCAATATCCGCGTGCGCCGTTACGGCGGGCGCAATGTGGCTTATGGCACGGCGGCAGAGTGACAGACATGCGAGATGGAGTGATGGACGAACACACCGCCAACAAGAAGGCTCTAGCTCCGCTTCGGACGGCGATGAAAGACTTCGACGAGGGGGGTGTCCGCGCAGCCCTCGGCGCAGTCCTTGCCAGCGATGCGGTGATCCACATGCCGCACCCCTTCGGGGACTTCACCGGGCCGGATGCCTTCTATGATGCCTGCTATGCACCCTTGCTCGATGCCCTGCCGGATCTCGAACGCCGCGACTGGATCGTGATGGCCGGGCCAGACGAGCACGGCGGCAACTGGGTCGGCTGCGGCGGGCACTACGTCGGCACCTTTGCCGGCCCCTGGCTCGACATTCCGCCGACCGGGCATCTCGTTCACATGCGCTTCCACGAGTTCTACCGCTTCGAGCAGGGCCGCGTTGTCGAAATCCAGACCCTCTGGGACATTCCCGAGGTCATGATGCAGGCGGGCGCATGGCCAATGGCACCGAGCCTCGGGCTGGAATTCTGCATCCCCGGCCCCGCAACCCAGGACGGGATCATTCCCGGCCCGTGGGACGAGGGGAAATCACGAGCCTCGCAGCAGCATATCATCAACATGCTGACCCACATGAAGAAGCATCCCAAGCAGGGCGGCCCCGAGGTCATGGAAATGCCGCGCTTCTGGCACGAGCGGATGACATGGTACGGCCCCGCGGGCATCGGCACCGGACGCGGGATCGCGGGCTTCCGCAACTGGCACCAGATCCCGTTTCTGAACGGCATGCCCGACCGCGGCCAGTACCTCGACGAGATCACCTATCACTTCTTCGGCGATGGCGATTACGCCGCCGTCACGGGCTGGCCCAACATGGTCCAAACCGTCACCCATGACGGCTGGATGGGCATCGCCCCGTCGGGCCGGAAAATCACCATGCGGTCACTGGATTTCTGGCGCCTGGAAAACGGCAGAATCCGCGAGAACTGGGTCATGGTCGATATCCTCGACGCCTATCGTCAACTCGGGGTCGATGTTTTCGCTCGCCTGCGCGAGTTCAACAAGACCCGCGTGCCCGGCCGCATACCCTTCCCGGTCGGGGAGGTCTGATGGACCTGCCCCGCACACCCTCCTTCCGTCTCGACGGCAAACGCGCCTTGGTCGCCGGTGCCTCTTCGGGCATAGGCCAGGCCTGTGCGGTGGCACTGGCCGAGCATGGAGCAAACGTCACCCTGGCCGCGCGTTCAGCGGGCAAGCTTGCAGAACTGGCAGAGGCACTGACGGAAGCCGGGCATGCCGCCTCGGTCCTCGAACTGGATGTCTCCGACGTTGCGGCGACCGAGGCGACTGTTGCAGCTAATGATCCCTTCGACATATTGGTGAACTCTGCCGGTCTGGCCCGCCATTCTCCCGCGCTGAAAACCACGGAAGAGGACTTCGACGCCGCCAGCGACCTCAACGTGAAGGGCGCCTACTTTCTGACCCGTGCGGTTGCCAAGGGGCTGATCGAAGCTGGCAGGCCCGGATCGCTCATCAACATCTCCAGCCAGATGGCCAAGGTCGGCGGGGTTGATCGCGCCGTCTATGCAGCCACCAAGCACGCCGTCGAGGGCTTTACGAAGTCGATGGCCATCGAGTGGGGGTCGCTGGGCATCCGCGTGAACACGATCTGCCCGACCTTCATCATGACGCCGCTTGCCCAGCAAACCTTCGAACGGCCCGAGCGCCGTGCCTGGGTCGAGGAGAAGATCAAGCTGGGCCGCATCGGCGAAGTGGAGGACATCATGGGCGCGGCGGTTTTCCTGGCCTCCGACGCGGCGGCGCTGATCACCGGCACCGCGCTCATGGTGGATGGCGGATGGACGTCGGATTGATGAGCGAGAGAGTATGACCGATACCAAAATAACATCACTCGACGTAGCGCGGCTGGCGGGCGTCAGCCAATCGGCGGTCAGCCGGGTTTTCACTCCCGGGGCCTCGGCCTCCAAGAAAACCGTCGACAAGGTCCGCAAGGCCGCCGAGGAGCTGGGATATCGCCCCAACATTCTCGCCCGCGCCGTGGTCTCCGGCAAAAGCCGGATCATCGGCCTCGTGGTGGCTTATCTGGAGAACTATTTCTATCCCGAGGCGCTGGAGAAATTGTCGAATGCCCTGCAACGCGAAGGCTACCACGTCCTGATCTTCATGGCCTCGCAGAAGGCGGGCAACATCGATGATGTCGTGGACGAGATGCTCGACTACCAGGTCGACGGGATCGTCTTTGCCTCTGTCGCAATGTCCTCCGATATCGCCGAGCGCTGTCAGAACGCAGGCGTGCCCGTGGTGCAATTCAACCGTTATGAGGACCGCGCGGGCATCGCCGCGATTACCTCCGACAACTTCGGCGGCGGCCGGAAGGTTGCCGAGTTTCTCCTGGCTGGCGGGCACGAGCGCATCGGTCATATCGCCGGTTGGGAGGGCGCCTCGACCCAGAGGGATCGGGAGTCGGGCTTCATGGCCGGGCTGTCGGCGGCGGGCCGGACCGTCTTTGCCCGCGAGGTCGGAAACTTCGATGTGGACCAGGCTCGCGAGGCGGCGCTGGCCATGTTCGATGTCCCGGCCGAGCAGCGCCCCGACGCGCTCTTTGTCGGCAACGACCACATGGCCTTCATGGCGATGGACGTGATCCGGCACGAGCTGGGCCTGAGCATCCCCGGCGACGTTTCGGTTGTCGGCTTCGATGACGTGCCGCCAGCCGCCTGGCTGTCCTACAACCTCACCACCGTGCGTCAGCGCGCCAACCTCATGGTCGAAGAGACCGTCAAGGCGCTGCTCGCGCAGATCGAAACATTCGACACCGCAACCGCCACGAGCATCGCGCTGGAGGCGCCGCTGATCGTGCGGGGGTCGGCACGCATTCCCGAAGGATGGACGACGACATGACCGCCCCGATGAAAGGCTTCGACCCGAAATTCTCCGACTTTCCCGATTACATTATCGGCATCACCAAGGAGATCTGGGAAGATCGCGGCATCGCCACGCTGCACGATTACTACGCGCCCGAGATCGTGGTGCGCTCGCCCGCCTCCGTAGTCGTCGGCAACCAGGGCGTGATCGCCGCGACCATGGCGACGCTGGCCGAGTTCCCCGACCGCACGCTCTACGGCGAGGACGTGATCTGGTCGGGCGCGCCGGAGGAGGGCATGCTCTCCAGCCACCGACTGCATTCTACCGCCACCCACGCCAATCCCGGGGTCTACGGCGCGCCCACCGGCAAGCGGTTGCACTACCGCATCCTCGCCGACTGTCATGCCAAGGATAACCAGATCAACGATGAATGGCTGATCCGCGACCAGGGTGCCATCGTCCGCCAACTCGGCTGGGAGCCCAAGGACTACGCCCGCGACCTTATCGCCCGCGAAGGCGGGCCGGAGCATTGCGTCAAGCCCTACACCCCCGCCAATGATGTCGAAGGCCCCTACAAGGGCACCGGCAATCAAAGCGAATGGGGCGAGCGCCACGCCGATGTGCTCACCCGCATCATGAATGCCGATTTCACCGTGATCCCCAAGGCCTACGACCGCGGCGCCAACCTCTACTATCCCGGCGGGCTGGATACGCTGTCCTTCGATGGGGCAGACCGCTTCTGGATGGGCCTCCGCGCCTCCTTCCCCAACGCGAAATTCACCCTCCACCACACCATCGGCCGCGATGATCCCATGATGCCGCCCCGCTCGGCCCTGCGCTGGACCATGCACGGCAAGCATGAAGGCTGGGGCGGCTTCGGCACGCCCACCGGCGCGGAGGTCTTCGTGCTGGGCATCAGCCACATCGAATGGGGCGCGCTCGTGGGCGGTGAGCCCCGCATCCGCCGCGAATGGACGCTCTATGACGAGACCTCGATCTGGAAGCAGATCCTGCTCCAGACGGGCGACCTCTGATGCTGCCTTGCCCGCAAGAGACCGCGCGGCGCTTTCACGCGCATCGCGCCGGGCTGCGGGCGCGGCGGCTCAACCTGCATCCGCCAGGCCAGGGGCCTCATGCCCCCACCTCACGGATACAGACAGAAGGACCACACAGATGACCCCGCATGAGATCGAAACCCGCATCGTCCGCTACGGCGAGTTGCAACCCTGCAAGACCGCCTTCATCGACGCCCATACGCCCGGCAGCGACCAGAAGGAGAACTTCACCATCATCGGCGGCGGCGTGTCCGAGTCGCCCGACCAGCACGTTCACATCGCGCTGGCGCACGGCTTTAACATCGGCGCTGCGGGCCAGCCGCCCAAGTGCCGCAACTCGCTGCACGATCACCACACCGCCGAGGCGTTCTTCGTGCTGTCGGGGCGCTGGCGCTTCTTCTGGGGCCGCTGGGGCACCGCAGGCGAGGTGGTGCTGGAAGAGGGCGACATCTTCAACATCCCCACCGGCATCTTCCGCGGTTTCGAGAATATCGGCACCGACTACGGGATGATCATGGCGATCCTCGGTGGCGATGATGCTGGCGGCGGCGTGATGTGGGCCCCGCAGGTGATCGAGGACGCCGCAGATCACGGGCTGGTGCTCGGCGAGGACGGCAAGCTCTATGACACCAAGCTCCAGCAGCGCTTGCCCGAGGGTGTTCGACCGATGCCGCTGATGTCCGAGGCGGAGCTTGCAAAGCGGCCCGAACCCAGCACCGCCGAGGTGCTGCCCAATCACGTCGCCCGCTACTGGGATATGGTGGCCCTGGCCGACAAGAATCCCTGCAAGGTGATCGGCGAACACGGGCTGCTGAAGGACAAACCCGGCTTCGAGGTGGACTTCGTCACCCGCGCGTCGGCCTCTGAGACAAAACACAGCCATGATCGTCCCTCTGTCCTGATGCCGGTCAAGGGCCACTGGCGAGTAGATTGGGACGGCGGCACGACGACAATTGCGCCCGGCGACACGATGTCGGTGCCCGAAGGCCTCGCGCATAGCGCCGTGCCCTCCATGACCGGCGAAGCCGCGCTCTATCACATTGTCGGAACCAAAGATCCCGCCGGCCCGAGCTGGACCGCGACCTGACAGCAGGGAGAGCGCCCCAATGACCAAAACTCAAACATCTCATGCGGGCGCTTTGCCGCGATGACCCCGCTCCTCTTTCTGCCCGGCATGATGTGCCATGCGCGGCTCTTCGGTGCGCAAACCGCCTACTTCTCGGGCCGCCGCGCCGTGCATCATGCCCCGATATCGGGCGCCGAGAGCGTTCAGGCGCTGGCCGCATCGGTGCTTGCCGGTGCGCCGGAGCGGTTTGCACTGGCCGGTCTGTCGATGGGCGGCATCGTCGCGATGGAGGTGTTGCGACAGGCGCCCTCCCGCGTCGAGCGCATCGCGCTCCTCGATACCAACCCGCTGGCCGAGGCCGAGGCGGTGAGGGACCGGCGCGGTCCGCAGATCGAGATGGCGCGCGCCGGCCGCATGGTCGAGGTCATGTGCGACGAAATGATGCCCAACTACCTGGCTGACGCCCCGGGCACACAGCCGCTGCTCGATCTTTGCATGGAGATGGCCCTCAGCCTCGGGCCAGAGGTGTTCATCCGCCAGTCCATCGCCCTGCGCGACCGCCCCGACCAGAGCGACACCCTCCGCGCTTTCGAAGGCCCGGCGCTGGTACTCTGCGGACGGCATGACAAGCTCTGCCCCATCGAGCGGCACGAGTTGATGGCCAGCCTGTTTCCCGATGCCACGCTCACGATCATTGAGGACGCGGGCCACCTGCCCACCCTCGAACAACCCGACGCAACAAACGCAGCGCTCGCCCGCTGGCTGGAGACACCATGACACCCGACCTTCTCGACCTTCTGCGCAGGGTCGATACGCCCACCGTCTGCAACGCCATCGAGGTGGTCGAGGGCAAGCGCGGCTTTGATCGTTTCACCCGCGGCACGGTCCTCAGCAGCGACCCGGGCGCGGGCGCCATCGTGGGCTTCGCCCGCACCGCCAAGATCGCCGCCATCGCTCCCCCCGAGGAGCCGCCCGAGGTGATCAAGACCCGTCGGATGGACTACTACCGCCACATGGCCTCCGGCCCCCGGCCCGCGCTCGCGGTAGTCGAGGATCTGGACGGCGCAGATGCCATCGGCGCCTTCTGGGGCGAGATCAACACCTCCGTCCACAAGGGGTTCGGCCTCGCCGGGGCATTGACCAATGGTGTCATGCGCGACCTGGGCGACCTGCCCAAGGGTTTCCCGTTGATCGCCGGTTCCATCGGCCCCAGCCATGCCTTCGTCCACGTCCTCGAGATCGGCACGCCAGCCACGGTCTTCGGCCTCACGATTGGCGATGGCGAACTGGTCCACGCCGACCGGCACGGCGCACTTGTGATCCCGCACGATTACGTCATCGAACTGGGGGCAGCGATCACGAAGATGCAAGGCACCGAGGCCATCGTACTCGATGCCGCCCGCGCCACCGGCTTCGATTTCGAAAGCTTCGAGGCCGCATGGTCCGCCTTCGAGAAAGCGCGGACCTGAGCGCGTCGCAGTCGCGCTACCCTTCAAGGCGCCGCGCGTCAGCCTTCAACCCCTTCCCTCTGGTAGCCGTGCCTTGTTGCCCTGACCGCAAATCACCAACCAATAGAGCCACCCATGCCCCAAACCCTGCGCTTCGGCCTCCTTGCGCTTACCGCCTATTTCGTCTGCATGGCGATTGCGCATTACTTCGGTCTCAAAGTGCCCATTCTCTTCGTCTATTACGACACGCCCTTCTACGCCTACCAAGACAAGATCATCTCCTTCGCAGTCCTGAGCTACGTCGGCCTGTTTTACGCGGCTTCCGGGGATATCAAACTCGTCCCCATCGCCTTGGCCGTTCTGGGGGCAATCGCCCTCGGCCTCGCGTCGGTCAACATGTCGGAGGCCCTGGCTTCGGTGCTCTCGGAGGGCCAGTCCACCTGGCCCTACTGGGCGCAGACCGCCATGATCGCCGGTCTCTGGCTCATCCTGTCAGTCCTGTATCTCGCGCGACCAAAGGCCTGACCGCCCACATTCTCGCCCGGCCCTACCAGTCGCGGGGCCGGGTGCGCTCGAGCTCGGCGCTGATCGGAATGAACTCCTGTTCATCTCCCGGCGGCAGCCTGAAAGGCCCGTTGGCCCAATCTGCCGCCTTCCAATCTTCCTTCGCCTGCTCGATCCGATCCTTCGAGGAGGAGACGAAGTTCCACCAGATGTAACGCTTCTCGTTCAGTGTCGACCCGCCGAGCGCCATGAGCCGCGCCCCCAGCGGCCCGGCCTTGAGCGAAATCCGGTCACCGGGCCGAAACACCATCATCCGACCGGCCTCGAATGTGTCACCGCTCACCTCGATGCTGCCTTTGGAAACATAGATGCCGCGATCCTCGTGATCGTCGGGCAGGGGGAAGGCGGCACCTGGTTGGAGCACGACGTCAAGATAAAAGGTTTCCGATTGCATGGTGACAGGGCTCGCCTTGCCATAGGCCGCGCCGAGGATCAGCCGGGCCGTGGCCCCGCCGTCCTGAAACTGCGGCAAGGCGGCCTCCTTGTGATGCTCGAAGTCGGGCGCCATCTCCTCGCGGTCCTCGGGCAGGGCAATCCAGGTCTGGATGCCGAACAGCTTGTGCTGGGTTGCGCGGGTCTCCTCGCTGGTGCGTTCCGAATGGGTCACGCCGCGTCCGGCCACCATCCAGTTGACCTCGCCGGGGTAGATCATCTGATGCGTGCCAAGGCTGTCCCGATGCTCGAACTCACCCTGGTAGAGATAGGTCACCGTGCCGAGGCCGATATGCGGATGGGGGCGCACGTCGATGCCGCCATCCGTGATGAACTCCGCCGGGCCCATCTGGTCGAAAAAGATGAACGGCCCCACCATCTGCCGCGCAGGGGCGGGCAAGGCACGGCGCACCTCGAAGCCCCCCAGATCACGGGCGCGCGGAATGATGAGCGTGTCGATCTCCCCGGCGTGCTCCAACGGGCACTCCGGATTGTGTGTGGGGTTCCAGCTCATGGTCGTCCTCTCTGTCTATAACGTCTCTCTTGCCGGGCATTCTCACCACTGGATAACATCTGCCAGCTCTTCCCGGTGCTTCAGCGCATGGGCCCGGACAAAAGGACAGAGTGGCACGATCCGTTCGCCGCGCCTGCGGGCATCGGCGATCAGCCGATCGGCCAGCATCCGCGCCACACCTATGCCCCTCATGCTATGCGGCACGAAGGTATGGTCAGCAATGATCAGCGTAGGCGTGACCTTGGAGATGGTCAGCTCGGCTTCGCCCTCCGCCTCCGGCGTGGTCGCCACGTAACGCCCCTTGCTCTCGGTCTCGGTGTAAGTGATCTCAACGTCAGCCACGATCCGGGCTCCTTTCTACATTTGAGGCAGGGGGCGCAGCAGGGCGTGCCCCGGCGAGGTCAGTCCGCTGTCACGAGGCTCTGCAGCGCCACAAGCTCCGGCTGGCGCAGCTCATGCCCGCCGTCATGGATGTCCGTCGCAACCTCGGCCCCCTGCTCCGCGTACCAGCCGATCAGCCGCTCGGTCAGCGGCAATGGGCAAATCGGGTCGCGCCGGCCTGCGGTGATCAGAACCCGGGTTCCCGCGAGGCCCGGGGCCGCATCCGGCGCCCAGGGGATCAGCGGGTGAAGCAGCCCGACCCGGTCGAACAGATCGGGCCGTGCCGTGGTCACCGACGCAAGGATATTGGCGCCATTCGAGTAACCGAACCCGTAAACCGGGCTGCCCGGATGCTGCGCCTTGTGCGCCGCAACATAATCGGCCATCGCCTCGGTTCGGCGTGCCAGATCCTCCATAACGTAAACACCCTCGCCGGTCCGGCGAAAGAAACGCGCAGCCCCCATCTCCGAGACATCGCCGCGCGGCGAAACGATACCCGCGCCGGGCAGGAGTTGCCCGGCAAGCTCGAAGAACTGGGATTCATCCCCGCCGGTGCCGTGGAAGGCAAAGATCAGCGGCGCTCCCGACTCCGGCGGTCTCGTCAATGCCTGATAGCTTTCCGTTCCCATGGATCGGCTCCTTATCCAGAGATCGGGGGCAGAAGCCCCTCGATCTCGGGGCGATGCGGCTCGTAGCGCGTGGGCAGTTTCAGAGCCTCCCCCAGATGCGCCGTATCCTCGTCCCGATCGAACCCGGGCTCATTGGTCGCCACTTCAAACAGCACCCCGCCAGGCGTGCGGAAGTAGATCGCCCAAAAGTAATCCCGGTCGATCACCGGCGTCACCTGGTAACCGGTGTCCATGAGGGCGCGGCGCACCTCGAGCTGCGCCGCCCGGTTCTCCACCGCGAAGGCGATGTGATGAACCGATCCAGCGCCTTGCCCAGCCGTGCGCGCATCCGGCAGTTCCTCAAGGTCGATGGTGTCGGCGGCATTGCCCCCCTCGATCCGGTACCGGGTGATCCCTCCGTCGCTCTCGTCCTTCTGATACCCCATGAAACTCAAAAGCTCGCCGGTCGCCGCCGCATCCCGCAGGCTGAAGCGGGCGCCGTGAAATCCCAGAATGCTCGCTTCCTCAGGCACATCGCTGCCGGTCCAAGGCGTGCGGCCACGCAGATCGCTTTCCACCAGCGCAAAACCGTCCCCGTCCGGGCCGTCAAAACCCAGCCGGCTCTCGCCCAGGAACGCGCTTTCGCGCAGCCCGGTCACGCCGCGCGCGGCGAGGCGCTCCTTCCAGTATCCCAGCGCACCCTTGGGAACGGCAAACTCGGTCGTTCCCACCTCGCCGGTGCCCCGGCGGCCCTTCGGCATGTTCCCGAACGGGAAGTAGGTCATCACCGATCCGGGCGTGCCCACCTCGTCCCCGTAGTAGAGGTGATACACCTCCGGCGCATCGAAATTGACGGTCTTCTTGACCCGGCGCAGGCCGAGGGTGTTGGTGAAGAACGTGTTGTTTTCATTTGCATCTCCCGCCATCGACGTAACGTGATGCAGGCCTTTAATCTCGGTAATCATGGCTGTGTCTTTCAAGCGATCCCTGTGTCTTGATCCCAAGATAGGGCATGGCGCCATCCATATTAATCGAAATGGTGTTGCACTCACTATTGCCATGAGTGCAATAATCCCGAATGCAGGACATCAAACCGATCCGGGTGTTTTTGAAGGTGGTCGAGCTCAGCAGCTTCGCCGCCGCAGCTCGCGCCCTCAAGATGACACCTGCCTCGGTCACGCGCATCGTCGCGCGGCTCGAGGAGGACCTCGGCCAGCAGCTTCTGGTCCGTACAACCCGGCAGGTCTCGCTGACCACGGCCGGGGCGACCATGGCCGCCCGCTATGCGCCCGTCGTCGCCGATTTTGACCGGATCACCGAGGAGATCACCCGATCCGCCCGCCCCGACCGGGGGCGGCTCTCCATCAACGCGCCGATGTCGCTGGGCCTGCGGCTGATACCGGACCTGATCGACAGGTTCCGGCTGGCCTATCCTAACATCACGCTGGATGTGCAACTGACGGATGCCTTTATCGACATCGTCGAGGAACGGTGCGATCTCGCCATCCGCATTTCCGGCCCGCCTGCCGACAAGTCGACCATCTGGCGCAAGATTTGCGAAGTCCCTCGGCGCCTCGTGGCAGCTCCGGACCTCTTCAACCGGACCCCGAAACCCGAAACACCCGATGATCTCGATCCGGCGGTCTGCATGTCCTATTCAGCCTCGGGCCGGGCGGAAGCCTGGAAGCTCAGCCGTGGCGGGCGATCGCGCAACGTGACCGCAGGGGGGGCAATCCTCAGCAACAATGGAGACTTTCTCTACGCCATGGCCAAGGCCGGAAACGGAGTAGCGCTGCTGCCGGATTTCATCGTCAGCGACGGGATAGCAAACGGCGAAGTCGAAACCGTCCTCAGCGACTGGTCCGCACCGCCCCTCTGGCTCACGCTGTTTTATCCGCCTTACGAGGTCTTGCCGCCCCTGGTGGCGACCTTCACGGAGTTCTTCGAAGCGCATCTTAGGGAAGTGACCGGTCTAAGTTTTG
This sequence comes from Oceanicola sp. 502str15, assembly GCF_024105635.1. Taxonomy (NCBI): domain Bacteria; kingdom Pseudomonadati; phylum Pseudomonadota; class Alphaproteobacteria; order Rhodobacterales; family Roseobacteraceae; genus Oceanicola; species Oceanicola sp. 502str15. The sequence goes on from NZ_WYDQ01000001.1 coordinate 3,976,151, forward strand.
ATCAGTCCCGCCTATGAGGCTGTGACGCAGCAAGCTATCGCCCGATTATGCTGGTCGCTAAGCACACTTTCGGTTCCTACCGGCCCTAACCGGACTCTCAATGCCCTGCTTGGATGCTGCGGTTGCAGCCCGCAAAGCCGACATTAGAGTTGCTACGCACTGGCGGGCGTAGGGCGAGTGTGCACTGTCCCTGGTACTTCTTGACTCCAACCTAACACATTCGACAATCTGTCGGTGCGTCCAGAGCATAAGGCAGCGCCGGACGCCTCGCTTCACGTCTGCCGATAAGAACCCGGCACCGGACCATTCCGGGGAAGGCCGAGACACCCTTGCACTGGAGAGCAAGATGCCATCCTCGAAAACGCCTATGGGCGAGCATGACCACCTGCTGGAGATCTACGAAACGGAAGTCGAGGTCGAATATCGCGGCGAGCGATACTGCGTCCGTGACAACGGCGCAGTCTATCGACTGAACGAATTCCGGAAACGCCCCCGTCCGCTTGACAAAACATGGACCTTCGGACGCCAAAACCTCACGACCGGCTATCACCTTCTGGCCGGTGTGCCGATCCACCGCATTGTTTGCAGCGCCTTCAACGGTCCGCCACCCTCTGATCATCATGTTGTCGATCACATCGACACCAACAGGGCGAATAACAGGCCCGAGAACCTACGCTGGCTCACTAGGCTTGAAAACGCACTCCTGAACGAAATCACCGCACGCCGCATTGAGCTGGCCTATGGTTCGATAGAAGCGTTTCTCGAAGATCCGTCCAGACCCATTAACGAAACGTCCTTTCCCGATATCTCATGGATGCGGACTGTGACCAAGGAAGAAGGTGCCAAAACCAAGTCTCGTTTCGAGGCGTGGGCGAAGAGCGGATCGGTCCCAAGCGGAGGCGCAATCGGCGAGTGGCTGTACGGCACCCGTGAGCGAGCTGACTTCGAGCCGGAGCCGGAAGAGTATGAAAGCCTGACACCATCGGCGATCCAAGTGAAGTGGAAGGTCCCGACCGAGTTTCCCGGATGCCCAGAGGCGGTGTCGGAAGATGGTTTGGAGCGATACGCTCAGAACCTCCGGTTCAGCGGGGTCTTCGCCCGGAACGATATCTACCAGAGCTTGGTCGTTCAGTGCGCGCTCGTCGAAGACGGGCTGGTAGTTCTTACCCGTGCTGCGGAAGCTGACGCGATCAAGGACTGGGCTGTCGCCATGATTACGATCCGTGGTGAGCTGTTCGTTCACCGCAGCGAGCATCAGTATTTCACGCTTCAGGGAGCGCTGAAGACCTTCTGCGAGCTGACCGGCGAGAGTTTGGAGGACAGCATCGACGACTATACGTGAAGGGCGCACCATGCATCTTGTTGTATTTGTCAGGCCAGCTCAAATGCCGGGCCGGCCCAAACCTGACCTTCGCCCTAGCTTCCAAATGCTGCAGCGCTACTCTCGTAAAGCTGTCATCGGATTGCTCCGTATCAAGGATGCCAGCGTTCGCCCACTGCCGCCTGCTCGTCTTCTCGACGGGCATCCCATTCATACCCTTCTGCAATGGATATGAAGCTTTCCGACAACCGGGGGTGGGAATTACCATATCTAGCTGCCAAGTCTCGATAACGCTCTGCAAGTCTGCGCTCTTGCTCTCCGCCATCATATGGGCTGCGCGTGGTTACACCTCGTGCATTTCTGACCCCCATACAAAACCGTTCCCTTAGTCCAGCGTGTTCAGAGCGATCTAAAAAATCCAAGATGACGTCAGGCAACCAGTCATCCCATGGCCGTCTCCTCGCCATTCGTGCCAGCAAAGCCCCAAAATGGATTTCAGCTACTTCCTTGCGGTCAGCTTCCGCCGCAAGTCGAAGGGCGCTATCTGCCCATGTGGTGAATTCATCCGGAGACACCACGCCGTTCTCATCGCATCCGGGAACTCTTTTCCAACCCTCCAGAGAGTGATAGGCTAGCTCGGCAAGGAACTTGCGCCTCTCCGCCGATAGCTTTTCTCGCTCGGGTTCGTCCGCGCCATCGCGCCGATGATATTGCCAGCAGAGCAACTCAACAAAGAGATTTGGATCCCGAGAAAGCTGCCGGTGCAAAGCCAGCGTTCGCTCGTGATCTCGATGACCGTATGAGCACAAGAGCTTGACGAAGGGCAGTTCTAGATTGGCGATTTGGTCGTCGGAGATCGCTTCGTCTTCATCGAGGAGCTGAAACACCTCATCTAGGTTGTACGAACTTGGAAAAGGCCCCTCCACTTCCTCGCCGCGAGCAACAGCTTGTAGGATATCTAGCCAACGGTTGGCTGGCAGCTTGTTTCTCCACAGAGAAACGGCTGAGAACGCTGATCTCGGCCGCTGATATTCAAGAAGCTTTGTAACGGCGTACTCCACTTCGTCGGACGGCGTGTCATCCCAAATATGAATTGATGCTGAATTCCAAAATGCAGAAGCCACGTCTTCGCCCAAACTTTCTGCGACCTGCCAGCCAATTGAACGACCAGGAAGGTGCTCGGCGAATCTCAGGCGCTCCACTTCACTGTTCAGAATTCCTTGTGCCTCTAGGCCAGCCACGACTGCGGCAAGGTCGATCCAACCTGCGCTCCATAGCAGTTGCCGTAGGAATGCATTGGACTGATCATTTGCCTCGGTGCGCAGCGCAGCCGAGACCCAGTGGGTCGCCGTTTCCACTGCCGCATCTTGCGCGACCAAGACTTGAGCCACCAGTTCTGGTTGCTTAACGCTAAGCGCAAACGGAAGAACCGCTTGATCTCCCAATTGCTCCCTGATTTCATCGATGGCATTTCGGCGGCGCTCTTCGACAAGTGCGTTTCGCTCCTGCCATGACAAGCGCCCATTTCCTTCGTCTTCCACCAGCGCACGCCACTCAACGTGGGATGTTTCAAACAGCCAACGGTGGCGAGCAGTCGGCGACTGAGAGGACAAAGCCTCTTCCATGCGCCGAAGCGCGGCTGCCAACTGTTCGTCCTCTTCACCTTCCTGATAAGCACGAAGAACATCGCGCCGACGAAGGTTGTGCCGAAGATCAGCTTTGTCCTCATCGGTTGCTGTCGCTGACCAACTCTCGACCTCGATGACCAAGCGAGACAGGTCATCAGGATGAATACGTGTCGTGACTTCTAACAGCTGTTCAAGCTCCAACTTTTCAAATGGAGCCAAGTCGAGCAGTAGGCGGCTGGCTTCGACCGCCGCTGCGCGGACATCCGCATTTGTCGGTGACTGCACTTCAGTATCCAGTGCTCGCCATTGCGGCCTCGCGGTGCGTGAAGCGAAACTTGGGCCACCTCCTGGAAGAAGAGAGATGCAGACGTCCATCACAGCATGTCGAAACTGCCCTGACATGCGCCGCAAGGCAGCCATCCTTTCCGCAGCACTGAGAGCGGTGGCAGGCAGCCAAGCCCTGAACAGAGAACGGGCGGTTGATTTCGGCGAGTTTGACCAGTTGTCTTCCACCTCCAGACGGCGAAGGCCAAAAACAATCTCTGCGACACGAGAAAAGTGGACAGGGTGCCAAGCCAAAAGTTCAAGCGCCCAAAGCAAATTGGTCCGCAAGCACTCGCCACTCACCAAGCCTTCAGTGGTTCCCATGATGGCGCGTATGGCAGGTTCTGGCTCTCTAAGCTCAGCTTCAAGGCAATCAAGGAACGCAGATGGAGATGCCTCCGCCAATGTTCGTAGGTGCCCCCGAATAGAAAGCCAACGTTCTTGGTCAGCACCTTGCATTAGGGACCGAACGACTTGCGCGGCACGGTGTGAAAGGTCAACTCCCAACCTGTCACCGCAGATTTCTGCACCATGAACGGATAGAATGCACAACGCGTCGCCGAGACCGGAAAGCAAGGCACCCGAAAAACTTCGCGCGTGACCCAAAACATTGGCCATGTACCACTGATCTTGAGGTAGGTCTAAGGCGGGGTCTCTATCGCCCAGCAACTCCGGCAAAAGTTGAAAGAAACGGTCCAGATCGTCTCGATCTATGTAAGGCCCTACGGCAAAAAGTGCGTCGATTTGGGATACAACGACATTCACATTCCTATAGTGAGCAATTGGTGCGTCGTTAAAAGCGAGCAGTTCGTCTCGAACTGGTTCTACTTCACCATCCCGAAAATCACCCAATAGCTGGAGAATTGTGCTGTCATCCATGTTCTCGCGCTCAACCCACGAGCCCGCCAATGCGAACGGGAGGACACGTTTTGCCGCTGCGCGATCTCTAACCCAACTAGGCCGCCGAACCTCAGGATCACCAGAGAGCTGACGCCGCAATACAGGAACAGAATGACCGATCTTGATGGAGAGGTTATCCGCGTCATCACGCGATAGCCCCATACTCTCGAGTTCAGCGCGAAAGGTATCTGAGGGGACGTGCGAAAGCAGCAGTGCCTCCCGGACGTCTAAACGACCCTTGGGATAGGCGCGGACAATGGTCAAATTTCGTCGATCACCAAAGTCCAACTCCTCCCCATCTTCAACATCCGCAACGACAATAAGGTGGTTTGCGCTCGTAGGAATTCTGGCATCGCGAGATGTGGCAACAACTGTCGTATCAAGAAGATCGAGGGCATCGGCCTCGATCATTGTCGCAACGACAAATGCAACGGCCTCCCCTCTATCGTCAGCTTGAACCGGGACTATTTGCTCTCGGTCGCGCAGCTTCTGCAACAACACGCTCTGCTCGTTGTGCCGCCTAGAAGAAACAAGCTTGATGGACAATGGCGGCACCGAAGCTGTCGCCCAGCTATTCCACCATTCGTGAGGTGTCTTCAGCCCAGGCCAGGCGACACCCAGCTTTTTACCCAACCAGCGGGCCGTGGCAGGCGCTTCTTCCAGCCAAGTTTCAAGGTCTATGGCGTCGAATGCCTCAACGGTCGCCCAAGCGCCTTCACCACGTCGCTCTTCAAGCCAGTCTTCTTTTCCGTTCCACCTCCTCGGCGTCACGAAGACGAATGCACTATTCTCGCGCTGGTCTTGCGGCGTTTCTTCAGTTCTCTTTCGATAATCACCGTCGGCTTTACTTCGAGGGTCTACATTGCAACCCATTTCCCATACGCTTCGGCCTTCCGGCACCCAGACTGTTCCGGCTTCACATTCCACTTGACCGTCAAGCCCAGGCAAATCGACCGCCTCGTTTCCGGGAAAGCGCATTGAGACAAGGGATTCCGTGGTTTCCCTAATCAGTCGACGAACAAGTATTGGTAGGTGGTTACGACATTCGTGGCGGTCGGCCCATTGGCGTATTGCAGTTTCATCAACCGGCATAGTGACCTCATTGGGCTTAGGACTCTGTTCAACCCAGAGTAAGCGTTTGAGTTGATTTGATGCAATGCGTCCGGTGAGAGTAAAGTCTGCTTTGTGGGGGTGCGAATGAAAATCTTGCGCTTGCAGCTAATGACCGCTCTCCGCCCATTTCGACAACTAGCAAGGTGGCCTTGGTGAATGTTTTGCGCCCGACTTCCAGTCGCTCGCTGGACTTCAGCGGCAAGTAGAGCGGTACTGCCTCTGAGATTCGCGACGCACCTGTCGTTCGGCTCTCTGCCCGGGCCTCCGGGCTCTGCCTGGTAGCAGGGGCAGGGTGCTCCTGCGCTGAGCGCAGGAGAGCCAGATGACCAAGGGAAACGAGACGTCCAAGACCAAACCCCGCACCACCAAGAAGATGCAGCTGATCCGCCTGCTAAAGGCGAAGGCGGGCGCAGATATCGCGAGCCTCAGCACCCGGCTGGAGTGGCAGCCGCACACAACCCGCGCGGCGTTATCGGGGCTGCGGAAGGCCGGTTACGAGATCGGCGTGGAGCGCCCAGAGGGCAAGGCGCCGCGCTACCGCATCACAGGCGTGCCGGAGGCAGAAAATGGGTGAGCCCCACCCGGATCGGCAAGCCACCGTCGCGGGGTGGGAGGAGATCTTCGGGTCTCCTCCGCCTGCCTACCTGTCGGTCGACTTCATGGCGCGGGCCATCGCGCACGAGAAACAGTGCCGGCAACACGGCAGGTTGCCGGAGAACCTTCGGCGAGACCTGCGCCGTATCGCCGAAGGACAGAGCGTTTCGAAAGCGGTCGGTAAGCGGGTCCGCGCGGGCGCCCATCTCGTGCGGGAGTGGAACGGGCGCACCTACCAGGTCGAGGTGGTCGAGGGCGGCTACCGGCTGGACAGCAAAACCTGGCCGTCGCTCTCGGCGGTGGCGAAGCACATCACCGGCACCGCCTGGTCAGGCCCGAGATTTTTCGGCCTGAAGGGCAGGGCAGGGGCGAAGGCATGAAAAAGATCCGCTGCGCCATCTACACCCGCAAGAGCTCCGAGGACGGGCTGGAGCAGGCGTTCAACTCGCTACATGCCCAGCGGGAGGCCTGCGCGGCCTACATCGCCAGCCAGAAGCACGAGGGGTGGATGGCACTGCCGGATCACTATGATGATGGCGGCCTGTCAGGCGGGAGCCTCGAGCGCCCGGCGCTGCAACAACTCCTGGAGGACATGCAGCAGGGCCGGATCGACCAGATCGTCGTCTACAAGATCGACCGTCTCACCCGATCGCTCGCCGACTTCGCCAAGATCGTCGATGTCCTCGAGGCGGCCGGCGCCTCCTTTGTCTCGGTCACCCAGTGCTTCAACACCGCCACCAGCATGGGGCGGCTGACACTGAACATGCTGCTCAGCTTCGCCCAGTTCGAGCGCGAGGTGACCGCCGAGCGCATCCGCGACAAGATCGCCGCCTCCAAGCGCAAGGGGCTCTGGATGGGGGGCAGGTGCCTTTGGGCTACCAAGCCGACGGGCGGACGCTGGTGATCGACGAAGCGGAAGCGGAGACGATCCGCAAGATCTATGACCTCTACGAGGAGCATCGCACCGTGATCGCGGTGCGCGATGCGGCCTCGGGTCTGGGGCTTCGGAGCCGACTGCGTCACAGAGCAGGCGGAACAACCACCGGCGGGCGCCCCTTTGACCGGGGCCACGTCCATCACATCCTGACCAACCCACTCTACGCCGGCCGGATCCGGCACCGGAAGAAGGTCTACGACGGCGCTCATCCGGCGATCATCGACCCCGAACGCTGGGACAGTATCCAAACCTTGCTGCAACAGGCATCCGCACGGCAACGTGGTCAGGGCAGGGCGGCGCGCACCAGCCTGCTCTGCGGCAGGCTCTTCGATGAGACCGGGGATCGCCTCACACCCTCTCACACGAAGACGCGGAAAGGCACGCGGTTGCGCTACTACATCTCCAACCGGCTGGTCGCGAGCCGGGCAGAGGAGCACCCCGACGCGTGGCGCCTGCCGGCGGAGGAATTGGAACGGCGCGTGGCCGGGCCGGTCTGGAAGGTGCTCACAGACCCTGGCCTGCCTGGACAGTTGCTGATCCAGCCGAGCGCCGATGCCATCGGGAAGATGGCGCCAAGGCTCGATGCACTCAAAACTGACGGCGACACCGCCGTTCTTCTTGAGCTGGTCCAGCGGATCGAAGTTGCGACCGGAACCTTGCAGCTCGTATTGGACCCAGGTGCCATCGCGACCCAGATTGGGATCCAAGCAGATGACATTCGGTCCGAGCCAATCACCCGCGACTCCCCGTTCCAGCTTCGCAAGCGTGGTGTCGAGACACGGATCATCCTGGCCGATGCTCCGCCGGAAACCGACGAGACCCTCCTCCGCAACATCGCGCGGGCGCAGTCCTGGTTCGAGCGAGTGCGCGCTGGCGAGACCTTCGACGACATCGCCAGGACCAGCAACACCTCGAAGCGCCGAATCCAACAGATGATCGCCCTCGCCTTTCTCGCGCCGGATATCGTTCGGGAAGTCATGGCGGGGACCCAGCCGGTCGGCTTCACGTCCGAATGGTGCCTACGGAATCCCTTGCCCAGCGATTGGGCTGAGCAGCGCCGCGTGGTCGCTGCGCTCTGATCCCGAAAAATCGGAAACTCGCATGGCGAAAACCCCGCGCAGAGACTTTGGCTATATCTAGGGTCATTCTGGCGGTTACTTCCGGTCTGCGCAGAACGCCAGATCCCGCAACGCTCTGAAATCTAGCGATAACGTGGGCGGCAACTCGCATGGTCTCGTTTCAGGAAAGTGCCTGGCTGGGGACGCAGTCCACCGCCATCGGGTCTGGGGTGAAATTCCCTGCTATCAGGGAAGCTGCAGGGAAAACCCTAGGAATCTGGCGCGCCTAAGGGTTCATGGGGCGCTAAACCGAAGTAATTTCGGGGCGTTGCGTGGAAATTCCCTAAGCTCGTAACAGGGAAATCGTAGCGTCGGTTCAGGGAATGGGCCGGGAAAACAGTGACCTTCAGGACGCGATCACTGAAGTCAAAGAACGGTAGCTGTGGGCCTGCCTGGCACATCCTTACTTCCTATCTTATCGTTCTGTTCACAAAGGCATTTGGAGTAAAGTTGACGTTTGGCAGACCTACCAAAAGATTGTCCGATCTGCCTTTACCAAGACCAGGGCGTGATCGCCGCACCTCGACACGTGGCGCGCTGGGATGAACTGACCGCGCCTGAGCAAAAGCTAATGCTCGCTGAGGTCGGGCGAGCCCTCGGCAGACGCGTTGGGGCGCTCGTCGCAAGCGTTGAACATGATCACTTCCACCTTAAAGTACTCACAGATGATCCGCGTCGTGCCCGCCTCACCACAGGCGGCAACGACCCGCTGCTGCCGCTCTTGGCGGAGCGTTTGGACCAGGCTCAATCGGTCGATCTCGCAGTCGCTTTCGCCATGGACAGTGGCGTTGCCCTGCTGGAGCCATGGTTGCGCGAACTATTGGCTCGCGGCGGCCGGCTCCGTATCGTGGTAGGCGACTATCTGGACACTACCGACCCTACCGCGCTTGGCAGGCTGCATGACCTCGAAGGCGCCGAGCTCTATGTCTTTGAGACGGGTGGGCTCAGCTTTCATCCTAAGGCGTGGCTCTTTCGTGCTGCCGATAAGCGTGGCGCGGCAATCGTCGGCAGTTCTAATCTTTCGCAATCGGCGCTGAGCGACGGGGTTGAATGGAACCTGCACTCGGAGGATGCCGCCGACCAAGTCGCCACCGCCTTCGAGGATTTGCTGGGTCGGCCGCAGGTTCGGTCGCTGACGCTTAACTGGATCGAGGCCTACGCAAAGCGCCGCCGCTCCCGCCCCCTGCCTGAGTTTACTGCGCAGATCGTAGCTGAAGAGGATCCGCCGCCGGACCCGCATTCGATCCAAGCTGAAGCTCTGGAGGCCCTGGCGCGTACGCGCCAACACGACTTTCGCGCAGGCTTGGTCGTTCTCGCGACAGGCCTGGGCAAGACCTGGCTCGCCGCCTTCGACACGCTCGCGGTCAATGCGCAGCGCATCCTCTTCGTTGCGCACCGCGACGAGATCCTGACCCAGGCCATGGCCGCGTTCCGTCGTATCCGCCCTGAGGCCACACTCGGGCGCTACACTGGTTCTGAAAAGGCTCCAGAGGCGGACATTCTATTTGCCTCTGTGCAGACACTCGGCCGTGTGGGGCACCTGCGTCAGTTTGCGCCGGACCACTTCGATTACCTCGTTGTTGACGAGTTCCATCACGCCGCTGCCCGCACCTACCAGTCGGTGATCGGGCACTTCACGCCGCGCTTTCTACTTGGTCTGACTGCGACGCCAGACCGGTCCGACGGTGCCGATTTGCTGGGCCTCTGCGGTGAGAACCTCGTTTACAGCTGTGACCTGTTCCGCGGGATCGACGCAGGTCGCCTGTCGCCGTTCCATTACTTCGGCGTGCCCGATGACGTGGATTACGCGCAGATCCCCTGGCGGTCTGGACAGTTCGACCCCACGGCGCTGGAAGCGGTCTTGGCCACACAGGCCCGAGCGCAAAATGCGCTTGAGCAATACCGCGACAAGGCGAAGGGCCCCGCCATCGGCTTTTGCTGTTCCATGCTGCACGCAGATTACATGGCCGAGGTCTTCAACGCCGCTGGTATTCGTGCCGTATCGGTTCATTCCGGCCCAGGGTCTGCCCCTCGCGCCTCGTCTCTTGTGGCCCTGGGGCGTGGCGAGATCGACATTCTCTTTGCCGTGGACATGTTTAACGAAGGCGTCGACGTCCCCGAGATCGGGACCGTGCTCATGCTGCGCCCGACCGAAAGCGCCATCATATGGTTGCAGCAGCTGGGCCGGGGGCTGCGAAAAGTCGAAGGCAAGATTCTGCAGGTCATCGACTACATCGGCAACCACCGCAGCTTCCTGACCAAAGTTGCCACGCTGCTGCAATCCGGCAGCGGCGACCGGTCAATCTCCAACCGCCTCGACACGGTGGTAAGTGGCAATTTCCAGATGCCCGCTGGCTGCGAGATCACCTACGATCTGGAGGTCATTGAAACTCTCCGCGCCCTTCTCCGCCCGCGGGAAGGTGCCGCTGAGATCGAGGCCTTCTATCGTGATTTTCGGGATCGCACTGGCGCTCGCCCGACGGCCGCTGAGCTTTATCGCAACGCATTTGATCCGCGGGCCTCGGGGCATGGAAGCTGGTTCACCTTCGTCCGCGACATGGGTGACGCATTGCCAGAGCGTCCTTTCGCCACCCACGGTCGCCTGCTCTCGGACATCGAGAAACCACGCGTGCTGAATCGTGACGCACTGATCGGCCTGCGCGATTTGGCCTCCGGCCGCGCGCCTACGGAAGGTGCTTCCGAGCTTGCCTTCAACACCCATGTCACCGCCGAAGGCACGCGCCTCGCCCGGCCCGATGCTACGGGAGACCTTGGCAATCTGGTCGACGAGCTGGTGGAATGGCGGCTTGCGGAAATGCCTCTGGTCCGCGCGGCCGCCGAACCAAAGCCCACCTTCGAGGGCAAACCCGATACGCTCGTGCCCTTCCAGCGATACTTCGTCCCGGATATCGCCGCGCACTTCGGCGTCGAATGGGCCAACCATCTCTGGCGCACGGGTATGAAGCCTCTGCCAGACAAGAAGATCATGATCTTGCTCGCCGGCGTAGCGAACCAAGAACAGGTCTACCCAAATGAGTTTCTTTCACCGACCCGCCTGCAATGGTTCAGCCAGAACCAGACCAAGCAAGAGGGGAAACACGGCCGTATCCTCAATGGCAAGGAAGGCCACGCGGTGCACCTTTTCGTGCGGCGAGGCAACAAAGTAAACGGCAAGGTGAACCCCTTCATCTACTGCGGCCAGCCTCGTTTTACCGGTTGGGAGGGTGAAAAGCCAATCAAGGTGCAATGGGATCTTTCCACGCCGGTGCCAAGCTCCCTTTGGGCAGAACTCGGGGTCCCGCAATGACGGCTCTCCGGAGAACAGGCGCTTAGGCTCGGTATGACAGATAATCCACGCCAAGGTCTGATTTCGCGGTTCCTTTCGTGGACTGGCGATGCCGAAAACGCCGGATCCCCGGTGGAACCCGGCGTCCAGCTTAACGCTTGGGCAGACAATGCGAGCCGCACGGTTCAAGAGCTTCTCGTCCCTTTGCTGCGCCAGCCCCCCTGCCTCATCGTTACGGGCTACCAGGATTTCTTGTCATCGCTTTCGATTCTGCTGAACGCCGTTCCGAACCTGCTCGACCAACCCGCAGGAAGTTATCGGATAGTTTTTGGTTCCAACACTGAGACGCGTAAGACCTTAGGAGGCGAAGGGCGGAGCGTCGACGAGGAGGCACGCCATTACTACCTCGGTAGCCGCGGTCTTTCGGTCTCGGACCTCGCTGATCTGCGTGCTGTCCTCGCAGTAGAGGCTATCGAACGCGGGATTATTCAGTTCCGCGTCTTCGATCAGGACCTGGCGCGTGAGCAGATCGGACGACGCCCAACTATGCTGCACGCCAAACTCTTTGTTGGCCCAAAGGCGGCGCTGTCGGGTAGCGCCAATTTTTCGCAGGGTGGGTTGCGGCGTAATCTCGAGTTTATCGATGACGTCAGCGATCGGTCCGATCTTGCTATCGCGCGACGGACGGCGGCAGAAAACTACTGGGGTATGGGCCGCGACTGGACCGACGCCGCGTTAGAGATACTGCATGCTCTGCTCCGCCTCGTCAGTCCCGAAGAAGCTGTTGCCCGTACAGTGATCGAGGCCACCAGTTTCACGCCATGGTGCGTGGCAGGGGACACCAGCACGGGGCGTCCGCCGCAACCTTTTCAAGCGGAATTGGTCTACGAGGCTGCGGGGACCATCTACGAGCATGGCTTTGCCTTCGTCGAGGCTCCAACCGGTGCGGGCAAGACCGACATCGGCAAACACCTCGCTACCGTCTTGCCGGTCAGTCATGGACAGACGGTGTTTAGCTGGGGAGAGCGAGCTGACCAGCAGCGTCTCGGTTCACTTGCTCTGATCCCCGCCAGCGTCCTGAAGAACTGGACCACAAACGCACCGGCGAATTTCAAGCCGATCAAGCACAGCCACCTTTCGCGCAAGAGCGAAGAAGCTGAACTGGACGAGGTAAACCGCAACGTCCGATCTTCAGCTGCGCTGATCGTCGATGAAAGCCATCGCCTCAGCTCGCGGTACTTAGCTCCATCTGCTCGGTCTCTCGTCTTCGAACGCAGTCCCGCGATTTGGACCGCTTGCCTGTCGGCCACACTCATGGGCAACCAAGGGCTGGATGGTCTCCTTGCCTTCCACGAAAAGCGCGCTTCGATTTATGTGCCGCCACCTATCACCGATCAGATAAACAACCACATGCAGCGCGTGCGCGAGCGCGGGACGCTCCACAATCAGCGCAACCAGTTAACAGAGCGTATCGAAGCCCAAGCACTTCAGGAAGATCTCTTTGACGATGCTGCCTCGCTACAGCAGCAATTGGACCAGATCGAATCTGAGCTAGAAGCCCGCGATCTAAACCTACGGTCCTTGCAAGAAGGGCTGGCCACGGTGCTTTCGCCCTATGTCGTCCGCCGTCAGCGCGCCTGTATCGGCGAGAGCCGGGAACGGTCGAAGACCTCATTCGTCTATCCCACCGTTAAGAGCCACAGGCGTGACACTGAGCTCGATGCTCAGCAAGCTCGGGTCATCCATCGCATCAAGGTTTTGGCCGAGGCGATCACGACCGGCGTGACCCTCGTCTCTGCCGATCCAAAGCGGGCCGGTCAGACGGAGATCCGCTTCCATGACAAGTCGCGCATTCACATCCGGAATTTCCTCGCGATTCTGCGCGCTTCCGTCACGTTCTCTCGCGAAGAATGGGCCCGTGAGCGTGAGGTCGGCGCGGACCAGCGCGGTCGCGCCTCCATTGGAGAAAGCCTGCGACGCGCGGAGCGTCAGAATGCCCGCGGCATTTTACTTCCGGACGGTGAACTCCAGGAGGAGCGTCCTATCCAAGCCGAAGAAAGCGACACCCCGATTTGTGATCGCATATCTGCCCTCCTCAACCACCCATGCCTCGACGCGATCGACGAGGGCCGTGCCGACGCGATGCGCGCTATCCTGCGCAAACATCCGCATGCGATCTTCCTTGCGGAACGCGTCGGCGTGCTCGAAGTCTATGCCCGCCTTCTCGCCGGGCAGCGGGGCCGTGGGCCGGAGGTCTACGTCGTCGCCCCTGGAGCCAAGTTAAGGACTGGCAAGAAGCTGCACCATCTACGCTCCGGCGCCGAGGCGCAGGAGGTCTTTGGGATCGACGGCCGAAAGGTTGAGCCGTTCAAACAGCGCGCCATGTTCATGACTTTCCAGATGGCGGAGGGGATAAACCTGCAACAGGCTTCGGCACTGGGCATTATTGGAGTCACGTCCGATATCAAGAGCCTGATCCAAGGGCTGGGGAGGATCGATCGGATCGACAGCCCGCATCCCGTCATCCACTACTTCACTTTCGATTTGCCCGGCGTGGTCCTGTCTTCGGACTACAAGGCGCGCGAACGCGTCGCTGGAATCGCGCTATTGTCCGGCGTGGGCGCCACTGACCTAGCCACGGAGATTGAGGAATTTGCCGCCGGCGATCTGACGGACTTGGTTTTGGACCAGGTCAAGAAGCCGCGTGTCCTGCGAACGGGCAACTACTTCGACCAAGTCGAGAATCTGCGCAGGGGAATTCCCCCCGAGGTCATGCAGCGGGTCCGCACAGCGGCGCCGCGGGGACTATGGGGCGCGGAACTCTGCGTCTTGTCCTCGACCGAGCCCGCATCAATACTCTTGCTCGGAAAACGTACCGGTGGCCCGAGCGATCCTAGCGTTCTGCCGCCCCGTCTGCTGGCTATTCGTCAGAGCGCGGAAGGCTCCGAGATCATTGGCGAGCAATCAGAAGTCGCGCGCTTGCTCGTAGCGGCTTATTCCGAGACACGTCGTCGCGGCTTGCACCAGGATCGCCCAAGCATCACTTCCATCTCCAAGACGCTTGACCACCTCTCCGGTACCCTGGCTCACCTGAAGCACTGGGACATTCGCCCTGCTCGCACAGTGTCTCTTCTAAGCTCTTTGGCGGACTTCTTGTCTGAGAGCCCGAGCAACGACCAGGGTCAGGAGTGCTTCGGCAATCTGATCCTCCCTGCGATCGAGAAACTAGCCGAAACCTGGGCGCATGAACTCGACGTGTTCTGGATTGCCGCCAAAGAAGCCGTCAGCCAACGCAGCGCTGCGGGAGTTGAAATCCCGGACTACCTAGGGATCAACGCAATCTACGAACGCTTCCAAGCGCAGCCGATGGAGGTGCAGGCAGCGGTCCGGGGCCGGATGGGTTCTCTGCTGGAAAGATGCAAGGAGCTCTCAGCGGGACAGGCCATCGATGTGCTGGGACGGGTTTCCGTGATCTTCGACGCTCGAACTTAGGGGGCGAACCCAGCGTGTGCAGGTCAGCGTCGGTCCGGCCCCCCGCTTCCTGAATGCGTTCAGAGAGTATCAGTACCGGCGGGCGGCGAGAATTCAACAACCGATGGGCACCGGAGCGTGGCCTGAACGGGACGCCGCAAGTCTTCGTTTCGGTCAAAGCCTGGCCGTCGCTCCTGAGTTCGGGCCATGCAAGCGACAGACACCTATTTCTCCCCAGATGATCAGTTAGGCTTTTGATCAGGAATGCTCGGTTACTATCAGAAACGGCCCAAACCTACCCTTGAATATAGGCATCCTCGCTGAAGTGTGGCCTGTCACACGGACCTTTGCTGCAGGTGCATGATCTCATCTGGTCCAAGATATCAGTGCGCCGGTCAAAGTCTGGTCCGTGGTCATAGAAATAGACAACCTATCGGAGTTGGATAGCAGTCATAACATCTTCGTAGCGTACGCGCCCGCAAGCTGCTAATGCGCCGGTAGTGGATTAATGGTGCAAAAGGAATAGGTCACCCCAATTGCAAGACCGTTATGCCGGAGATGTTGGAGACTTTGTAAAGCTCGGCCTACTGAGAGCCCTCTCACCGGGGCGCCAGTTGGGCGTAGCCTGGTACCGGTACCCCGACGAGAGCCACAACGGAGATGGGCGGCACGTCACCTATCTTAACCAACCGCAACGGTATGAACACCTGGACCCAGCCCTGTTCAGCCATCTTCGAAACATTACGAAAGATGAGCGTTCGATCGATTCATTGTTGCCAGTGCTGGAAGGGTCGATCTCACATGACGAAAGTGTAGACACCAGTATGGTACGCCCCCGTGACCGCCGGAACTGGCGCGCTGCCTGGTTCAAGCGTGTGTTAGATAGGCTATCATTGTGCGACTTTGTATTCGCAGATCCGGACAATGGCATCATCGATGATGCCGATTGGCGAAGAGGGCGCGCGAAGTTCGGCAAACAGGTGCCGCTCGCAGAGGTGCAGGAATTAGCCGAAGGTCGATGCGCACTGATCTACCATCATAACACTCGGCGGCGAGGCGGTCATGATGCTGAGGTGGATCATTGGCTTGGCCAGATCGGGATGCCGGGCATGGCAGTGCGGGCGACCGCCTACAGCCCAAGGACATTCTTTGTGCTGAACCCCAGCGCAGAAATCGAGGCGCGAATCGAAGAGTTTTGCCAGAAGTGGGCAAGTTTGAAGGTGCATCTGCACAGAGCGCGATAACATCGCTCCGTCTCGTACCGGCCCAATGCTGCCCTTCACAACGATCAGCAACGCTGCAATGCAGCTTTCCCAAAGCAGACTTTAAGACAGACACTCTTTAATTGTTCATCGCGATGCATAACTCAAATTTGAGGATTGGAGAACGAGCATGGCACTTTCAATGGATATGGACGCGCAAAAGGCTGAGCTTTTGTTATGAACGGCGCTTCTGGACGACGCAAACAATGTGGGCGAAAGATTGGGGGCATTGAGCGCAGACATCAAAGTCGATGATGACGGCGACGCATGGATATCGTTGGACAAGGATCTCTGGCCAGAAGACAAGTAAGCACCTGAAGCGGAGGCAATTGCAAAGATGCTTTGGCTGGAAATCGCCTGGTCGATGACCTCTGGCGCCTTCCCGTTCGCTTGGCCTGGCATCGGTGAGTACGCGGACAAAACAACAACTTACTTCAAAATGGTATTGGACGCCTATGGCGGGCAAAAACTCTGATAAGAGCGCCGAGTAGTTCGGGTCATCGAGGACGCACACGAACGGTCTAGGCGCTTGCGCCATAGCCTTTATGAAGGGCGTCGCTCAATACGCCCCTTAATCCTACGGGCCCTCCTTGCACCTGTCAGCCAAGATGCATATTTGCTGCTTGAGGGCAGCAAGAGGCTAAACATGGGCGAGGCAAAACGGCGGCGAGAAAACGAGCGGCGTGCAGAGGCTTTCTCAAAGCCCATGAAGCGCGCTCGCTTCAACATTCTCACGACTGGCACACGACACTCCAAAACAGCGTTCATGTGTGAAGAAGTTTCGTGGTGGGCATCAGAAGGGGACGAGCTGCTTGGTTTAGTCGCGAGAGATACAACGGACAACGACTACCTGTGGATGGTTCTAGCGCGCGACAAAATTGGTCGTTTCCGGTGTGCATCATTGAGAACCGATTTCCGCGACCCAGTTCATGCCGAGAAGAAATTGCGCGTCGAGATGATGGAGATCATCGAAAAAGGCGAGATAGAAGAGTTTGGCGAACAGGGTGATGAGACCAACAGCCCACTCGACCCCTTTTACATACCACCCAATCTTACTGACGATAAGCTGCACCCCTACTTTCGGATGCTCGCGGATGAACCAGGTCGAGCCCCCGCAAGAAAAGTAATCAGCGAATTGGCTCTCTGGCTAGCGCCAAAGGATCCTCACTTCGTGCGAGAATTCCAAACGACCGGATTTGACCAACGCCTTTGGGAGTTGTTCCTTTGGGCGGCGTTTCGTGAGTTTTTCCTCGATGTTGAACAGTTAGAGGCACCCGATTTTCGTTGCCGCAGTCCGCTGATTGACTTCACGGTTGAAGCTACCACCGTGGCGCCATCTGAAGGCGGAGCCCTGCAGGAACACCCAAATCCGAAGACACCAGAGGAACGTGAGGCTTTCTTGCGTGATTACATGCCCATGAAGTTTGGTGGCCCATTAACCAGCAAACTCGAAAAGGCAAACAAAGCGGGTCAACGATACTGGGAACGCGAGGAAAGCAAGGGCAAGCCGTTTGCTATCGCCATCGCAGATTTCCACAAAATGGCCACCGAAGATGAGTTGGGGCCCATGACCTACACCCAGTCTGCGCTGTGGCAATACTTGTATGGCTCACGTGTGACTTGGCATTTCAAGGAGGAACAGCTGATCATCGACAGTCATAAGATTGGCGAGCACGAATATAACGGCAAGAAAATACCTTCGGGGTTCTTCGATCTACCCGATGCTGAGAACGTGTCCGCAGTGATTTTTTCGAATGCTGGCACGATTGCAAAGTTTGATCGCATGGGTGTTGCTGCGGGCTACGGAGCGCCGGGTTACGGCTATTTTCGCCTTGGTCTGAAGTACAATCCGGACCCAAAAGCTGTTGTTGGCGAGGCATTCAAGGTCGATGTCTCTGACCCGGACTATGAAGAATATTGGACTCAAGAGATTCAAGTGTTTCACAATCCCAACGCAAAACATCCTTTGCCCTTCGAGGCCCTACTTGGAGCGGCACACCACTACTTTGAGGATGGGCAACTTCAGAGCCTGACGCCACACGATGCGGTGCTCAGTTCCTTTTCAATGCTCATTAAGTACACCGATAGTGAAAAAAGTGCTGCCGCGAAAGCCAAGGGCTGATGAGCTCGTCGACTCTGCGATTGATAGTCGGGGAGCAATCTATTCGCTCGCTTTCTTGCAGCAGCGTAGAAGCGAGTGCGCTACATCGATCTCTGCACCATTTTGCCGGACGTGTTGCGTACGAAATCGTAGGGCAGTTCCTATGACCGGTAGGTCTTCAGGACCTTCTTTGAGCGATAGCTCTGACGATTTGCTTTGAACCACTTTGATTATCCGCTCAGCTGCAGACGATAGATCATCGTCGAGTACGTAGCCAAGCATGCCCCCGAAGGGCAGCCCCTCGGAGTACTTATCAGTAACATATCTCGACAGTCCTTCCGTCACATACTTTCCGGAGAGCGCCTGAAAACCCGATGGCATGACGACACTCAATCGTTTTGCCTCATAGGCTAGATAGCACGTCTGATCTTGGTTCCAGAAGAGGACAAGATCTATTCTGCCGTCGCGCGTATACGCGCCTGAAGTACTCAGTCCAGCAGGCTCGAACTGTGTCTCCCAAAAATGAAATAGTCGTCGCATTCCAGGATCGGAACCGAACCTGTGGCGAAGATCATGAGTGATTTCATCTTCTTCAGGATTCTCCCCCAATTTCTCGATCGTCGTTGGCAGGATATGGCACAGCCGTTCGATGAACCGCTCATCAAACCCCTTGAACTCACTCAGCCAAGCCGCACCACTACCAATGATCAAGAAACTGCGCTCTGTACCGAAGAAGTCTGGAGGAGCGTCTGCAAGTCGCTTGCAATTACGTCGGCATCTGTCAAAGCAGACGACTTAAGCCAAAACCTTTTTTGCAAGGGCTTTATTAGATAAAGCGATCTACCCGAGAAAATCCTAATGTCCGGTACAGTTTGAAAGTTGCGGGCTACCGAAGTACCTAGCTTCTGCGATAGAGACTGCAGGCAGTCTGTAAAGGTTTCGTCTCGGTCCTCACGGAAAGGTGTCGCATTCTTAGCGTCGGTCAGTTGAAGCATCAAGATACCGAAGTCTTGATTCGAGCCAATTATTTCGGCCGAAACACACATTTTCTCTGGGAACCAGAAAGACAGACTAGAAATAAGTTGCTGAGCATAGGCCTTCCGTTCAATTGGGTCGCTTTGTTTCCAGAGTTCTGGGAAACTGCCGGAACTTGGTTGGACAGCTGGCAAGACATAATTCACAGTATCTTCGACAACAGTGATCTCTTCCTCAGAAAGACCAAAGTATGAGTATATATGCGCATCGATTTCACGAAGGGCAAACTCAATGTCATTCTGAGGGCGCAAAAAATCGCCTGTACGCTCTTGTTCTCGATCAACTAAGTTCTCGACAGCCAGCTGTATTGAAATTGCCGCTTCCGGGTCAGGAAGATCGTCGGGGCGCGGCATTGGAAGGCGAAGCAACTCTGCTTGTTGAACTTCGGGTCGCGACGCGCCGAATGATGACGTTCCGTGAAAGGCAAACCAAGCAGCGAGCCGACTGTTAAGGTAGCCTGCTATGAACTTTGCACGAGTTGTTTCTTCTTCTGGAGCAACGATTGCCTGAAGTATGTGCTGGAAGGACAATGGGACATCTGAATAAGCTGCCCTAAGCCGACCAGTCGCAGCATCAACTCCTCTTCTAAACAAGATTCGAGGGCCTGAGAACGCTCGCTCAAATCCGCTCCGCCGGACTCGACTCGAATTCCATGGCTCAAGATGATCTGTTGTGAGAACGAGTGCGGATACCGCGTTCACGGGCAGGTCAGGAATTCGTCCGACAGATGAGCTTTCTTTGAAACTTTGCGGACCCGACACCTCGCTGCGTCCATGGTAGGGTTGGTAGCCCTGACCCACTACCCAGCCCACAGATGGGTTGCCTTTCTTTCTTTGAACGCTACCAAATTCACTGACAAATGCTGAAAGTTTGGGAAGACGGTCCAGATGACCAAACAACTTTGCTTCAGCACCCCGCATCCAGAGCCGTTGTTTGAACACAAGTGGGTTCCGTTTGACATCCGCGAGGCTGAGAGATGATTTGTCGATCGAACTTAGAGTCACAAATCTTTTGATCTTGAGGTTAAGGTCAGCTTTAGGCGTCCAGTAGTCAAAGTGATAACTGTCCTTTGCCGCTTTGTTTCCGTACACCATCAATGCAGTCGGATAGATCGCACCGTCGAAAAGCTGCCGGCGTAAATCCGATAGATTGATGACTACCCGCATCCCGACCGTTTCAAATAGCTGGATGCGTGCCGCGACACCCTTTGCTGCATGGTTGTGCAGAAAACCCATGGCCGGCAAAAGGAACCCAACGCAGCCATCAGCTGAAACATGTTGTTGCGCCTTCCAGACAAATGCCCAAGCAACTTCACCGCTTGGTGTTGGAAGTTTTCGCGCCTTGCACCAGTTAAGGCCAGATCCGAGTATATTGCGCCGACTTGTCCACGGGGGGTTTCCAACTATCACATCGGCCGCATGTTCGCCTGGGTCCGCGTCGAAAAAGTCCTTGCAAACTAGCGTGTGGTCCCAAAGAGATGGCAGCAAACGACCCTTCTTTGCGAGAGTCCGAATGTTGGGTGGCGAAACTTCTTCGAGTAGCGCGATGTATAGGGAAAACACGGCTACGCGCACTGCACTTCCGTTAAGATCGAAGCCACGAACTCGCTGAAGCGTCTCTACTAGTTTGTCCCAAGAAGGCTTCGCATTCTGGCCTTCATTTCGCCGATGCTCACATAGGCGCTGGAAGCTCCGCACTAGGAAGATTCCGGAGCCGCAAGCAGGATCCAAAAAAACTCCATGAGTCTTCGTCTTCGAGCTTAAGGTATCCCATACGGTTGATATGGTCGTATCGACCAAGAACATTGGCGTATAGTATGCGCCTGTATCGGAACGAGATTGGGGGTCGTATCCAAGAAAGCGGTCATAAACGGCGCTTATTAGCTCGACTGGAATGAAGGCAAAGTCGTAGCCCCAGAACCGCATCTGACCATTGGCTCCAGCCATCTCCTCTTTGCCTTCTCGGAAGCGCCTGAGAATTAGCAACGCATCTGCGGTGAGGCAGTGTGGGTGTTGGGAGTCGTCGAATGAACACGGCGCAACAAACAAATCGCCATTAAAGTCGCGTTGAAGCGCTGCAAACAGTGCTTCAAGCGCCGCAACATCGCCAGAGTAGAGAATCGCATTCAGCCCCTTGTACGTACCGTTAGTTGCCTCTTGGAAAAACGTCGCGGTCGTAATCTCACGATCTTCGAGATACGCTACGAACATCGTTTGGATAAGTATGGCCTGCGCCTCATCTGCCGACAGGCCTTCCTCGGACAGCAGGTCGTGAGCTACTTCAAGATTGTTTAAGAGAACGCGATCAATCCGAGACTTCGGATCAAAGTAAGTCTCCTTTTCCAGCCAAAGACGACCGCTCTCCGCGCCATAAACATAATTGCGAAGCGCTAGCGCGTCGGCTGTAGCGTTGACAGCTTCGATTAGACAGCGGTCCTCAAACTGTGTTCGATCCCCAGTGCCAGGGTCTCGGGCAAGGGAAAACACCCTCACCTCATCCTCTGCGGGAACGATCAAAATGCTTGCCAGTCCTTGGTTCCACAGTGCTGCGTGAACCTTCATGACTTCATCTCGATCATACTGCTCTTGCTCGAACACCATGATCTGTGGAACACCTTGGTTGCAGAACACTCCCGATATGGAGAGTTTTTGCATAGCTTTTCGAATTTCATCAGCGTACGGCGTGCCAGTAACCGGCTGCCCCGGCTCGAAGTACTCCGGAGCAACACGCTCAGAGAGCGCAAGCATATCCCGCCAAGCTGGATAGGTCATGACGTACCCGATTTGCGCGCCACCTCGACGGGTGGGAAGTAAATTGGCACTTGTTCACGATCGGCTTCGTGCAGGAGTGCAGCGGTCAACTGTTCCACAATCGGAGCCAGCGGAACCAAGAGGCAAGGTGACTCAATCGGCCGATTTTCGGAACGAGGAACGAGAACACAGCTCTTGTCGACCAGAGAAAGTAGAAGAACAGAATTCGCCAAAAGAGACCAAGGCTGTTTGTGCACTGCCTGTCCTAGGGACACCGATTGCTCAGCGAAAGACGCGACCGAGATGCCCCATTGTTCGCGAAGAAACTTGATTAGCACTCCAACTACGAGATCACTAGCTGTGAATGCCGGCGCATAGCCATTCCGCCCATGAAAAACGGGCAAGGACTTTCTCCAATGCCTTAGCGTTTCTTGTGAGATCCCTAGCGTATCTCTGAACTGTGCAGGAGAGAGTTTCACTGTACGAGCCGTCTGAATTGTTGTTGACAACAAACTGGATTGTTATGCCCACAGTGTCAAGCGTTCTTGTTATGTTCTATTTGGGCGTTATTTCAGGTATCCCCAATGTCTCCTTTTCCATTCTTGGCTATGAGCCATGGCATCCGCAGCGAACTTCCGCTTTCTGCCCTACCCAGACCCAGTCAGCTCACTCCGTGATCATGGGGCTAGGAGATCAAGAAGTCATCCAACGACTTCCCGGCCTCCAGCGCTTCCTTGATCCATCGAGGTTGCCGACCACGGCCGGACCAGGTCACTGCAGAGTTCTCGGGATGGCGATACTTGGGCTTGCTCCGCGCCCTGGTGCGCCGTGGCCTTCTATCGCCAGTGAGTTCGGCGAGGCTGAAGCCAAACTCCTTTGCCTTGGCTTCCGCGGCGGCGATGGCGTCTTTTCTACGCTGAGCGTCCAATGCTTCTAGCGCAACTTCAATGCGGGTTCGTAGAGCTTCAAGGTCCTTTCGCTTCATCTTTGAAAGATCAGTCTTGGTCATGTTCCCGTCCTGCGCATTGATTGAGCTTTTCATAGGCCACCTTTGTCCCGCGGCAATATGCAACCTGCTCGATCTCCAAGTGGTCTTCTTGGGTTCGCGGTGTTTTTGCGATTTGTTGGCTGAATGGCGGCGCCCGAGTTTCCGGATGTGTTTTGGTTCATACCATATTTAATCCACATTTATGTGCGGTGATTTCGGCGGTTTGGTTTTCGGTATTGTTGCATTTGTAGATTGCTTTTCATTTCATGTTTAAATTAAAGAGTAAAAAAATAATATGCAAAGTTAATTAATTATTGCCAATAGGCACACTTTGGAATACTTAGAGATTCCGGGGCGTCCCGCAGTGGCAAGGTGGCTGCGAGGGCTTAGTCGGATGGCCCTGGATGCCTTGAAAAAGTCCACTGACCGGATGGCGGTGGCAAAAGCCCCGGATGGGGCACCCGGTTTCCTTCGGATGTTGGTGCCGGTCATTAAACCAACCCGCATTTGAACGCGTCAGCGCGCGTCTTCCATGGTGGAAGATGTGTCGCCCGCAAGTCCAGGAATTGGAGACCGGCATGGAAGCCGTATTTGAAGGTGTGGCCACTGGGGATCTCGTACCCTCCCTTCGAAACGCCAGAACACATAGCCCGAGCCAGATCGAACAGATCGCGGCGAGTATCGAGAGGTTTGGGTTCACAAACCCCGTCTTGATCGATGAGAAGGGCGTGATCATCGCGGGACACGGGCGGCTAGCTGCCGCCCTCCAGCTGGGGCTGGATCAGGTTCCTACGATCCGCATTGGCTATCTTAATGAACCTGAGAAACGGGCCTTGATGCTTGCGGACAACAAGATCGCCCTCAATGCCGGGTGGGATGAGGCGCAGCTGGCGGCAGAGTTGTCGGACCTGGCTTCTTTCGACCTCGATTTCGACCTCACGATCACCGGCTTCGAAGTAGCCGAGATCGATATGATCATCGATCCAGGCACCGCAGATGTAGCCGCCACGCCGGAAGAGGCGCCACTGCCGGACCCTTTGGCCGCCGCGGTCGCTGTAGCTGGCGATCTTTGGGCGCTCGGAGATCACCGGATCCTCTGCGGTGATGCCAGGAACCCGGATGCCTATGCACGTCTTATGGAGGGCAGGGTGGCGGATGCCTGCTTCACGGACCCGCCTTACAACGTGCCGATCAAGGGCCACGTCAGTGGAAAGGGAAAGGTACAGCACGTGGAGTTCGCCGAAGCGTGCGGTGAGATGTCTTCCGCTGAGTTTGAGAGGTTTCTGGCGGAGGCGCTCGGTCTCGTGGCGCGCCATAGCAAGTCAGGGGCCGTGTGCTTCGCCTGCATGGACTGGCGCCATTTGCGGGAAATCCAGGACGCGGGTAAGGCGGCCTTCGGTCAAATGCTCAACTTGTGTGTCTGGGCAAAAACCAATGGCGGGATGGGATCGCTGTACCGATCTCAGCATGAGCTGGTCTTTGTGTTCCGAAAGGGCAGGGCGAGTCATAGGAACAACGTTCAGCTGGGTCGCTACGGTCGGAACCGCACGAACCTCTGGACCTATCCGGGGGTCAACACATTCCGAAAAGACCGGATGGCCGAATTGACAGCCCATCCGACCGCCAAGCCAGTGGCCATGGTGCAGGATGCAATCCGGGACGTCACGGCACGTAAGGAGGTTGTTCTCGACCCCTTCCTGGGAGCGGGCGCGACAGTCATCGCTGCGGAACGAAGTGGGCGCGTCGCCTACGGCATGGAGATCGACCCAGGGTATGTCGATGTCATCCTGCGTCGCTGGCGTGCGGAGACTGGTCAGGAACCGATACGGCTGCGAGATCACCGCAGCCTGACCTCACTCGAGGCGGATCTCATGTTGGAGGTGGTGCAATGACTGATCAGAATAATGATGAACCTGTCGGCTACGGAAAGCCTCCCAAGCATTCACGGTTCCGCAAGGGGCAATCCGGGAACCCGAAAGGGCGTCCGACACGTACGAAGAACTTCAGGAAGGACCTTCAGGACGTGCTCTCGGAGGGTGTTCCTATCACTCAAAACGGCCAACCGAGAAATATCAGCACACAGAAGGCAGCGCTCATGCGCTTGAAGGAGAAGGCTTTGAAGGGAGACGCCCGCGCGTTGGATCGACTGCTCGCACTCGCACAGCAACATTCCGACGACATGGAAGCGCGCGGCGCAGAGCAGGCGCTGGCGGCTTACGAAAGCGAGATCCTTGACCGCTGGTTCAACCGATACACTCTGGATCGGGCGGCTGCTGAGGATAAAGGGGAGGACGGTGATGTCTGATCCGGACAAGGTTGCCGCTTTCACCGCGGTGTTGCGTAAGGACCTCTCGAGTTTCATTCAGCAGTCATTCGCGACTGTCGATCCTGGGACTCAGTATGTGCATGAATGGTATGTCGACGCTATTGCCTACCAACTCGACAGGGTGGCCCGCGGGGAGATCACTCGGTTGATCATTACGATGCCGCCGCGCACCATGAAGTCGATATCCGGGTCAGTGGCCTTTCCGGCCTACCTCTTGGGGCATTATCCGCGGAAGAAGCTACTGACGGCGTCCTACGCGGATGGCCTCGCTGAAAAATTGGCACTTGATTGTCAGAAGTTCATGATGGCGCCGTGGTATCAGCGCTGTTTCCCGCAGACGAGGATTGCCAGGGGCAGGAGCTCCCGGCGGGATTTCGAGACCACGTTGGGTGGCGGCCGGTTCTCGACCTCCATCGGCGGGACTGTGACCGGGCGCGGAGGTGACATCATCATCATCGACGATCCTCACAAGCCCGATGAGGCGACCTCTGATGCCAAGCGCAACGCCGTACTGGACTGGTACCGCTCCACGTTGCTCAGTCGTCTCAATGACCCTGTCAAGTCCGCCATCATCCTGATCCAGCAACGCGTTCACGAAGAGGATCTGGCCGGAATGCTCCTCGAACAAGGCGGATGGACGCATCTGAACCTGCCGGCCATTGCCGAAGAACGGATGGAGTTCCCCATGGGGCCGGATCGAAGCCTGATCTTCATCGAGGGGATCCCTTTGTTCTCGGGGAGGTTGCCTCCGGACCTGCTGGAACGTCGCCGGAAGGAGCTGGGCTCATATGTCTACGCGGCGCAATATCAGCAGCGACCAGCCCCGCTCGGCGGTGGGCTCGTAAAGTGGAGCTGGTTCCGGACCTACGATGAACCGCCAACGCGCTGCGACGATGATCGTATTGTACAAAGCTGGGATACGGCCTGCAACGCGGAGGAGGCAAATGATTACTCGGTCTGTACGACCTGGCTTGTGCGGGGAGCGTCTGCGTGGTTGCTCGATGTGATCCGGACGAAGCTGGAGTTTCCGCAGCTGCGGCGACGGATCATTAAAGAAGCCGGGCGATGGGACGCCAGCCTTGTGCTCATCGAGCAGGCTGGGTCCGGTATATCGCTCTACCAGGACCTTTACGACAATACACTTCTCAACGTTCGAGGGGTGAAACCCAGAGACGATAAGGCGACGCGGCTTCTGAGTGTGACGCCACTGATAGAGTGCGGCCGGATCGCGATCCCCAAAGAAGCGCCCTGGCTCGCCGAGTTTCAGCGGGAAATTGTGAACTTCCCAAGAGGTAAGCACGACGACCAGGTCGACAGCCTGTCACAGTTCCTGAAGTGGCTGGGGGAACCGGATGGGCGGGTGCTGATTGATTCGATCAGTTGAGTGTTGCACGCAAGAGCATGTCAGTGACGCTTCGCTGCAGTTTGAATTGCGGGGCCAATGACACGGGAGGACAAGGCACTCCACCACCGCTGGTAGGCAGACGTTCTCAAGATCCGGGAGGCGTTGCACTGGCCTGCTGCCGGTTTCGTGGACACGAAGATAAGATCGTGATGGCGATACTGGACACAGAAGATGAAGAGACGGATCTTTAGCGAAGAGGTCAAGATCGAGGCAATGAGCCTGGTGCAGGAGCGCGGCGTCGCCGTGGTTCAAGTCAGCCGGGACCTCGAGGTCGCAGCGAGCGTCCTGCGTCGATGGATCAGGGAAGCCAACGCGGCTCCTGTAGCCGCCTTTGCTGGTAATGAGTAGCAACGCGCGGAGATTGCGGCCTTGAAGAAAGAGATCGCCAAGCTCAAGGCGGAGCGTGACATCTCAAAAAAGGCGGCAGCATAACTCGCGCGGGAAGCGACATGACTTTAGCCTTCATTTCGAAGCATCGGCATATCTGGCCCATCGGCTGGATGCGCGGGGTTCTGGGTGTCTCCCGATCCGGCTTTCAAGCGTGGCTCAGAAGGCCACTCAGCGAGCGCGCGGCTCATGACGCAAAGCTCGTGAAAGCGATCGATAGGAGCTTTAGGGCAAGCGATCGCACCTATGGCGCCCGGCGGGTCTGGCACGACGTGCTCGAAGATGGCCTGGGCTGCGGCCTCCACCGGATCGAGCGGCTCATGCGGAGGAATGCGGCAGAATGCCATGCGAGCCCGACTCATGCGTCGTGGCATGCCGAAAGACGATGGCGAACGATCCGTCATTGCCGAAATTATTATTGATCGCGAGTTCCGGACGGAAACCCCTAACCAGAAGTAGCGCGCGGATTTCAACTACATCTGGACGGCCGAGGGCTGGCTTTATGTGGCGTTCGTGATGGACCTGCTTTCACGACGCGTGGTGGGTTGGTCAATGAAAGCGGATCGCGATGCCACATTGGTCATGGACGCACTGATGATGGCCGTCTGGCGCCGTGGCAAGACCGACGAGTTGCTTCATCATTCGGACCAAGGTCCGCAATACACGAGTGAGCAGTTCCAGCGCCTGTTGCACGACTATGGCATCACCTGCTCGATCAGTAGAGCTGGAAACGTCTGGGACAATTCGGCCATGGAGGGCTTCTTCGCTTCTCTCAAGACCGAACGGACTGCTCGACAGGTCTACCGCAACCTTGACGCCGCCCGAGCGGACGTCTTTGACTACTTCGAATGCTTCTACAACCCGAGACGTCGGCATTCGAAGTTGGGCTGTCTAAGTCCGGTGGCGTTCGAGGCTCGCGCTATGCCAACTTAACCCTGTGTCCACGAAACCGGCAGCAGGCCAGGTCAAGCACTTTCGGCCGCGGAACTTATCATCTCGGCAGCTTTCTCGGCGATCGCGATCGTAGTGGCGTTGGTATTCGTTGAAGTGATCGCTGGCATTATTGACGCATCGACGACCCTCAGTCCGCTCAGACCGCGAACGGATAGGTTTGTACTTACTACATCGTTCGGTCCATCGCCCATCCGGCACGTGCCTACGCCGTGGTATACCGTCGAACCGTTGGATCTTGCGTAGGCCAGAAGTTCTTTGTTCGATGTGAGCTCGGCCCCGGGAAGCATCTCCTGATCCACGTAGCGTGCCAGAGGTTCCGTCCCGCAGAGCGCACGCGCAAAGCGCAACGCCTCGACGGCATGTTTGCGGTCTCCATCCTCGCGCATGAAGCCGGGCTGGATCTCGGGAGCGGTGTCGGCGTAGCGATTCTTGATATGGACGTGGCCACGGCTTTCTGGGCGCATGCGCCAAAAGCCGCAGGTCATGCCCGGGTAGTCTTCCAGTTCGCCGAGTCGGCCGTTCTTGAATGAGCCCGGGGCGATGACGAACTGCGTGTCGGGATGGTCTGGGGTCGAGCGCATGAGATTGGCGAAAATGCCGACTAGCGCCGCGCTGTAGGTCAGAATGCCACGTCCCTGCAGTGCGAATTTTGCGACTTCGCCCAGCAGGCGGATACCACGTGCGCGTTCGTTCAAGGTCAGCGTGTCACGCAGTTTCCACGTGGTGCGGATCACGTAATGGTCCTGCATGTTTTTCCCGACCCCGGGCACCGCCGCACGCGTTTCGATCCCCAAGTCTTTCAATGTGTCCGGATCGCCGATCCCGGAACGCTGCAGGATCGCCGGGCTACCGATGACGCCTGCGGAAAGGATGACCTCGGCTCCGGCCCGGGCCAGCCGTCGCGACCCATGCTGCTGAAATCTCACGCCGGTGACGCGCTGACCGTCAAGTTCCAGCTTGTCGACCATGACGTCCATCAGCACCGTTAAATTGGGACGCTTGCGCGCTGGTGCCAGATAAGCTCGGTTTGCCGACCAGCGCCGCCTGCCATTGCGCGTTTGCTGGTAATAGGCGACCCCCGGCTCGGAAGAGGCATTCATGTCCTCGCGGAATGGTAGTCCGTTTGCCTCGGCCGCGGCGACAATGGTTTCACATATTTCAGGACGCTCGGTCAGCGGGGCAGTGATCAGCGGTCCGGTGCCGCCGCGCGTCTGGCTGGGCGGGCCCTGCCAGCTTTCTGACCTACGGAAGTAGGCCATCATCGTACGACCGTCCCAGCCCGGATTGCCCTGCGCTGCCCACGCGTCGAAATCCTCCTGAAAGGCACGGACGTAGAGCAAACCATTGATCGAACTGGAGCCGCCCAGACCTTTACCCCGCGGAAAGAGGATTTCGCGGTTTCCGGTTTCCGCATCCGCGCTGGTGCGATAGCGCCAGCTTGTCGCTGGATGATCGAGGATTCGCAGGAAGCCTGCCGGGACGTGGATCATCGGGTGACGATCCGCGCCGCCGGCTTCCAGCAGAAGAACCCGGTGACGGGGGTTCTCGGTCAGCCGGTTCGCCAGCACGCAACCTGCCGAGCCTGCGCCCACGATTATGTAGTCGAACCGCATATCGGTATCGGTCTGGGTCATCCCGTCCCCTCAGAAGCTCAGGTTGACGTATTTGGTCGAGAGATAATCGTCCAGCGCACCTGGTCCGCCCTCGCGGCCGTATCCGCTCTGCTTGACGCCTCCGAAAGGCGTTTCGGCCGCCGAGGCAACGAAGGAATTGACGCCGACTACGCCCGCCTCGAGGCCTGCGGCCGTCCTTTGCGCGTTTTCCAGCGAACCGGTGAGCACGTAGGCGGCCAACCCGAATTCTGTCTGGTTGGCACGACGCAGGGCATCCTGGACATCGCTGAAACGGTTGATCAGGGCGATGGGGCCGAAGGGCTCTTCCTGCATGACGCGTGCATCGTCGGGCGCGTCCACGATCACCGTGGGTTCGTAGTAGTAGCCATCCTGGAACCGCGCGCTGCGACGTCCGCCCGCTGCGATGGTCGCACCGCGTTTGCGCGCGTCCTGGACCAATTCCTCGACCGCCTGCAGGCGCTTCATATTGATGAGCGGCCCCATCTCGGTCGCGTCGTCCATGCCGTCACCGAGCGTCAATCTTTCCGCCTCGCTCACGAAGGCCTGAACGTAGGCGTCGAAGCGATCATCTTGCACCAGGAAGCGGGTCGGCGAGGCACAGACCTGGCCCGCGTTGCGAAATTTGGCCGTGGCCGACTGCTTGGCCGCCAATGCCGCATCGACGTCCGCGTGGACAATGACAGGTGCGTGGCCGCCCAATTCCAGAGTCACGCGCTTGAGCGTAGCGGCAGCAGCGCGGGCCAGCATCCGGCCGACCGGGATCGACCCGGTGAAGGAGATCTTGCGGACCCGGCTGTCGGACATGACTTCTTCGCTGATGGCCTGCGGCAAGCCGGTTAGGACGTTGACCACGCCCTGCGGTACGCCGGCCTTGCGCAGGCATTGGGCGACGATCAAGGCGCCTCCGGGGGCCTCGTCGGCGGGACGACAGACGATGGTGCAGCCGGCAGCCAGTGCTGGAGCGATCTTGCGCGACATCAGGAGGACGGGGAAGTTCCAGGCGGTGAAGGCCGCGACGACACCTACGGGTTCATGCAAAATCTGGTGCTGCGTGGCTGCGCTGCGACCCGGCACGATCCTGCCATAAACGCGGCGTGCCTCGTCGGCGCACCAGTCGAACAGTTCGACGGTCTGCGTCACCTCACCGCGGGCCTGCGCCAGCGGCTTGCCGGTTTCGCAAGTGATTGCAGTGGCGATGTCCTCGGACCGCGACGCAATCTCGGTCGCGGCCCGTCGCAGGATGGCCGAACGTTTCCAAGGATCGGTAGCGGCCCAACCCGGGAAGGCCTCGGCTGCCGCGTCTATTGCCTGCCGCGTGTCCTGGCGAGTCGCCTGAGGAGCCTTGCCGAGAGTTCCTGTGTTCGCCGGGTTGACGATGTCGTAGGTGCCACCATCGGATGCGACGGTTTCGGTCCCTGCGATGAACTGGAAATAGGTCATGGTTTCTCCTGTCGGTTGGCGGCAGAGATAATTCCAATTGCCGATGATCGCAACAGGATTGTAGGCAATCCGTTGACATTTGTTTTCATACATGCAGTTGTTGCCCGGCAACTTTGGGAGGTAACCATGCATCATCAATTATACCGTCGCAGCGTTATGACCGGTCTGCTGCTTGCAGGCTTGGGCGCGTTTTCCGCGACGGCCCTTTCGGCAGAGACGTTGAAATGGGCGCACGTCTACGAGGCGTCGCATCCGAATCACAAATGGGCCGAGTGGGCTGCCGACGAAATCGAGAAGAGAACCGAAGGGCGCTACGAGATCGACATCTTTCCGGCCTCGAGCTTGGGCAAACAGGCGGACATCGACGAGGGCCTGACTCTGGGGACTGTCGATATCGTTTATACCGGTGTCCAGTTCGCGGGTCGCGACTATGCCGACGTCGGTCTCTTGGGCGCGCCGTACGTATTCCGCGACCTCGACCATTGGAAAGCGGTCCGCGACAACGAACTTTTCAGTGAGATCGCCCAAGGGTACCAGGACCAGACCGGGCACCACATCGCCGCTCTGAACTACTACGGCTCGCGGCACACGACCTCGAACAAGCGGATCGAGACGCCGGATGACATGCAGGGTCTCAAGATCCGCGTGCCGAATGCGCCGCTATACATGATGTTCCCTGAGGCGCAGGGCGCGAACGCCACCCCGATCGCCTTTGCCGAGGTCTACCTCGCGCTGCAGCAGGGTGTGGTCGAGGCCGAGGAGAATCCGCTTCCCACCATCCAGTCGATGAAGTTTCACGAGGTTCAGGACTACGTCGTCTTGACGGGTCATATCACTGATAGCCTCGTGACCATCGTCAGCGGCAACGTCTGGGGTGGGCTTTCGGACGACGACAAGGCGATCTTCGATCAGGTACTGGCCGAGGCCGCCGAGGGCGTCACCGCCGATGTCGAGAAGTCCGAGCAGGAGCTGGTCGAGTACTTCAAGGGCGAAGGCTTGGAAATCATTGAGGTCGACCGCGAGCCGTTCCGTCAGAACGTGCTGCCGCTGCTGCAGGACGGCAGCCAGGACTGGTCGCCCGAGACTTTCGACAAGCTGCAAGCCGTAAAGTGACCGGGACGGCGCGGGGCAGGGCGCGTTGTGCCTTGCCCCGGCACCGCCGGGCCAGATGTTGCCGGAGATCGCCATGAAACAGACTGCTTCACCGCCCTTGGCGCGGACCGTACAACCCGCGCCCGCCGCGCGGCCGTTTCCACGATGGCGCCACGCACCCGAGGATGTGCTGGGCGTCGCCGCCTTCTGCGTGCTGGCTGGTGTCGTCTTCCTCCAGTTCTTCAGCCGGTATGTGCTGGGCAACTCGGTCGCCTGGACCGAGGAGATTGCCCGCTACCTGCTGATCGTGACCGGTTTCCTTGGGGCCGTTACAGCAGTCCGCGAAGGCACACACATAAGGGTCGAATTTTTCTATCGCTACCTGCCCGCCTCATGTGTCTGGGCGCTTCGATTAGCGGTGGCGCTGCTGCTGCCGGTTTTCTTCGGCGTGATGGCCGTGGTGACCTGGATGCTGGCGCAGCGCACGACGACCAGCATGGTCTCGGTCGACCTGCCGAAAAGCTGGCTGTACTTCGTGGTCTGCGGCGCGTTCGCCATGATGTGCCTGCGGTCTCTGATCGCCATCCCAGAGGCCTCGCGTCAGCGCGAAACAGTCCTACGGAGCGGCTTGGCCGCCCTACTGGCCGTGGCCCTTGCCGGAGCTTTGCTGGCCCTATCCGTCTGGGGATGGATCGCGGACAGCGCTGTTGCAACGCTGTTCGGCGCGCTTTTCTTTCTGCTGGTTGTGGGGATGCCGATTGCTGCCGCACTGACCATCAGTTGCCTGCTGCAGGTGGTGCTTTTCACCTCGCTACCCACCGTGGTCATCGCACACCGGATGATCAATGGACTGGACAGCTTTCCCTTGCTGGCTATCCCCTTTTTCATTCTCGCCGGAGCCCTGATGAACACATCGGGTGTCACCGAGCGGCTTTTCGATTTCGCCAAGTCACTGGTGGGTTGGATGCGCGGCGGGTTGGGGCACGTCAACGTCGGTGCGTCGGTCATCTTTTCTGGCATGTCGGGGGCGGCGGTGGCCGATGCCGGTGGTTTGGGCGCGGTCGAGATCAAGGCCATGCGCGAGGCAGGCTATGACGCGCCATTTTCGGTCGGGCTAACGGCAGCCTCGTCGACCATCGGCCCTATCATCCCGCCCAGCCTTCCCATGGTGATCTTCGGCGTCGCGGCTTCGACCTCGGTCGGGCAGTTGTTCTTGGCCGGGATCGTGCCGGGGCTACTGATGGCGGCGATGCTGATGGTCATGGTGCATGTCACGGCCATTCGGCGTGGTTACGGGCGGGATACGGCCCTGTCGCTGTCGCGTATCTGGAACACATTTCGCCGGGCATTCCTGTCTCTGCTGATGCCGGTCATTATTGTCGGTGGTATCGGCTTTGGCCTGTTCACGCCCACCGAGGCGGCCATCGCCGCGGCTGCCTATGCGCTGTTTCTGGGCACGATCGTCTATCGCAGCCTGTCGCTGCGTGCGCTCTATGGCATCCTGCGCGAGACTTTCGAGACCACGGCCACGGTGCTGTTGATCGTCGCGGCCGCCAGCGTATTCTCCTGGTTCATCACCAGCAACCAGGTGCCGCAATTCTTTGCCAGTTTTTTCGAAGATGGCGATACGAGCCGCATCAAGGTGCTGTTGATGATCAACGGGATCCTGTTGGTCGTGGGATGCTTCATGGAGACAATTGCCGCGATCACCATCCTTGTGCCGATCCTGCTGCCAGTAGCCTTGGCGGCCGGGGTCGATCCGGTGCACCTGGGCGTCATCATGGTGCTGAACCTGATGATCGGCCTGCTGACGCCGCCGGTGGGCATGGTTGTATCGGTGCTTGCGCGCGTTTCGGGCATGTCGTTCGAGCGCTGCATGGCGGGCACGCTGCCCTTCCTTGTTCCGCTGCTGGTCTCGTTGCTGCTCGTAACCTTCTGGCCCGGCCTGTCGCTGTGGCTGCCCAGCGTGGTTCTGCGCTGATTTGGTGCCCGCCCAGCCGTTGTGCGGGGCGGGCATTCCGCTTTACGCGATCATGATCGCCCGAAAGTCGTTGACGTTGGTCATTGTCGGGCCGGTCACCAGATCATCCCCCAGAGAGGCGAAAAAGCGTCCCGAGTCGTTTCGGGCTAGGTGGTCGTCGGCGCTCACGCCCAACTCCTGCGCCCGGACCAATGTGTCAGGGGCGACGCTGGCCCCGGCAGTCTCGCCTTCGCCATCCGTGCCGTCGGTATCGGCGATCACGGCGTGAATGCCTTCGGCGGTATCCAGCGCCACAGCCAGCGCCAAGGCGTATTCGCGGTTTGACCCGCCCAAACCGGGGCCTCGCAGCGTGACAGTGGTTTCGCCGCCGGACAATATCACGACGCCGCGCCGTCCCTCGTTATAGATTTTCATTGCCAGGCGTGCGTGTTGCGCGGCGACTTCGCGGCTTTCACCACAGAGATCATCACCGAGCAAAATCACGTCGTACCCGGCTTGTCGCGCCGCCGTTTCGGCGGCCTGAAGGGCGGTGCCTGGCGAGGCGACAAGCCTCGCCTGCACCTTCGCCATCGGTCCAGTTGTGCTGGAGTTTTTCAGGTGGGATCGCAGCGCCTCGGATACTGAAATGCCGCGCCTGTCCAACAGGGCCAGAGCATCGGCTGGGGTAGAACCGTCGGGCGAGAATGGACCGGACGAGATCACCGAGATGTCGTCGCCTGCCACATCGGAAATCGCCAGCAGCGTGACTTGCGCGGGGTGGGCCGCGCGTGCCAACCCGCCGTTGGCCAGCGGCGAGACATGCCTCCGTACTGCGTTCATCTGCCCGATCTCCATCCCCGACGCCAGCAGGGCGCGGTTCAGCGCGGCGATCTCATCCAGCGTTGTACCGTCCGGCGGTATAGTCAGCAAAGACGAGCCGCCGCCCGAGACCAAAGCGACGAGGTGATCATCCGAGCTCAGGCCACGCAGGCTGTCAACGAGGGCCCGTGCACCTGCGACACCGGAGGCATTAGGTACCGGGTGCCCTCCCTCGTGAATCGCCAGTCGATCCGAAGCGTATCCATGCCCCGTCTTGGTCACCACCACGCCGGAATAGTCTCCATCGTTATATTGAGCTTCGGCAACCCGAGCCATCTCCGCACCGCCTTTGCCGATGCCCGCGATCACGGTTCGGCCGCGGTCATTCAATTCGGGCAGGTGGCCGGGTAGGCAGCGATCCGGACGGGCGGAGTCGACGCAACAGCGAAATATGCCGAGCAAACTGTTCAGGCATTCGGCATCGTCCTGTGAGCGTGGGCGTTTCGTCATGTGTGCGTCCAGCCATTGCTTCGTCCAATCCACGGCAAATCCTTTCGGGTTTTGCCTTCTTGTAGGGCAAGAGTGTAAATATTGTCGACAAAAAATGATTGACCGCAGGGCAGATTGCCAATAGATGCTGTGCAGATCGCTGAAGACAGGGTACATTCGCCGCATCAGGCGACCTGCCCACGGTTTTGGCCGGGAAAGTGGAGGCGCAATATGGTGTTGCATAACGACTTGAAAACATTGGCGCCGCTGGAGCGGAGCGACACTCTGTCCTTGGCCGACAACTTGGCCGAGACGCTTCAGAGCATTATCGTTCGCGGGTCTCTGCTGCCCGGCGCCAAGCTGAATGAACACGCCCTTGCGCAAAAGCTGGAGGTCAGCCGCGGCGCGTTGCGCGAAGCGGTTAGGATGCTCGAACGCTCGGGCATAGTCGTCATCGTGCCGAACCGCGGCGTCTTCGTACGCGAGCTGTCCGTAAAGGATGCGCTAGACCTCTTCGACGTCCGCCACGGGATTGCGGCGGTGGCCGGCCGTCTGGGCGCCATGCGGGCCACGGATAAACAGCTCGACGAGTTGGTTGCCCTGCACGAGGGTATGTGCCAGGCCTGTGAGGTACGCGACCTGTCGCGCTACTTTGACCTGAACAGCCGCTTCCATACGCTGATCTACGAAACGGCGAACAACCCACGCCTCGCTGATTTGGACCACCGGCTGTCGATGGAGCTGCACCTGTTCCGCAGGCGGAACCTGGGCAACGCGGTTATGCTGAAGGCGTCGCTGCGCGAGCATAAGGCCATCGTCGACGGGTTCCAGGAGCGCGACTCGGTCGCCGCAGCAACTGCCTTTCAGAAACACATCCAGAGTGGGCGGGAACGCATGCTCGAACAATTGCCGGACACAGTCGCCGCTCACTGAGTGCACCGCCGGCACCACAAAGACACGGGAAGACACCATGACCACACTGCCAATCGAAATCGAAACGATCGACACGGACGTCGTTGTCGTAGGTGGCGGAGGCGCTGCATCCCGCGCCGCGCTGTCGGCACGCCAGCAGGGCGCCGATGTGCATCTCGTGACGAAGGCCGCTTACGGCAAGGGTGGGAGCACCGTGCACGGCGCCAGCGAGATCATGAGCATGGGCGCAGCCGCCGGATTCGGTGACGAACGCGACCAACCTCAGGTGCATTTCGACGACACTATGCGTGCCGGAGAAGGATTCATCGACCGCGACCTGGTGCGCGTGCTGGCCGAGGACGCGCCGCAGCGGATGCGCGATCTGGTCGAGCTGGGAGTACCCTTCGACCAGCTGCCGGCCGGCGGATACAAGCTGATCAAGAGCGACTTCGGAACTTATGGGCGTTGTGCAGGCGTCAAGGGCAAGACTGGCAAAGCCTTCGTCCGCGCCATCGCCGACGAGATGAAGAAGCTGGGCGTCCATATCGACGCGCCGGTCATGCTGGTCGATCTGTTGCGCGATGCCGATGGGGCGGTCAGCGGAATTCTCGCCCTCGACCAGGAACGGCAGGTGTTGCTGCATTATCGCGCGCCCAGCGTCGTTCTGGCGACGGGCGGCATACACGGCGCCTTTTCCAGCCAGGTCTCGACGCCAGAGATGACGGGCGACGGGCAGGCTATCGCCTATCGCCACGGGGCAGAATTGGTGAACCTGGAATTTCACCAGTTCGGGCCCGCGCTGCTGCATCCCTACATTCAGCTCTTCAGCAAGTCCTGTTTCGTGCTCGAACCCAAGATGACGAATGCCGAGGGGCGCGCATTCCTGCCGGATTACTTGCCCGACGGCATCGACACCAGCGAGGTTTACCAGGAGAAGGTCTTTCCCTTCACGGTGTCGAACCCGTCGCGCTACATCGACATCTCGATCGCTCGCGAGGTACGCGAAGGACGCGGCACGCCGCATGGCGGTGTCTGGTTCTCTTTCGAGGACATCCCCGAAGCAGACCTGGACCGCAATATTCCCAACACCATGCGCTGGATGAAACAGCGCGGCGTCGATCCGCGATCGGAACCTATCGAGGTGGGCATTGCCTTTCAATGCATGAACGGTGGCGTGCGGATGACCGCTGCCACGGCCGAAAGCTCGATTCCCGGCCTGTTCGTGGTGGGAGAAGTCGCGGGTGGCGTGCGCGGGCCGGATCGCCCTGGCGGCAATTCGCTGGCGGAGGGGCAAGTCTTTGGCCACCGCGCCGGTAGCGCCGCGGCCAACGTGGCAGCGGGCAAGCGCCCGGCAGACGATGCTACGCTGGACGAAAGCCTGGATTTCCTGGCTCGTGTGCTGTCGAAAGGCGCGGACTCCGATTTCCGTGAACCCTGTGCCGAACTACGCAGCGCCATGCAGCGAGAATGCCTGGTCGAAAAGACGGCCGAGGGTCTGGCGGATACTCGCAAGATCGCCCGCGATCTGCGAAAGGAGCTGGATCAATCGCTGTCGGCCACTCCTGAGACGCTGATCGAAGCGCTCGGAATCCGCAATCTGGCGCAGAGCGCCGAGCTTGTGCTGACTGCCTGCCTCGATCGCGAAGAGACGCGCTCAGGTCACCTGCGCACCGATTTCCCCAAGACCGATGACGCGCGTTTCGGCCACTCCTTTACCTATCGCCGCGGCGAGACGGGTGAGCCGGACCGCCAGATCCTAAATTATCGCAAGACAGAGGAAGTAGCATGACACCCGGAGCACTTGACGGCATCCGTATCCTCGACCTGACCGCGATGACGGCGGGTCCAGTCGGTACGATGATGCTGGGAGACCTTGGCGCGGATGTGATCAAGGTCGAGGACCCCAAGACAGGCGAGCTATCGCGCAGCATCGGCACGGTTTTCGTCGAGGGCGAAAGCAGCATCTTCCTGTCCCAGAACCGCAACAAGCGCTCGGTGGGGCTGGACCTGAAATCCGAGGACGGGCGCGCGGCCTTTCTGGAACTGGCACGCCAGGTCGACGTGGTGATCGAGAACTTTCGCCCCGGCACTGTCGATCGGTTGGGCGTGGGGTACGAAGCCGTCAAGGCAATCAACCCGCGCATCATCTATGCCTCGATCTCGGCCTTCGGGCAGAGCGGGCCTTATGCCCATTTGCCGGCCAACGATCCGGTTATCCAGGCGATGAGCGGGCTGATGCACATGACCGGCGAGGCCGAAGGTGCGCCGGTGCGCATCGGCAGCCCCTATCCCGATTTCGGCGCGGCGGCTCTGATGGCCTTTTCCGTATCGACTGCGCTTTTCAACCGTGAGCGGACGGGGCAGGGACAATGGATCGACCTGTCCCTGCTGTCGGGCGCGCTGTTCAGCACAATTCCGCGTGATGGCGAGACATTCATGAATGGCGAGGCGCCGCAACGGCGGGGCAGCGGGCATCCTACCTTCGTTCCGTATCGCAACTACAAAGGTGCAGACGGCGCCTATTTCTTCCTTGCCTGTTTCACGCAGAAGTTCTGGCTGGCGATGTGCAAGGCCATCGGGCGCGAGGACCTGATCGACGATCCCCGGTTCGTCAACAACACCGACCGCTGCGAGAACCGCGATGCGTTGGATGCTGAGTTGGAGGCGACCTTCACCAAACGGCCGGCGGACGAATGGCTGGAGATCCTCGGCACCGGCAATGTGCCCGCAGCCAAGATTCAGGATTTGCACACGGCGCTGACCGAGGATCCGCAGATCGCGCACAACAAAACCGTAGTTTCAGTCAATCACCCCACGGCAGGCGATGTGCGAATGCAGGCGCATCCCGTCAACTACCACGGCACGCCCGCGACCTATCGTAGGCCCGCGCCCCGGTTGGGCGAACACACCCGCGAGGTGCTTGAAGAATTCGGCGTGTCGCCGGAAATTCGGGATCGCCTGACCCCCGAACAGGCCGAGGCCTGAGCCTACGACAACCCCTTCAGACTGTCTTTGAAACCTGTAACCCCACTGTCGTTCCGGCGGCGGGGTTAGGCGTTGTCCGCCTCTAATCCTGCAAGGAGTGCCCCATGAAAACCATTGCCTTCCTCGACCGCGGCACTCTGGCGCCGCACATCGACATCCGTCGCCCGTCCTTCGATCACGACTGGAAAGAGTGGGAGCGTACCGCTCCGGACCAGGTGGTCGAGCGTCTGCAGGGCGCCGAGATTGCCATTCTGAACAAGGTGCGCATCACCCGCGAGCATCTGGATGCGCTGCCCGACCTGAAAATGATCGCAATCGCCGCTACGGGATCGGACAATATCGACTTGGAGGCCTGCACCGACAAGGGCGTGATCGTCTCCAACATTCGGGCCTACGCGGTGAACACGGTTCCCGAACATACCTTTGCGATGATCCTCGCCTTACGGCGCGGTCTGCTGCCCTATCGGCAGGCCATTGAGAACGGGCGCTGGCAGGAGTCCGGCCAATTCTGTTTCTTCGATCACCAAGTGCACGACTTGGCGGGCTCCACTTTGGGCATCATCGGCGAGGGTGCGATCGGTCAGGCTGTCGCCACCATTGGGCGAGCCTTCGGTATGCGGGTGCTGTTCGCTGCACACAAGGGTGTCGAAGGGCTGGGGCCACTTTACACGCCATTTGATCAGGCATTGGCCGAATCGGACGTGCTGACCCTGCACTGCCCGTTGACGCCAGCGACGCGCGATCTGCTTTCGGACCGCGAGTTCGACCTGATGGAACGGCGTCCCGTAGTGGTGAACACTGCGCGGGGTGGCCTGATCGACGAGACCGCATTGGCGCGAGCCCTGCGCGACGGGCGCATCTCGGGTGCGGGCATGGACGTGGCGACACAAGAGCCACCCGCGCCGGAGAACCCCCTGATGCAATTGATGGATCACCCGAACTTCCTGTTCACACCTCATACGGCTTGGGCCAGCACCGAAGCCATGCAGTCGCTGGCCGACCAGTTGATCGACAACGTCGCGGCCTATGAACGTGGAGAGCCGCGCCACACAGTTGGAGGCAAAAAGCAGTAGTATGGCGGCAAAGTTTCTTGGATTGTCAGCAATCGTGTGTTAATCATCTATCAGAACGCAGGGAGTTGAAGAATGAAGACGAACAAAAATCCCGACCTTTTCCCCAACGTCGCCCGGCAGAAGCTGGATGCCGGCGAGCTGGCTGTGGGCCTTGGGGTCAGGCAGGGGCGCACATCGGACACCGCCATGGTTGCCAAATCCTGCGGCTTTGACTGGCTGTTCATCGACATGGAGCACAACAGCATGGACCTTGATGCGGCCGCGCAGATGTGCGTCTCCGCGCTGCCCACGGGCGTTACACCCATCGTCCGCGTTCCGGGGCCCGAGTCTTTCCACGCAACGCGCATTCTGGACGCTGGCGCCATGGGGGTCATCGTACCACACGTGGATACGCCCGATGAGGCGCGCCGGGTCGCGGACATCTGCAAATTCCCGCCTCTCGGCAACCGCTCCGTGCCCGGCTCGATGCCGCAGCTGGGTTATGCTGCCTATTCGCAGGAGGATTGCTGTCGGCTATTGAACGAAAGCACATTGATCGTCGTCATGCTGGAGACCGAGGAGGCCATCGAGGCCGCCGACGAGATCGCTGCCATTGACGGCATCGACGTGCTGCTGATCGGCACCAGCGATCTGTCGGCTGACATGGGCATTCACGGTCAGTTCGATCATCCCCGGATCCGCGCCGCCTACGAGCGCGTGATTGCCGCCTGCCGCAAGCACGGCAAGCACCCTGGCATGGGTGGCATCTACACGCCTACGATCATGCAAAAATACGTCAGCCTCGGCGCGCGGTTTTTGCTGGGTGGTTCGGACCTGTCTCTGCTGATGCAGGCGGGCAGGGAACGAATGCGGTTCCTCGACTCGCTGCTCGAGC
This sequence comes from Oceanicola sp. 502str15, assembly GCF_024105635.1. Lineage (NCBI taxonomy): Bacteria > Pseudomonadati > Pseudomonadota > Alphaproteobacteria > Rhodobacterales > Roseobacteraceae > Oceanicola > Oceanicola sp. 502str15. The sequence continues at coordinate 4,017,329 of NZ_WYDQ01000001.1, forward strand.
CGCAGAAGGACAGCGAAGTTGCGTGACCTGCCGGACATATCCGGCCTGGTGACCGAGCTGAACGAGGCGGGAGTCCTGCGGATCACGCTGGCTCGCCCGCCGCTAAACCTGCTGACGCAGGATTTGCGGCACGCCCTCGGGACGCTGTTCGGCGAGGTCCCACCCGAGGTTCGGGCGGTGGTGCTGACCGGCAGCTCAGAGACATTTTGCGCCGGGGCGGACATGACCGAGTTCTCGCAGCGCTTCGAGCGGGCAACGGCATGTCGGCACGGCGCCAACGGTCACCGGATGATGCGCAACCTCGTGCGCTGCCCGGTACCCGTGATTGCTGCGGTCGAGGGGCCGTGTCTGGGCGGCGGGTACGAGCTGGCCTTGGCGTGCGACTGGATCGTCGCAGGGCAAGGCGCGCGCCTCGGCCTGCCCGAAATCAAGCGCGGCATCTTTCCGGGCACGGCGGGCATTCCGCTGCTGGCGCGACGGCTGGGTGTTCACGCGGCCCGAATGGCGATCATGGCCGGCGCCATGGTCGATGCCGACGAGGCGCGCCAGCAGGGCATGATCGACGAATTGGTGCCGCAGGGTGACGCCTTGCAGAGAGCCACGACGATGTCGGAAACGATCGCGGCCTCTCCCGCGCAGGCTATCCGAGCCATCAAGCGGCTGGGCGACCACGACTTCCTCGACCGCTTCGACAGCCACCTGATGGCCGAGATCGACGCCTTCGAGGACATCTTTCAGACGGCGGATGCGCGAGAAGGCTGCGCCGCCTTCTTTGACAAGCGCACCCCTCAATGGGTGCGACCCAAGAACGGACCGGAGCAATGAGCAAGCACATGACTTTCGATGATGATGACCGCCTGGCATTCCGTGACTCGGTTGAGCGATACATCCGCGACCACGCCGATCCCGAGTCGGTCATGGAGTGGGACGAGCGCAAGGAATTCCCTGAGACCGTGGTGCAAGGGATGGCCGAACAGGGCTGGTTCGCCCTGACACTGCCCGAGACATATGGCGGCATCGGCGACTACCTGGACATGACCTCGATGCTTGAGGTGATCGCCTCGGCCTCGATCACGCTGGCACGGTTCTGGAACATCAACGTCAACATGGTCGGCGGGGCCATCGCGGCCTTGGGTGCGGATCATCTGAAATCGGAGATGCTGCCCAAACTCGCGGAGGGTAAAGTTCGCTTTGCTTTCGCGCTTAGCGAAAACAACTCAGGGTCCGACGCCTCGGCACTCAAGACCCGTGCCGAAGTTGGCGACGAAGAGTTCACCGTCAACGGCACCAAGATGTGGATAACCGGCGCCCAGCAGGCGGACTACATCCTGACGGCCGTTCGGACTGATCCGAAAGCCACGCGTCACGATGGCATCAGCCTGATCCTGATCCCGCGCGAGGCCGAGGGCGTGACCGTCACCCCGATCCCGCTGCTGGGTGGCCATGCTGTGCGGACCTGCGAGGTCAACTTCATCGACGTGAAGGTGCCACGCAACCTGATGGTAGGCGACCTGCATACAGGCTGGAAGCAACTGATGCCGATCCTCGCCAAGGAACGCGTCGCGCTGGCCGCCATGTGCATGGGTGCCGGTCAGGCGGCTACCAATCTGGCCATCGAGTACTGCACGCAGCGCCAGCAGTTCGGACGGCGGCTGACAGCCTTTCAGGCGGTGTCCCACAGGATCGTGGAGATGCAGAACCGCACCGACGCGGCGCGACTCCTGACCTATCACGCCGCAGAGAAGCTTAACGCGGGGCAACAATGCTCGCGCGAAGCATCGCAGGCGAAGCTCTTTGCTTCGGACAGCTACATGCAGACCGCGCTGGACGGTCTGCAGGTAATGGGCGCCAACGGCTATTCGATGGAATATGCCATGCAGCGCCATTTCCGCGAGGCCAAGGTCTTTCAGATCTTCGGCGGAACCAGCGAAATCCAGAAGAACATTATCGGCAAGGAGCTTGGGCTCTGAGCGCGGCCGCATGCCGCAAGACTTAACGGGAGGAAAAACCATGAAACGCTTCAAGCATACCGTCGGCACGCTGTGCCTGGCGCTGGGCCTGACCGGCACCGCCGCACTGGCGTGGGAACCGGAAAAGCCCATCGAGATCGTCGTCGGTTTCTCCGCCGGGGGTGGCACAGATGTGATGGCGCGCACTCTGGCAACGGCTGCGCAGGACGAGTTTCCCGTGCCGCTGGTCATCGTGAACCGCGCAGGCGCATCGGGTGTGTCCGCTGCGGAATACGTCGCCCGCCAACCTGCCGATGGCTATACGCTGCTGGTTACCGGAGGATCGGAAAGCACGTCTGTTCCGAACCACCGCGAGGTTGGTTACGACATCTCCGAGGATTTTCAGGGTATCCTGCGCGCCGTCCGGATGCGGATTGTGCTGCTGGTCCGCGAAGACAGCGAAATCGCCTCTGTCGAAGATCTTGTGGCGCAGGCCAAGGATGCGCCGGGCGAGATCGTTTACGCCTCAAGCGGCGCAGGCAGCCTGTACCATTCGACCATGCTGGCCTTCGGCGACGAAGCCGGGATCGACATGGCGCATGTTCCCTTCAAAGGCGGTGCCGAAACCATGGTCGCCCTGCTCGGTGGGCATGTCGATGTGGCTCTGGCTTCGCCGGACGAGGCGCAGCGGCAGATCGAGGCGGGCAAGGTGCGCGCCTTGGCGGTCACTTCGGACGACCGTTTTCCGGGGCTACCGGACGTCCCGACCCTGCAGGAGGCCGGCTATGACGTCTATATCGACAACATGAAGGGCCTTTCTGCACCCGCTGGTCTGCCCGATGACGTATATGAATATCTGAACAGCCGCTTTGCTGAAGCCGTCAAAAGCACCGAATTCGTCAAGCTTGCCGAAAAGTCGGGCCTGGAAATCAGCTATCTCGATGGTCCGTCGTTCGACGCGCAGATCGACAAGATGTCCAACGCCATCGGCAAGGCCCTGGACTGAAGCCGATGGATCGGAGCGGACTGATGTTCACCCGGATATTCGGAGCAGTCCTCATGATCGCGGCGGTTCTATTCGCCGCGGTCATCCCGGGGAACTACGCAGCCTATGAGCATGGCGTGCCCGGACCGGCGCTGATGCCGTTGTCAGCGCTTGCCTTTATCGCCCTCGGCGGCGCGGGCATGGCCCTGAAGTCCGCATCTGCAGGCGTCTTGCCGTGGCGCCAGAACCTGCGGCAGATTGGCGGTGCGTTCGCACTGTTGGCCTTTGGTGCCGCCTACGCAGCAGCGATGCCGATACTCGGTTTCGTTCCCGCCACGGCTGTCTTCATCATGCTGACCTGCCTCGTCTTCGGCGGTCGGCGACCGGTGATCCTGATCGCGTTGGCGGCTCTCGTGCCCCTCGCTTTGCACTATGGTTTTACCGGCATCTTCAACCTGCCATTGCCCGAATCCAGCTTCCTGCAGGAGTGATCCCCATGACATTCGTTTACGTGGCGCTTGGAGAGGTCCTTCAAGCGAGCAACCTTCTCATCCTTGTCGCTTCAGTTGTCGTAGGCTTAGTCACAGGCGCGATACCGGGTCTGACGGTCAACATGGCGGTTGCGTTGGCAGTACCGCTGACCCTGAGCATGTCGCCCGTCGCCTCGATAATGATGCTGCTGGGGCTCTATTGTTCTGGTGTTTACGGTGGAAGCGTCTCGGCGATCTTGCTGAATGCCCCCGGCACCCCGGCTTCGGCAGCGACAAGCCTGGACGGTTATCCGCTGGCCAAGCAGGGACGAGCAGGGCTGGCGCTCAAGGTCGCGATCTTGGCCTCAGTGGTCGGTGGACTGTTCAGCGTCATGCTGCTCATTCTCGTGGCCCCCGGTCTTGCCGAGATCGCCCTTCGCTTTGGTCCGGTGGAGCTGGCGGGTCTGCTGCTGTTCTCGCTTGCGCTCGTGGCTCTGGTGTCGGGCGCTGACCCCATGAAAGCGATGGTCGCGACGGGGCTCGGCGTATTGATGTCCTCGGTGGGCAGCGATCCGATGCTCGGCACGCCGCGCTTCATCTTCGGGATCAACGACTTCTACGATGGAATTCCGTTCATCCCCTTGTTGATCGGTCTCTTTGCCGTGTCCGAGATGCTCTTCGCGGCCGAGAACCGGTTCCGGGGCACTGGCGCGCCGTTGGAGATGTCCGGTCAGCGAGAAGCCAACCGGCTTGGTCGGACCGAGGTGCGCCGTATCGCCCTGCCGGTCCTGTCTTCCAGCGCCATCGGTTCATTCGTGGGAATGCTTCCGGGTCTTGGTGCGTCGGTTTCCAGTTTCCTGTCCTACTCCGTCGCGCAAAAGACCTCGCCGCATGCGGATGAATTCGGCAAGGGTGCCATCGAAGGCGTGGCGTCTGCAGAGGCCGCAAACAACGCCGTGACCGGCTCGGCGATGATCCCCTTGCTGGCACTGGCCATCCCAGGGGATTCCGTTACCGCGATCCTGCTGGGTGCCTTGATGATCCAGGGTGTAGCGCCAGGACCGATGATTTTCGCGACTGCTCCGGACATGGTCTACACGATCTATTTCGCGCTGCTTCTGGCCAATATTTTCATTGCGGTGCTGGCATTGGTGGCGATCCGTCCACTGACGCAAGTACTGCGCCTTCCGCAGGTCTACTTGTATCCCGTCATCTTGGTGATGTGCGTCGCCGGCAGCTACGTGCTGCGCTCCAGCGGCTGGGACGTGGCGACCATGTTCGCGGGCGGATTGCTGGGCTACCTGCTGCGCCGGATGGCATTGCCGCTTGCGCCGCTGCTCATCGCATTCATCCTTGCCGCACCATTCGAAGAGGCTCTGCGCCAGGGCCTGACAATGTCGCGTGGCAACCTGGCGGTCTTCTTCTCCAACCCGATCTCGCTGGGCTTCATCATGGTGACGATGTTGCTGATCGCGGGGTCGGCATTCATGAGCATGCGAAAGGTGGCTAAATGAAGGTCCTGGTCCCCCTGAAACGGGTGATCGACTACAACGTGAAGGTCCGGGTGAAGTCGGACGGGAGCGGGGTCGATCTGGCGAACGTGAAAATGTCGATGAACCCGTTCGACGAGATCGCCGTCGAAGAGGCGATCCGCCTCAAGGAGGCCGGAACCGCCGAAGAGGTCGTGGCCGTCTCCATCGGCGTGAAGCAGGCGCAGGAAACGCTCCGCACCGCGCTCGCCATGGGCGCCGACCGCGCGATCCTCGTGGTGGCCGCCGATGATGTCCACCAGGACATCGAGCCGCTGGCGGTCGCCAAGATCCTCGCCAAGATCGTCGAGGAAGAGCAGCCGGGCCTCGTGCTCGCCGGCAAGCAGGCGATCGACAACGACATGAACGCCACCGGCCAGATGCTCTCGGCCCTGCTCGGCTGGTCGCAGGCCACTTTCGCCTCCGAGGTGAAGGTCGAGGGCGATCATGCCGTGGTGACCCGTGAGGTCGACGGCGGCCTGCAGACCATCAAGGTGAAGATGCCCGCCATCGTCACCGTGGACCTGCGCCTGAACGAGCCGCGCTACGCCTCGCTGCCCAACATCATGAAGGCCAAGAAGAAGCCGCTGGATGAGAAGACCGCCGCCGACTACGGCGTCGACGTCTCCCCGCGCCTCGAAGTGGTCAAGACCTCCGAGCCCGAAACCCGCCAGGCAGGCGAGATCGTGGCCGATGTCGATGCGCTGGTGGCGAAACTCAAAGAAAAGGGGGTTATCTGATGGCTGTTCTCCTTCTTGCCGAAGTGACCGATGGCGAGCTGGCGATGGACGCCACCGCCAAGGCCGTCTCCGCCGCGAAGTCGCTGGGTGATGTGACCGTGCTCTGCGCCGGGGCCTCTGCCTCTGCCGCCGGTGAGGCCGCTGCCAAGATTGACGGCGTGGCCAAGGTGCTCGTCGCCGAAGACGCTTCGCTGGGCCACCGTCTTGCCGAGCCGACCGCCGCGCTGATCGTCTCGCTTGCGGGTGACTACTCGCACATCGTCGCCCCGCCACGACCGATGCAAAGAACGTGATGCCCCGCGTCGCCGCCCTGCTCGATGTGATGATCCTCTCGGACGTGTCCGGCGTTGTCGACGCCGATACCTTCGAGCGCCCGATTTACGCCGGGAACGCGATCCAGACCGTGAAGTCGAAAGATGAAAAGAAGGTTATCACCTTCCGAACCTCCACCTTCGACGCCGCCGGTGAGGGCGGTTCGGCCTCGGTCGAAACCGCCTCCGCAGCCGACAACCCCGGCCTCTCCGAATGGGTCGAAGACAAGGTGGCCGAGAGCGACCGCCCCGAGCTGACCTCCGCCGGCATCGTCGTCTCCGGCGGCCGCGGCGTGGGCTCGGAAGAGGACTTCGCGCTGATCGAGAAGCTCGCCGACAAGCTCGGCGCCGCCGTGGGTGCCTCGCGCGCCGCGGTCGACTCGGGCTTCGCCCCGAACGACTGGCAGGTCGGCCAGACCGGCAAGGTGGTCGCCCCCGACCTCTACGTCGCCGTTGGTATCTCGGGTGCGATCCAGCACCTCGCGGGCATGAAGGACAGCAAGGTGATCGTGGCGATCAACAAGGACGAAGAGGCCCCGATCTTCCAGGTCGCCGACTACGGCCTCGTCGCCGACCTCTTCACCGCCGTCCCCGAGCTGATCGAAAAGCTGTGAGGGGACAAATGTTGGACAGACCCGTTTCCGACAACACAGAACGCGTCGTCACCATGCTGACGGGCCGCCTTCTGGGGATCATCGCCAAACACGAAGGGCCGGTCGTCGCCACTGCCTGTCGAACCGCGCTCGAAAATAGGGTGCAGTCAGATGTCGCCGGTCAGCGCCATTGCCAACAGGTCCTCCGGATGTTGGGTCTGACCATGCAGTTCCGAAATCTGGCGCAGATGGTGGTCGGTATGGAACAAGGTGACCCCCTTGACGTGCTGCGAGACCGCCTCGCGTCCTACCAAGGCGAAAATGTGAATAAGGTTTTACAACAAGTCTCGGTCGAACTGGTGCTGACGGCCCACCCCACGGAGTCCACGCGCCGTAGCATCCAGCGTATCGTTTCAGGGCTCGCCGACTGCTTGGCTGAGGTCGCCAGTCCGGCGCGGGACGACAGGATCGACGCATTGATCGAAATTCTGTGGCTGACCAGTCCTGCCCGCCAAGAGGGATTGAGGATCGAGGATGAGATCACCAACGGTGTGGCGGTGCTGATGCATTCCATCGTACCGGCGCTGACATCCGTCAGACGCATCCTCGACGCCCGACAGCCGGGCAGCGGTGGCCGGTTGACCTTTGGGACCTGGATCGGAGGGGACCGGGACGGACATCCGCATGTCTGTGCCGACACGCTTCATAGGGCGGCCAGCGCCCAATCGAAAGCCATTCGCGCCTACTATCTTTCGGCGCTCGCCTCTTTCGAGGAGGTGCTGAGCGTCGACGACCGCCTCGTCGACCTGCCGATGGACCTGCGGGAGCTTGCCGCGAAACCTCACGAAACTCCGCTCCACTACAGCCAGGAAACCCTGAGATCCGCCATTTCAGCCATATCCCAAAAACTCCGGAATGAGAGCTACGCCTCCGCCGATGCCTTCGTCCGCGATCTAAAGACGGTCGAAGGCGCGCTAGAAGGGATCGGACTGTCGCGGCACTTCATAGACCCTTTGTCGGAACTGGGCGTTACGGCTGGCTGTTTCGGTTTTCACCTGTCTTCGATCGACCTGCGGCAGAATTCATCCGTACATTGCCGCGTCGTCGCGGAGCTGTTGCGCGCAGTCGAGCTGGCAGAAAGTTACCAGGACTGGAGTGACGCTGAGAAAATGGCGTTCCTTTCGACGCTCGGTCCGAATGCGACGTGTGCGAAGTCGTTTGAGGCGCTCGAATTGTCCGACGAAACGAGGTCCGAGCTCGCAATTCTGCGTGCTGCGGCAGCGATCCGGTCTCGGCTGGGTGCGCGGGCCATCCGCTATGCAATCATATCGAACACGGGCAGTGCGGCGAATGTCACGGAGCTGTGTTGGCTTCTGGATCTCTGCGGTCTGGGTGGAGAGGACGGCGTACAGCCGGTTCCCCTGTTCGAGACGATTGGCGACCTTCGCGCGGCACCCGGAATCATGCGCACGCTTCTGGGGACGAAATTCTACCGTGCGCGCCAAGACGCCCAAGGGTGCCATCTGGTGATGCTAGGATATTCCGACAGCAACAAGGACGGCGGAATCGTAACCTCTCGCTGGGAAATCAGCAAGGCCGAGCGTGCCTTGGTGGATGTTTTCGACAGCGCCGGTGCAAGGGTACGTTTCTTTCACGGCCGGGGCGGTTCCATCGGGCGCGGCAGCGGAACCGTTCGGGACGCGATCAAGGCGCAGCCGTCCGCCTCTTCGTCGCTGCGTTTTCGCGTGACCGAACAGGGCGAGGTCATCTCGAAACGCTACGGGACCGTCGATCAGGCGACGCGCCACCTGGCCGAAATGTCCGCCGAGGTCATCGCATTCGGCCAGACGATCTCGCAGTCCAGGGAGCGGCCGGCCGATACCGAGTGCCTGTCCCACTTCTCGGAGGCCGCGTATTCGGCCTATCGTGATCTGATTGACGGGACCGAGGGCTTGTTCGACTATTTCCGAGGCGCGACGATCGTCGAATACCTGCCGCAGCTCAACATCGGCTCGCGCCCGGCGTCGCGTGGTGCCTTGACGAGCGTCGACCGGTTACGCGCGATCCCATGGGTCTTTGGCTGGGCCCAAAGCCGCCACATGCTACCTGGGTGGTACGGGTTCGGACAGGCTGTCGAGAGTTGTTCCGCCGAACAACTCGACGACCTCTGCCTAATCTACCGTGACAATGCCGCGTTCCGCAGTACCGTGGACAGCATTGGACTGGCGATGAGCAAGGCAGATATGGAGATCGCCCGAGGCTACGCCGGGCTGGTCGAGGACAGAGCAGTGTCGCGGCGCGTGTTCGACCGGATCGAGGCAGAGTGGCGTCGGTCCGTCGACGGTTACAATGCACTCACCGGTCGTTCGATTGCCAAGGTCAATCCCGGGTTCGCGGAACGGCGCAAGGCTCTGGACATCCTGAACACGCAGCAAATCGCGGTGCTGACTGGGCTGCGGACTTCGCCGAACGATGCCGAATTACTGACACGGCTCAAGTTGACCATGAGCGGCATTGCGGCCGGGTTGCAACACGTCGGATAGGTAGTATCAAAGTCCAGAACTGGATTCCGTCGCACGCGATACAGAACAGCTTGGTACACCTATCTCATACGCATGCAGATGTTCTTCTAGCAAGTTGTGCTGTGACCCGCGGTATTGGCTTCACCCATGAAGCTGGACCACCCTAAGTGAGGATTCTCGGCAGCTTTGGCGCGGACTCTCCCTCGAACCAGAGGAAGACGCGGGTCTCAGGTCACCCGGCAAACTGGACATGCGTTGTTCTGCAGACTGCGGCCCACCCTGACTTGCGGAACCTGCCTTGAAACTGGACTTCAGCGGCACGTAGAGCGGTATTGCGTCTGAGAGTCGCGACACACCTGTCGTTCGGCCCTCCGCCCGGCCCTCCGGGCTCTTCCTGGTAGCAGGGGCAAGGTGCTCCTGCCTTGAGCACAGGAGAGCCAGATGACCCAGGCTGACAAGGCATCCAACTCGGAAAACCGAAAGACCAAATCTCACACGACCAAAAAGGCGCAGCTGATCCGATTGCTGAAGGCGAAGGCGGGCGCCGATATTTTTGCCCTCAGCAAGCGGCTGGAGTGGCAGCCGCACACGACCCGGGCGGCCCTTTCGGGGCTGCGGAAGGCTGGCTACGAGATCGGCATCGAACGCCCAGAGGGCAAGCCGCCGCGCTACCGCATCACCGCCGAGCCGGAGGTGGCAAATGGGAAAGGCGGACCCGGATCGGCAAGCCAACATCGCGGTTTGGGAGGAGACCTTCGGGTCTCCTCCACCTGCCTACCTGTCGGTCGACTTCATGCTCCGGGCCATCGCGCATGAGGAACAGTGCCGGCAACACGGCAGGTTGCCGGAGAACCTTCGGCGAGACCTGCGCCGTATCGCCGAAGGACAGAGCGTTTCGAAAGCGGTCGGTAAGCGGGTCCGCGCGGGCGCCCATCTCGTGCGGGAATGGAACGGGCGGACCTACCAGGTGGAGGTGGTGGAAGGCGGCTACAGGCTTGACGGAAGGACTTGGCCCTCGCTCTCTGCTGTGGCGAAGCACATCACCGGCACGGCCTGGTCAGGGCCGCGGTTCTTCGGATTGAAAGGTAGGGGCGGGGCGAAGCCGTGAAGAAGATCCGCTGCGCTATTTACACCCGCAAGAGTTCGGAGGACGGGCTGGAGCAGGAATTCAACTCGCTGCATGCCCAGCGGGAAGCCTGCGCGGCCTATATCGCCAGCCAGAAGCACGAGGGCTGGGTTGCGCTGCCGGATCACTATGATGATGGTGGCCTGTCGGGCGGAAGCCTCGAACGCCCGGCGCTGCAGCAGCTTCTGGAGGACATGCGGCAGGGCCGGATCGACCAGATCGTCGTCTACAAGATCGACCGGCTGACCCGCTCGCTCGCCGACTTCGCGAAGATCGTCGATACACTCGACGCGGCCGGCGCCTCCTTTGTCTCGGTGACCCAGTCCTTCAACACCGCCACCAGCATGGGGCGGCTGACGCTGAACATGCTGCTCAGCTTCGCCCAGTTCGAACGCGAGGTGACGGCCGAGCGCATCCGGGACAAGATCGCCGCCTCCAAGCGCAAGGGTCTCTGGATGGGCGGACAGGTTCCGATGGGCTACCAGGCCGACGGACGGACGCTGACGATCGACGAGGGCGAAGCGAACACTATCCGGCATCTCTACGATCTCTACGATGAGCATGGCACGATCGTGGCGGTCCGCGACACGGCGTCCGGTCTGGGGCTTCGGAGCCGCCTCAGACGCAAGCCAGAGGGCACGATCACTGGCGGACGCCCCTTCGACCGCGGCCACATCCATCACATCCTGACCAACCCGCTTTATGCTGGCCGGATCCGGCACCGTAGACAGGTCTACGCCGGCGCCCATCCGGCTATCATCGATCCGGAGCGTTGGGACCAGATCCAGGTCTCGCTGCAACACGGAGCCGCGCGCCGACGCGGGCAGGGCAGGGCGGCGCGCACGAGCCTGCTCTGCGGCAAAATCTTTGATGAGACAGGGGATCGGCTCACGCCCTCGCACACAAAGACCCGGTCCGGCACCCGCCTGCGCTACTACATCTCCAACCGGCTGGTCGCGGGCCGGGCCGAGCAGCATCCCGACGCCTGGCGCCTGCCGGCCGAGGAGTTGGAGCGCAGGGTTGCAGGCCTGGTTCGGACGATACTCACAGAACCGAGCTTGCCCAGCGAGATAACGGCCAATCCGACGGCAGACGCCATCGGGAAGATCGCGCCACGGCTCGATGCGCTGAAGGCTGATGGCGACACCGCTGCTTTGCTTGAACTGGCGCAACGTGTCGAGATCGCGCCGGGCACCTTGCACCTCGTGCTGGACACCTCGGCCATCGCGACCCAACTCGGAGTTTTGGGAGGTGACGTTCAGCCCGAGCCGATCACCCGCGCTTTTCCGTTCCGACTGCGCAAGCGGGGCGTAGAGACACGCATCATCCTGGCCGATGCTCCGCCGGAGACCGACGACACACTCATCCGGAACATCGCGCGGGCCCTGTCCTGGTTCGAACGAGTGCGCGCCGGCGAGACCTTCGGCGACATCGCGAAGTCCAGCGACACCTCCAAGCGCCGCATCCAGCAGATGATCGGCCTGGCGTTACTCGCGCCGGATATCATTCGCATGGTCATGGATGGAGATCAGCCGGCTGGCTTCACCTCCGACTGGTGCAAGCGGAACATCCTTCCGTCCGATTGGGTCGAGCAGCGCACCATCATCGCGGCGCTCTGACTCCCCAAAAATCCTACCTGCTACCATGGAAATGCCGATCTGAGACCGGGGCCAGAATTGGCGTCCATTCGGCCCTGTCTTCCGGTCTCAGGAAGAGCCGCGCAAGCGCAAGCCTTTGAACTCGCGCCACATAGTGGCGCCAAACGCGTACCGTACGATTTCCGGAAAGTGCCTGGCTGGGGTGGTAGGATTCGAACCTACGATACACAGTACCAAAAACTGCTGCCTTACCACTTGGCTACACCCCAACGGCGAGGGGCTTCCTACTCAACCTCGGTGAGCCTTGCAAGCCCCCTGCGTGAGGAAAATGCGCCTTATTCCCCCTTCCCCTATTCGACCTTGGTTGTGTCGTCGAGAAGATCGTCCTCGTGGCCCTCTTCGGCGCGTTCGGCTTCGACCATGGCTTCCAGCTCCTTTTCCTCGGTCGCGCCCACATCGGCGGTTTCGGTGATCGGGGTCGGGGCCGGGGTGACGGTCTCGGGCGCGGTCGGTGCCACGGGCTCTTCGGGCGTGTCCTGGGCGGGCAGCGCCGGGGCGGGCAGGGCGCCGAAGGGCGGATCAAGCCGCAGCCGGTAGGTCGTGTCGGGGATCGACAGGCCCGCCGCCTCCAGCGCCGCCTTCACCTGCCGCAGCGCCTCGCCCTTGGCCAAGAGCAGCGAGGTCTCTGTCTGGTCGATCCAGCCCGCCACCTTCAGGATGATCCCGGCGTCGCTGATGCTGTCGATCCAGACACTTGCTGCTGGGGTCTCCAGCGTAAAGGGCAGGGCCTGCACCGTGTCCTGCGCGATGGCACGGGCGGCCTCCATGTCGACCGGCCCCTCGAAGCCAATATCGAACAGGAACCGCCGCTCCCGGTTGCGCGAGAAGTTCACGATCCGGCTCTTGAACACGGTCGAGTTCGGGATGCGGATGTGGTTGCCGTCCCAGCTCAGGATGATCGTTGCCCGCGAGGTCAGGCGAATGACCTTGCCCTCGTCGCCGTTGATCTCGATCGCGTCGTTGGGGCGGAACGGCTGGCGGATCGAGAGCATGATCGAGGCGATGAAGTTTTCCACCGTGTCCTTCACCGCAAAACCGATGGCCAGACCGATGATACCGGCCGCCCCCAGAATGGTGCCGAGCAGGGCGGTGGCATTCAGGATGTCCAGCGCCACCACGACGCCCGCCACCACGAAGGCGAGGCGGATCAGCATCCGGTAGATGTCGGCAATGAAGGCATTGGGGGCGAGCCGTTCCCAGGGCTGCTTCAGCCGCGCCAGCAGCACCCCGACGAAGGCCACCGCCAGAAAGGCGCAGAGCGCGATGATGAGCAGCGGGGCCCAGGCGATCATCTGGGTCACGCGGTCCTGAAAGCGCTTCACCGCCGGGTTCAGCCGCTCGACGACATCGGTGCTTTCCACCACCTCGTTCTCGATCGCAACCACCCCGTCGACCCGGGCCACGAGGTCGTTGAGCTGACGGGCCTTGGCGGCGTCCAGCGTGGTTCCGCGCAGGGTGACGATGCCGGATTTCACCGCGACGGTCACATCCTCGTAGCCCTCCAGCTCGCTCAGGATGGTGCGGATGCGCTGGGCAATCGCGGCATCCTGCTCGCGGCTCTCCTCCACGCCGATGGTGCCGGTGGGCTGGGCCTCTGTGGTGTCCTGCGCGCGCGCCGTGGTGGCGGGCAGGGCGAGGGTGAGCGTGAGGGCAAGCAGCAGGAGGCGGAGGGCAAAGCGCATGTGGTCAAATCCATCGGGATCAAATTTTCCCCATGGTAGGCGGCGCTTGCCGCGGGGAAAAGCCCCGTTCGCCCGCCCGCGCTCAGGCTTTGCGTTCGCGCCAGAGCGTGAACACCCCGGCCGAGACCACGATGGCCGCCCCGAGGATCGTCGTGGGCGGCAGGATGTCGTTCCACAGCGCCACGCCGATGATCGAGGCAAAGACCAGCTGGAAATAGGCAAAGGGCTGCACCGCGCTGGCCTCCGCCACCTCGTAGGTCTTGATCAGCAGCCAGTGCCCGGAGACGCCGGTCAGGCAAAGGCAGCTCATCCAGAGCCATTCGGTCCCGGTCATCGGGGTCCACTGCCAGAGCGCGACGGCGGTCATCACCACCGCTCCGGTGGTGCCGGTGTAAAAGAAACTCGTCGCCGTGGTGTCATAGCGTGAGGCGTAGCGCGTCAGCAGCCCGTAGAGCGCGAACATCAGCGCGCTGGCCAGCGCCATCAGCGAGGCGGGCGTGAATACGCCAAAGCCGGGCCGCAGGATCACGAGAATGCCGCAAAACCCCACGCCCACCGCCGTCCACCGCCGCCAGCCCACCCTTTCGCCCAGCACCGGGCCGGAGAGGGCGGCGATGATCAGCGGGTAGCAGGCAAAGATCGCATGAGCCTCCACCAGCCCGAGCCAGACAAAGCTCTGCACCGCCACGCAGATCTCGGCGGCCAGCAACACGCCCCGGAAAATCTGCAGGAATGGCCGGTTCGAGCGGGCCGCCGCCTTCAGCCCGCCCTTGGCACGGGCGGCAATTGCAATGACGAAGGCCGCGAAGAACCAGTAGCGGATCATCACCACCATCATCACCGGGTAGATCTCGGACAGGTGGCGCGAAAGCCCGTCCTGCACCGCAAAGACAAAGGTGGTGGCGATCATCAGAAGGATGCCGTTGGTCTGCGGGCTGCGCGTCATCTGTGGGGGCCTGTCGAAAGGGTGCCACGGCTCATGTGGCGCTTGCGGCCATACCCGGGCGCGCGGGCAACGTCAAAGCCCGCCGCCTCCAGGGCCCGGCGCACGTGGCCGGCGGCGGTGTAGGTGGCAAATGTGCCCCCCGGCGCGGTGTGGCGGGCGACCTCGGCCATCAGCTCCGGCTCCCAGAGCTCGGGGTTCTTGGCCGGGGAGAATCCATCGAGAAACCACGCATCGGCGCGGCCCGTCCAGTCGGGCAGGGTGGTGCGCGCATCCCCGGCGATCACCTCCGCCTCCAGCCCCGGCGCGGAAAACCTGCCGCCCGCCTCGGGCCAGCCCGCCACCAGCGCCTCCGCCAGCTCGGGGAAGGCCGGGGCGAAGGGCTCCAGCGCCCGCGCCGCCTCTGCCGCGCTCATCGGAAAACCTTCAAACCCAGTGTAGCGCACCGCCACCCCCGCCTCCCGCGCCGCCTGCCAGAATGCCAGCAGGTTCAGCCCGGTGCCAAACCCCAGCTCGCCCACATGAAAGCCCTCGCACAGCCGCCCGGGCAGCCCGTTGCCCGCCAGAAAGGTGTGCCGGGTCTCGGCCAGCCCGTTCTCCAGCGAGAAATAGGGATCGTCGAAGCGGGTGGAGACGGGGGTGCCATTGTCGCGCCATGCGAGCTGGGCGGGATGGTGGTGCATCGGGGGATGGCCTATGAGTTCGGGCGGAGAATGGCGGCGGGGCCGGGGGATGTCCATGGCAGAGATCACAGTGCGCGGAGCCGGAGTTTTCGGCCTCTCGGTGGCCTGGGAATGCGCCCGGCGCGGCGCTTCGGTGCGGCTGATCGAAAGCCGCGCCGTCGGGGCAGGCAGCTCGGGCGGGGTGGTCGGCGCGCTTGCGCCCCACGTGCCCGAAAACTGGAACCCCAAGAAGGCCTTCCAGCTCGAAAGCCTGCTCGCGGCCGAGCGCTTCTGGGCGCAGGTGCAGGCGGCGGGCGGGGTCGATCCCGGCTATGGCCGCACCGGCCGGGTGCAGCCCGTGGCTCCCGGCGGCGAGGATCTGGCCCGCGCCCGCGAGGCCGGTGCCGCACAGCTCTGGCAAGGCCGCGCCGAATGGCGCGTGGTCAGCACGCCTCCCGCCTTCGCCCCCGCCTCCCCCACCGGCCTCTATGTGGCCGACACCCTCTCGGCCCGGCTCCACCCGGCCCGCGCCTGCGCGGCGCTGGCCGCTGCGTTTACAGCGCTGGGCGGCGAGATTGTCATCGGCGAGGCGGCGGAGCAGGGCCCGGTGATCTGGGCCACCGGCGCGTCCGGGCTCGAGGCGCTCTCGCAGGGCAGACCGCGCGTCGCGGGGCAGGGGATCAAGGGGCAGGCCGCGCTTCTGGGCTTCGATGCCGGCCCGTCCGCCCCGCAGCTCTTCGCCGAGGGCCTCCACATCATCCCCCACGCCGATGGCACCACCGCCATCGGCTCCAGCACCGAGCGGGAGTTCGACGGGCTGGAAACAGACTCCCAGCTCGACGCGCTGATCGACAAGGCCCGCGCCCTCGTGCCCGCGCTGGCCGAGGCCCCCGTGCTCGCCCGCTGGGCAGGCCTGCGCCCCCGCGCGCGCAGCCGCGCGCCGATCCTCGGGCCATGGCCGGGCCGCGACGGGCATTTCATCGCCAACGGCGGCTTCAAGATCGGCTTCGGCATGGCCCCCGGCGTGGCGCAGGTCATGGCCGACCTCGTCCTCGACGGGCACGACACCATCCCCGAAGGCTTCCACGTCGAAGACAGCCTGTAGGGCGGGACTTGTCCCGCCGCGCGGCGGCGCGGCAACGCGGCGCCACAAATTGTTAACGAAAGGTTAACATCACCTCCGCACGACCCTATCTTTCCCCCACGAGGGACAGATGAACGAACTGGCATTCGCAGCAATCTATTGCGCCCTCGTGGCGGGCGGGGAGACGGAAGTCTCCCATGCCTACAACGTCGGCTACGACCTCAACTACATCCGCGTCGACTGCGAAACCGACGACACCGTCATCGAGCTCGGGCTCGACAAGCGCAGCTCCATCGACAGCCTGCACCAGGCCGTCTTCGCCGCCTCCCTCACCGGAAAGCAGCCCATGGTGGTGATGATCGACACCGACCGGCGCGAAGACCGCTACGAGTTCCAGGTGCGCACCGTCGCCCAGCGCCTCGGGGTCGACTACCGGGTGATCGACGCCAACTGGCTCATCCGCTGGCAGATGACCCAATACCTGCGCAACTACCCCCGCGGCTCCTGAGTCGCCAGGGTGGGCGGCGGGACAAGTCCCGCCCTACCCACGCCGCACCGCTCACGCCGCCTTCAGCGCCTCGCGCCCATGCGGGGCGGTCCAGTCCAGCACCGGGTTGATCGGGATGATCCGATGCGGGTTCACCGTGTCGTGGCTGTAGTGGTAGTGGCGGATGTAATGCGCGGGCACCACCGTCGCGGCCACGCCGGGTTGCTGGTAGAGCTCGCGGGCATAGCCCCAGAGGTTGGGCATCTCGCGCAGGAAGTTGCGGTTGCACTTGAAATGCGTGTGGTAAACCTCGTCGAAGCGCACCAGCGTGGTGAACAGCCGCCAATCCGCCTCGGTGATCTGCCCGCCCACGAGGTAGCGCTGCTTCGCCAGCCGCGCGTCCAGCCAGTCGAGGCTCTCAAACAGCGGATGGATCGCGGCGTCATAGGCCTCCTGCGTGGTGGCAAACCCGGCCTTGTAAACCCCGTTGTTCACCGTGTCGTAGACCCGCTCGTTCACCTCTTCGATCTCGCCGCGCAGCGCCTCGGGCCAGTAATCATCGGTATTGCCGGTGATCCCGTCGAAGGCCGAATTGAACATGCGGATGATCTCGGCGCTCTCGTTGCTCACGATTGTATCGCGCTGGGTGTCATAGAGCACCGGCACCGTCACCCGCCCGCTCATCTTCGGGTCCACATGGGTATAGACCTGCCACATGTAGTCCTTGCCAAGGAGCCCGTCGCCGGTGGCCCCGGCAAAATCCGAGCGGAACTCCCAGCCGTTTTCCAGCATGTCCGGGTGCACGACCGACACGGCGATATGCGCCTCCAGCCCCTTCAGCGCCCGGAAGATCAGCGTACGATGCGCCCATGGGCAGGCCAGCGACACGTAGAGATGGTAGCGCCCGCTCTCGGCGGCAAACCCGCCTTCGCCCGAGGGCCCGGCAGAGCCATCCGCCGTCACCCAGTTGCGAAACCCGGAGGTCGAGCGCACGAACTTTCCGCCGCTCTCCTTGGTGTCATACCATTCGTCTTTCCAGACGCCTTCAACCAGACGGCCCATGCTGTTCTCCATTCCTGTGCTGCCACGGATATAGCCTCTGTGCGCTCCTTGCGAAACTTGCGCGACAAGAGGGTATTCTGTGCATTCCTGCGGTGGAACCGCCAGCGTTGCCGATGAGTTTCAAACTAAAGTCGTTGGTCGCCGCCAAAACGTTAACCTTGACGTCACCCGATTCGGTCACAATGCTCATGCGCCAAGAGTGGAGCTGCCAAATGTCTGATTTCCTGCCACAATCGGTCCGAGAGGGTCTGGAGGCCGCACGCCGCGAGGCGGAGCGCCGCAAGAGCCGTCTGAAAGTTCGCGATGGCGACGACACCTACCAGGTGCTGCGGTTCTGGACCAAGGGCTTTGCCCTCGCAGCCGATCCCGCGCCCAACCTGCGCGGGTTGGTCGACCTCTTCGAGGGCGAGCGCCACCTCTACCAGTGCCTCATCGTGAACAGCCGCGAAGAGGCGGGCGAGCGGATCTTCGAGTTCAAACGTTCCACCGCCGCCAGCGATTCCGCCCCGCTCGACTTCGAGCGCCGCAGCGATGCACCGGTGGGCTACCTTCCCAGCAGCTAGGCCAGGGGCAGGGTCTCTCCTGCCGCCCGGCCCGCCGTTCTATTGCAGGTCGCCAAACGCCGCCTGCAACCGCTCCACCGCCTCGGCCACCCGCGCCCGCGGCGTGGCAATGTTGAACCGCAAAAAGCTCTCGCCGCCCTTGCCGAAGGTCGGCCCGTGGTTCACCGCGATCTTCGCATCCTTCTCCACCCGCGCGGCAAACTCGGCCGGCGCCATCCCGGTGCCGTCGAAATCCACCCAGCTCAGGTAGGTCGCCTCCAGCGGCATCGAGGCCAGCCCCGGGATCTCCGCGATCCCGGCGTCAAACACCTTCCGGTTTCCGTCGAGATAGGCACAGAGCGCATCCACCCACTCCGCGCCCTCGGGCGAATAGGCGGCCTCGGCCATGAACAGCCCGAAGGAGTTGGGCGACAGCCCCAGCGCCGCCATCTTCTTGGCAAACCGCGCCCGCAGCGCCTCGTCCGGGATGATGACATTGCCGGTATGGGCACCCGCGATGTTGAAGGTCTTGGTGGTCGAGCTCATCATCACCAGCCGGTCTTCCACGCCCTCGATCAGCGCCATCGGCACATGTTTCTGGCCGGGCATCAGCAGGTCGTGGTGGATCTCGTCCGACACCAGCACCAGGTCATGGCGCCTGGCAAAGGCGGCCACGCCCTCGAGCTCGGCCCGGGTCCAGACCCGCCCGCCCGGATTGTGCGGCGAGCAGAGCACCAGCATCTTCGCGCCGCTGCCCTCCATCTGCGCGTCCCAGGCGTCGAAATCCATCTCGTAGCGGCCCTCCCGCAGCGCCAGCGGGCACTCCACCACCCTGCGCCCGGCCGCCTCGATGACCCGCGCAAAGGCATGGTAGACCGGCGTCATCAGCACCACCCCGTCGCCGGGGTCGCTGAAGGCATCGACGCAGACCGCGGTGCCGTTCACCAACCCGTGGGTGGTGAAGATCCAGCCGTCCTCCACCGTCCAGCCATGGCGCTCGGCCAGCCACCAGCGGATGGCCGCCTTGTAGCCCGAGTCGTCGCCGTAATAGCCGTAGAGCCCGTGGCCGATCATCTCTTCCAGCGCGCCCTGCACGCAGGCGGGCGGGCGAAAGTCCATGTCGGCCACCCACATCGGCAACCCGCCGTCGGCGGGCACGCCGTAAATCTTTTCCATCATGTCCCACTTGGCCGAGTGGGTGCCGCGCCGGTCGATGATCTCGTCGAAATTCATGGGAAGGCTCCTTGCTTGCGCCCGAAACTAGCGCAGCGTCTTCCGGGCGCAACCCATGTTGCACAGCGCCCCCGCCTGTCCTAAATCCCCTCCCATGGCATTGCGTGACATTCTCATCCATCCCGACCCGCGGCTCAAAAAGCCCGCCGACCCGGTGACAGACTTCGACAAGGAGCTGCACCGGCTGGCCGACGACATGCTCGAAACCATGTACGAGGCCCCCGGCATCGGGCTGGCCGCACCCCAGATCGCCGAGATGCAGCGCATTCTGGTGATGGATTGCGTCAAGGACGAAGAGGCCGAACCCCGCCCGATGGTGCTGATCAACCCCCAGGTCGTCTGGTCGTCGGAGGAGAAGAACGTCTACGAGGAAGGCTGCCTCTCGATCCCCGACCAATACGCCGATGTCACCCGCCCCGCCGAGGTGAAGGTGCGCTGGCAGGGCCTCGACGGCACCGCGCAGGAAGAGCAGTTCTCCGGCCTCTGGGCCACCTGCGTCCAGCACGAGATAGACCACCTCAACGGCAAGCTCTTCATTGATTACCTCGGCCCGATGAAGCGCCAGATGATCACCCGCAAGATGCAGAAACTGAAGCGCGAGCAGGCCCGTGCCTGAACCCCGCCCATGAGCGTGCTGCCCGTCGTGCTCTGGCCCGATGCGCGGCTCAAGCAGGTCTGCGCGCCGGTCGCGGGCGAGGACATGGCCGCGCTGGCCGCCGACATGCTCGACACCATGTATGCCGCGCCCGGTCGCGGGCTCGCCGGCCCGCAGGTCGGCGTGATGCGCCGCATCTTCGTCATGGACGCCGGCTGGAAACAGGGCACCCCGAGCCCCCGCATCTGCCTCGACCCGGTGATCACGCCGCTCGGCGACGACCTGGCCACCATGGAAGAGGGCTGCCTCTCCATCCCCGACCGCCCGGTGCGCATGACCCGCCCGGCCCGCGTCCGTCTCGACTACACCGACGAAACCGGCACCGCCCGCAGCATCGAGCTGTCCGGCGCCGAGGCCGCCATCGCACAGCACGAGGCCGACCATCTCGACGGCAGGCTCATCATCGACGACCAGCCCGAGCCCTTCCCGGCATGAGCGCCCGCCCCCTCATCCCCTGGCCCGACAGGCGCCTGCAAACCGCCGCCGCGCCGGTGGGCGAGATCACCGACGAGATCCGCGCCATCTGGGACGAGATGGTCGAGGTGATGGAGGCCATGCCCGGCTACGGCCTCGCCGCGCCCCAGCTCGGCGTCATGCTCCGCCTCGCCGTGGTCGATTGCTCCAAGGCCCGCGGGCAGGTCGTGCGCCTCGCCGACCCCGAGATCACCATGGCCTCCGAAGAGCTGTTTTCCTGGGAGGAGGCCAGCCCCAACCTCCCCGGCGCCTCCGCCAGGCTGTCGCGCCCCGCCCGCGTGGCCGTGGCCTATACCGACGAAAGCGGCGCGCGGGTCGAGAAGAAGTTCGAAGACCTCTGGGCCACCTCCGTCCAGCACCAGATCGACCATCTGAACGGCCGCATGTTCTTCGACAACCTCAGCCGCACCAAGCGCCAGATGCTGCTGAAGAAGGCCACCAGGCGCTGACGCCCCGTAGGGTGGGTGAAACCCACCACCCCGGCACCTGCGCCGCCCGCAGCCGCAAGACGCCACCCCCTACACCCCACCCCTTCCAGATGCTAAAGCCTCCCCCAAAAGGAGCCCCGCCAATGCGCCTCATCTTCATGGGAACCCCCGAGTTTTCAGTGCCCGCGCTCGATGCGCTCCACGACGCCGGCCACGAGATCCTCTGCGTCTACACCCAGCCGCCCCGGCCCGCCGGGCGCGGCAAAAAGGAGCGCCCCTCCCCGGTGCAGGCCCGCGCCGAGGCCCTCGGCCTTCCCGTCCGCCACCCCGCCCGCCTCAAGGATGACGAGGCGCAGCAGGCCTTCGCCGCGCTCGGGGCCGACCTCGCCGTGGTGGTCGCCTACGGCCTCATCCTTCCGCAGCCGGTGCTCGATGCGCCCCGCTTCGGATGCATGAACATCCACGCCTCCCTGCTGCCCCGCTGGCGCGGTGCCGCGCCGATCCACCGTGCCGTGATGGCCGGCGATGCCGAAACCGGGGTCTGCATCATGCAGATGGAGGCCGGCCTCGATACCGGCCCCGTCCTGCTGCGCGAAAGCACCCCCATCGGCCCCGAGGAAACCACCGGTGACCTGCACGAGCGTCTCTCCGCCCTCGGCGCCCGGCTGATCGTCGCCGCCGCCGACCGTGCCGGCGCGCTCCCGCCCATGCCCCAGCCCGACGCGGGCGTCACCTATGCCGACAAGATCGACAAGGCCGAAGCCGCCACCGACTGGACCCGCCCCGGCGCCGAGGTCGATCGCCACATCCGCGGCCTCTCCCCCTTTCCCGGCGCATGGACAGAGGTGGCCGGCGAGCGCCTCAAGCTCCTGCGCTCCCGCCTTGCCCCGGGCGAGGGCGCCCCGGGCGAGGTTCTCTCCGGCCTCACCCTCGCCTGCGGCAGCGGTGCGGTCGAAATCACCCAGGCCCAGCGCCCCGGCAAACGCCCGATGGAGGCGGCAGAACTCTTGCGCGGTCTCACGCTTCCGGGCAGTCTCGGCACCTGATGTTCCATGTGCTCCTCCTCATCGCCGGTGCCGCCGCCGGATTCGCCCTGAACCGTGCCGCCGACCGCCGCTTCGATGACGAGGTCGCCGCCGCCATGGGGGCCGGCGTCGTGCTGCTCTGCTACATCGGGCTGCTTTTGCTGCCGCTGCTCCTCGGCCTGGTGAAACTCGCCCTCATCCTTGCCGTCATCGCCGGCGCTGCCGCCGCGCTCTACGTCGTCGCCAAAAAGAAGTAGCCGGCCCGCGCCGGACCAACCCGAAAAATCCATCGCAAAGGTCCACCCCGCCCGTGCGCCATCCAGCGAAAGACGGGCGGGGCTTCACCTTGGGCGGTCATCGGCTCTCCAGCCTGTACCGCAGGGCCAGAATGGCGCGTTAAGGTTAACGCCGCCCTAACGCCTGATCTTCATCTTGGTGCAAATATCTCCGGGGGGTTTGGGGGGCTGGCCCCCCAACGACAGGGGCAGAAACAGGGCAAACCCCGGCGGTCGGCCAGGCCCGCCTATTTGAACGGCGCCATCCCGGCCCGCGCAAGCTCGTCGGCCCGCTCGTTCTCGGGGTGGCCCGCATGGCCCTTGACCCATTTCCACGTCACCCGGTGCCGCGCGTTGGCCTCATCCAGCCGCTGCCAGAGCTCCACGTTCTTCACCGGCTTCTTCGAGGCCGTCTTCCACCCGTTCCGCTTCCAGCCATGGATCCAACCGGTCACGCCGTTCTTCACATAGGCCGAGTCGGTCACAACCGTGATCTCGGTCTCCCGGTTCAGCGACTCGAGCGCCGAGATCGCCGCCATCAGCTCCATCCGGTTGTTGGTGGTCGCCGCCTCGCCGCCCTTCAGCTCGCGCTCCTTCACCACCGCCGCGCCCTCCTTGGCCTGCAGCAGCACGCCCCAGCCACCGGGGCCGGGATTTCCGGAGCAGGCTCCGTCGGTATAGGCATAAAGGTCTGGCATGTGCCGCTATGTGCCGCCTCGGCCGGGCAGAGACAAGGCCCGAATGAGCCGCAGCGCGCGCCGAAGCGCGGTAACCCCGGTCCCGAGCGCCACGAGCCCCAGCGCCGCGAGCAGCGCCCAGCCCGTGCCCCAGGCCAGCGCCTCCACCGCGCCGCCCACGCAGCCCGCCGTCACCGCCGCCATCCGCTGCGGCTTGGCCATCGGCCCGCAGAAATCGGCCGCCAGCCCCTCGGCCCGGCCCAGCTCGCGCAGATAGGCCGTGCCCACCGCCAGCGCCCCCGCCAGGCAGCCCAGCCAGGGCATCCCCACCGCCAGCCCCAACCCGGCCAGAATCATCACATCCGCCACCCGGTCCGGCGCCTCGTTCCAGAACGGCCCCGTCGGCCCGCCTTTGCCGCCCTCCAGCGCCACCATCCCGTCGAGCAGGTTCGCCACCAACCGCAACTGGCAGAACAGGGCAGCGGCGCAGAGCAGCGCGGCGTCGAACGACGGCCCCGCACCCCGCGTCAGCCAAAGGCAGCCGAAAGCCAGCGCCGCAAAGCCCATCGAGGAGGCCGAAATCTGGTTCGGCGTAACCCGCGAGCCGGCCAGCCACCGCGCCGCCGCCTGCGCCCAGCCCGTCGAGCGGGCGGCAATCGGGCGGCGCTCAGCCACGCGACCACAGCCGCCATGTGTAGAGGCAGGCATAAAGCGTCGCCACCGTGGTCGGCACCGCCAGCGTGGCCAGCACCTCCGGCGTGCCCGCCAGCGAATGGATCGCAAACAGCAACCCGAAGGAGATGGCGCAGCAGACCAGCGGCGGCATCACCAGCCCGGCCACGCCGGGCAGGCGCGGCACCAGCGCCTCCTGCACCCGCTTCAGCCCGTAGGTGATCGCCGCCGTCATCGCGCCCTGCACCAGCGCGGCCAGCAGCGGCGCGGGCATCGGATGGCCGCTGTTGGCATAAAACGCCCAGCCGCCCATCAGCGCCGCCCCGGCGCCCGCATGGGCCAGCGACGAGTCCGCCAGCGCCATCAGACCGCCGACCAGAAGTAGCGCACGAGATGAAAGAAGATCGGTGCCGCAAACACCACCGAATCCATCCGGTCGATGAACCCGCCATGCCCGGCAATCAGGTGGCCCCAGTCCTTCACCCCCCGGTCGCGTTTCACCGCCGAAAGGACCAGCCCGCCAAAGAACCCCATGCAGGTCACCGCCAGCGACATCCCCAGCGCCTGCCATGGCGTGAACGGCGTGATCCAGTAAAGCGCCATGCCGATCAGCGAGGCGCTCGCCACACCGCCCACCAGCCCCTCCCATGTCTTCGAGGGCGAGACTGTCGGCGCCACCTTGCTCCGGCCAACCAGCTTGCCCCAGGTGTATTGCAGCACGTCCGACATCTGCACCACGATCACCAGCCAGGCGATCAGCAGCACTTCCCGCCCCTCGTAGCCCTCGATCCGGAGCGTCAGCAGGGCCGGCACATGGCTCACGCAGTAGACGCAGATCATCAGGGCCCATTGGGTCTCGGCAATCCGGATGAACACATCGCGGGTGTCGCCATGCAGCACCGCCACCACCGGCAGCAGCAGGAAGGCATAGACCGGCACGAAGATCGAATAGAAGCCATACCACTCGTCCCAGACCAGCCAGAACTGCACCGGCAGCACCACGAAAAACGCGGCGAACAGCGCCCAGTGGTCGGCCTCGCGCTTGGTGGTCAGGGTCAGCACCTCGCGCAGCGCGGCAAAGGACACGAGAGCAAAGAGCACGATCACCCCGGTCTTCCCGGCCAGAAAGGCAAGCCCCAGCAGCGCCGCCATACCCCACCACGCGTCGATCCGCGCGTTCAGGTTCTCGACGCCCGAGTTCGAGCGGTCGGGCGCAATGGTCTCGCGCAGCACCCGGCCCACCAGCGTGGCCAGCACCAGCACCCCCAGCGTGCCGAACAGCAGCTTGATCAGGTCCACCGCCGCCCCGCTCATGGAGCCGCCTCGCCGGTAGAGCCATCAGGGGCCTGCCCCGAGGTCTCCTGTGGCCCGGGCAGGGGCCGCAAGGCCAGCATCGCCGCCTGCGCCCGCGCCAGAAAATCCTCGCGGCTCTCGCCCTCCAGCACCTGCATCGGCCGCCCGAAGGTGACGGTGCAGAGCAGCGGCACCGGCACCAGCTTGCCCTTGGGGAGCACCCGGTTCAGGTTCTCGATCCACACCGGCACCATCTCCACCTCGGGGCGCTGGCGCGAGATGTTGAAGATCCCCGATTTCAGCGGCAGCAGCGGCACTTCGAGGTCCATGTTCCGCTTGCCCTCGGGAAAGATGATCAGGCTGTCGCCGCCATCCACCGCCTCCAGGATGCGCTCCATAGGGTCCACATCGCGCCCCTCTTCGCCGCGATAGATCAACACGGTGTTGAACACGTCGCGCCCGATGAAGGCCCGCCACCCGTTCTTCAGCCAGTAGTCGGCGGCGGCCACCGCGCGGGTGCTGCGGCGCAGGCGCGAGGGCAGGGCGGCCCAGATCAGCACGAAATCCCCGTTCGAGGTGTGGTTGGCGAAATAGACGCGCTGCACCGGCACCGGCTCGCAGCCCTCCCAGATGCCCCGCACCGCCGTCACCAGCCATGCGAAGAACACGATCGCATGGCCCATGTTCTTGGCAGCAAAGGCGCGGGCGGCTGATGTGAGCTTGTCCATGGCGGCGAGGTTAACCCTTTGTCGGGCCTTCGGGAATGGCCTGCGCATGCAGCACGATGAACTCCGAGGCATCGCCCGAAAGCCCCTTGCCCCGCGACACCCGCCGCCCGGCGATCTCAAACCCCGCGCCCGCCAGCAACCCCTCCAGTTCGGCCTCGCTGTAATAGCTGTAGAACCGCCCGATGCTGTCCGGCCCCTCGCCCTCGCCCAGCTTCATGCCGAGGTGCAGCCAGCCGCCGGGCTTCAGGGCGCGGTGCAGCCGGGCAAGATGCTCCGGAAATTCGCCGCGCGGGGCATGCAGCAGCGAGAAATTCGCCCAGACCCCATCGTAAAGCGCCGCCCCGGTGATCTCCTCGAACCGGGCCTGCCGCGCCTGCACCCCGGGCTGCGCGCAGGCCCGCGCCACCATCCCGGCAGAGCCGTCCACCGCATCAACGGCAAAGCCCCGCGCCACCATCAGCGCCGCCGAAAATCCGGGGCCGCAGCCGAGGTCCAGCACATGGGCGCCCTCGGGCAGCCGCGCCATGAAGGCATCCAGATCGGGCCGCTCCTTCAGCGCCGCCCCCATGGCCACATAATCCTCGACCCGCGCATCATAGATCGCGAGGGTGTCTTCCGGCCTCATGCCCGCTCCATCGCCAGCTTCAGCCCCAGCGCGGCAAAGCTCGCGGCGAAGGCGCGGCGCAGCCATGCCATCGCCCGCTCGCTCGCCAGCACCCGCGCCCGCATGGTGCCCGCCAGCGCCGCGTATAGCGCGAAGACGGCAAAGGTCATGCCCACGAAGGCAAGGCCAAGCTGCACCAGCTGCACCGTCGCGCCCTCGCCCGGGGTGATGAACTGCGGCAGGAAGGCCACGAAGAAAATCGGGATCTTCGGGTTCAGGATGTTCAGCGTGATCCCCCGCCGCACGATCCTCAGTGCCGCGCCGGGGCTCTCGGCCTTCACATCCAGCGTGCTCTTGCCCCGCAGCGTGCCCCAGGCCATCCACAGCAGATAGGCCACGCCCGCCCATTTTATCGCCTGAAACAGCAACGCCGAGCTGTGCAGCACTGCGGCCAGCCCGGCCATCGCGGCGGCCAGATGCACCACCGTCGCCAGCGTGCAGCCGATCACCGCCAGCCCTCCGGCCCGCCAGCCCCCGCCCAGCGTCATCGACAGCGTGTAAACCACGCCGATCCCCGGCGCGAGGCAGACAAGAAAGGTGGTGAGAAGGAAGGCAAAACTCATCGGGCTACTCCTTGGGCAAGGCTGCAAGGGCGTCACGCAGCCGGGCGCGGGCCTGCTCGGGGATCGCGCCTTTGATGGTGTCCAGCACCGCGCGCACCCGCGCCGCATCCGCCGGATCGGGAGAGCGGGGCAGCGCCAGCTCCTCCCCGTTTAGCCAGACCCGCCCCCAGTCCCCTTTGCCGCCAATCGGCGGGCGGTCATTCTTTCGGGCTGGGGTGGCGGCAAGGCCGGAGTCGCGCACCGCCGCAATGATCGCTTTCATGGCGCCATCGGGCAGGGTGATGACCTCTTCCACGCATGCGTCCTCACCATAGCCCCGGCACCTGCGGATCGTGGCGGTGCCATCGGTGCGAATGTCGGCGCTGAAGCTGCGCCGGTGGGGCGGCGGCAGGCTGCCGTTGTCCTGCCCGTAATAGGCCAGCGGCGGGGCAGGGGGCGTGGTCGCCCCGGCAGGGGAGAGCAAGGCCACGAATGAGGCAAGGGCCGCTGCCGCCGCCCTCAGCCACGCCCGGCCATCAGCTATTTTGGTCAATCCTCGCACAACAGGGAGCCTGCCCCATCGTGCAGGCCCTGCAAAGCGCAAATCTCAGGCCGGCTCGCGCAGCACCCTCGGCACCTTGAACTCGACCCGCTCCTGCGCGGTTTCCACCATCTCGACGCTCACCTCGTAGCGCGCGCGGAAGGCGTCGATCACCTCTTCGATCAGCACCTCCGGCGCGCTCGCCCCGGCGGTCACGCCGACCGTGCCGATCTCGCCAAGCGCCCGCCAGTCAATGTCGCTCGCCCGCTGCACAAGCTGCGCATAGCCGCAGCCCGCCCGGCTCGCCACTTCCACCAGCCGCCGCGAGTTCGACGAGTTCGGCGCGCCCACCACCAGCAGCGCCTCGACGCGCGGGGCAATCGCCTTCACCGCCTCCTGACGGTTGGTGGTGGCATAGCAGATGTCTTCCTTATGCGGCCCCACGATGGCCGGAAACCGCGCCTTCAGGGCGGCAACGATCTCGGCGGTGTCGTCCACCGAAAGCGTGGTCTGGGTCACGAAGGCCAGCTTCTCCGGATCGCGCACCTCAAGCCCCGCCACATCCTCGGGCACCTCCACCAGCAGCACCTCGCCCTCGGGCAGCTGCCCCATGGTGCCCACCGTCTCGGGGTGGCCCGCATGGCCGATCATCACCATCTGAAGCCCATTCTCGGCATGGCGCTCGGCCTCGATATGCACCTTGCTGACCAGCGGGCAGGTGGCATCCACAAAGATCATCTCGCGCTTGGCCGCCTCGGCGGGCACAGCCTTGGGCACCCCATGGGCCGAGAAGATCACCGGACGGTCATCCGGGCACTCCTCCAGCTCCTCCACGAACACCGCACCCTTCTCGCGTAGCCCGTCCACCACGTATTTGTTGTGCACGATCTCATGGCGCACGAAAACCGGAGCGCCCCATTTCTCCAGCGCCATCTCGACGATCTTGATCGCCCGGTCGACACCGGCGCAAAACCCGCGCGGGGCGGCAAGGAGGAGGGTGAGGGGCGGTTTTTCCATGGTTCCAGAAGTAGTGCGCCGCGCGGGCGAGGTAAAGCGTCGCCAATTGACGCGGGCGTGATCGTCGCAGGGCTTGCCTTCCCCCTGCTGGAACCTGCCAGAACATCGGCCAAAGAGGAGTCATACCATGAAAACCCCGCTCATCGCCCTTGCCTGCACCGCCGCCCTCGCCAGCCTCTGGCTCGCATGGCCCGGCCAGGCCGAAGGCACCACCGGCCTTCTGCCCTACACCGACCCCGAGGCCCTCGCCCTCGGCCAGACCCTCTACGCCGAAAACTGCGCCGCCTGCCACGGCGCGGCGCTGGAGGGGCAGGTGGCCAACTGGCGCGAACGCGACGCCGACGGGTTCATGCCCGCCCCGCCCCATGACGAGACCGGCCACACCTGGCACCACCCCGACGCCATGCTCTTCGCCATCACCAAGTTCGGCACCGAGGCCGTGGTGGGGCAGGGCTACCAAAGCAACATGGCCGCCTTCGAAGGCGTGCTGAGCGACGACGAGATCCTCGCCACCCTCGCCTTCATCAAAAGCACCTGGCCGCCCGAGCTGATCGAGGCGCACAACGGCATGAACGCCCAGTTCGAGGCCGGCCAGAACTGAAAAGGCCCGCCACAACGGGCGGGCCTCAAACCGTAGGGTGGGGCAATCTGCCCACCACCCCGTCAATCGCGCGACGAAAGCTCCTCGGCGCCCGCAGGCTCGGGGCGCGGCTCGCGCGGCGGGCGGCCGATCACGTCTTTCAGCTCGTCCAGCTCGATGAAGTTGTCGGCCTGCCGGCGCAGCTCATCGGCGATCATCGGCGGCTGGCTGCGAATGGTCGACACCACCGAAACCCGAACCCCCTGCCGTTGCAGGCTCTCCACCAGCGGGCGAAAGTCGCCATCGCCGGAAAACAGCACCACGTGGTCGATATGGGGGGCAAGCTCCATCGCGTCGACGGTCAGCTCGATGTCCATGTTGCCCTTCACCTTCCGGCGGCCCTGGCTGTCGACATATTCCTTGGCCGGCTTCGTCACCATCGAGAAGCCGTTGTAGTGCAGCCAGTCCACCAGCGGGCGGATCGGGGAATACTCGTCGTTCTCCAGAAGAGCGGTGTAGTAGAACGCCCGAAGCAGCTTGCCCCGGCGCATGAATTCCTGCCGCAGCAGCTTGTAGTCGATGTCAAAGCCAAGGGCTTTGGCGGCGGCGTATAAATTGGAGCCGTCAATAAACAGAGCGAGGCGCTCATCACGGTAGAACATCAAATACCCTTTCTAGTAGGCTCACGGCTCCCTGAGTGGTGGTGGTGGAAGTGGGGTAAGAGTGATCTATCCCCGTGAGCGTAGCGGAAAATAGTGTTAAAAAGCCGGGTCGCAACCCTCCAAATGTCATATCATGGTTACAAAAGCACTCTTTGCCGTCGGGTCAAACGCCCCATCACACGTCGGTTCTTCAAATGTAACGGTGCTTTCCGCGATTTCCGCCGCAAACACCGAATCGTTAACCATTTTGGCAAAAAGCCGCCTCTTTGAGACCCCTGCATTTCCGGCGGGGGCGGGGCCAGACTTCATAAACGCTGCGGTTGTGGCGGAAACAACGCTCTCTCCCGAAGCGGTTCTGGCCCATCTGCACAAGATTGAGGCAGATCACGGCCGGGTCCGCGACAGGCGCTGGGGGCCGCGCACGCTCGACCTCGACCTGATCGGCTGGGGCGAGGCGGTGCGCCCCGACCGGCCGACATGGCGGCGCTGGGCGCGGCTCTCGCCGGTCAGCGCGGCGCGCGAAACCCCCGCAGAGCTGATCCTGCCCCATCCCCGCCTGGCCGAGCGCGCCTTCGTGCTGGTGCCCCTGCTCGATGTCGCGCCCGACTGGTGCCACCCGGTCACCGGGCGCTCCGTGGCTCAAATGGCCGCCGCCCTGCCGGAGGCCGAGCGCGCCGCCGTCAAACCGCTCCCCCTCACAGAGTCGTCATAACGCCGCAACCCCCTGAAAAACCGGCCCCCACCCCAGCAAAACCTGGGTTGGACCCCTTGCCAACCCGCACCACCCCCGCTACATACCGGCCTTCACCGCCCAACCCCTCCCTGCAGGAGACATCCATGGCCCGCGTCACCGTTGAAGATTGCGTAGATAAAGTCCCCAACCGCTTCGAGCTCGTCATGCTCGCCGCGCACCGGGCCCGTGAGATCGCCGCGGGTGGCGACATCACCATCGACCGCGACAACGACAAGAACCCGGTCGTCTCCCTGCGCGAGATCGCGGAAGAGACCCAGCAGGCCGAGGATCTGCGCGAGCGCATGATCGAGAGCTACCAGACCCAGATCGAGGTCGACGAGCCCGAAGATGACGCGATGGCCCTTCTCATGGGTGCCGAGCAGGACAAGCCCGCCGACGACGACATGTCGGAAGAAAAGCTCCTCCGCGCCCTGATGGAAGCCCAGGAACAGAAGTAAACGAAAGCAAGGGCGACTGGCATGGACTCCGACGGTCTCGTCGCCCTCGTTTCTTCCTACAACCCCAACTGCGACGCCGAGCGGATCGCCAAGGCCTTTGCCTTCGGTGCCCGGATGCATGACGGCCAGCTCCGCCAGTCGGGCGAGGCCTACTTCACCCATCCCGTCGCCGTGGCCGAGCTTCTCGCCCGCCAGCTGCTCGACGACGACACCATCATCACTGCCCTGCTGCACGATACGGTCGAGGATACCAAGGCCAGCTACGGCGATGTGGTCGAGCTGTTCGGGCGCGAGGTGGCCGAGCTGGTCGATGGCGTCACCAAGCTGACCAACCTCCAGCTGTCGTCCTCCGAAACCAAGCAGGCCGAGAACTTCCGCAAGCTCATCATGGCCGTCAGCCGCGACCCCCGCGTGCTGCTGGTCAAGCTGGCCGACCGCCTGCACAACATGCGCACCATCAAGTTCCAGCGCCCCGAGAAGCAGGCCCAGAAGGCCCGGGAGACCATGGACATCTTCGCGCCCCTGGCCGGGCGCATGGGCATGCAGTGGATGCGCGAGGAGCTCGAAGACCTCTCCTTCAAGGTGCTCAACCCCGAGGCCCGCAACTCCATCATTCGCCGCTTCATCCTGCTCCAGCGCGAGAGCGGCGACGTGATCGACAGCATCACCCGCGACATCCAGAAGGTGCTGAAGAAATCCAGCATCAAGGGCGAGGTCTATGGCCGCGCCAAAAAGCCGTTTTCCGTCTGGCGCAAGATGCAGGAAAAGCAGAAGAGCTTTTCCCGTCTGGCCGATATCTACGGCTTCCGCGTCATCGTCGGCTCCGAGGAGGACTGCTACCGCATCCTCGGCGCGATCCACGCCCGCTGGACGGCGGTGCCCGGCCGCTTCAAGGATTACATCTCCGCCCCCAAGAACAACGGCTACCGCTCGATCCACACCACCGTCGCCGGGCGTGACGGCAAGCAGGTCGAGGTGCAGATCCGCACCCGCCAGATGCACGAGGTCGCAGAGGCCGGGGTGGCCGCGCACTGGAGCTACCGCGACGGCGTGCGCGCCGAAAACCCCTTTGCCGTCGATCCCGCCCTCTGGATCCGCTCGCTGACCGACAGGCTCGACGTCGAGGACCACGACGAGTTTCTCGAGCACGTGAAGCTCGAGATGTATCAGGACCAGGTGTTCTGCTTCACCCCCAAGGGCGACGTGATCAAGCTGCCGCGCGGGGCCACGCCGATCGACTACGCCTACGGCATCCACACCCGCATCGGCGACAGCTGCGTCGGGGCCAAGATCGACGGGCTGCGGGTGCCGCTCTGGACCCGGCTGAAGAACGGCCAGCAGGTCGAGATCATCACCGCCGAGGGCCAGAGGCCGCAGCCGACCTGGCTCGACATCGTGGTCACGGGGCGGGCCAAGTCGGCGATCCGCCGCTCGCTCCGCGAGGAAGACCGCGAGCGCTTCATCAAGCTCGGCCGCGAGCTTGCGCGGGTGGCCTTCGAGCATGTCGGCAAGAAGGCCACCGAGAAGGCGCTGACCACCGCGGCCCGCAATCTCGGCCTCCTGAGCCACGAAGAGCTGCTGGCCCGCCTCGGCTCCGCCGAGCTGACCGCCCGCGATGTCGTCTCCACCCTCTACCCTGACCTGGCCGAGGCCCACCGGGGCGAGGTGGTCGACGAGGCCCGCTCCGTGGTCGGCCTGCCCGAGGGCCAGATCTCGACCCGTGCCCAATGCTGCCAGCCGGTGCCCGGCGAGCGGATCGTGGGCATCACCTATCGGGGCAAGGGCGTGATGGTCCATGCCATCGACTGCCCGGTGCTGGGCGAGTTCGAGGAAGAGCCCGAGCGCTGGGTCGACCTGCAATGGCACTCCGGCCAGCACGGCGTGGTCAACACCGTGACCATCGAGCTGACCATCTCCAACGACGCAGGCATCCTCGGCCGCATCTGCACCCTGATCGGCGAGCAGAAGGCCAATATCTCGGATCTTCACTTCATCGACAGGAAACAGGATTTTTATCGTCTGCTGATAGATGTGGACTTGCGTGACGTGGAGCACCTGCACATGGTGCAGACCGCACTCGAAGCCGACAGCGACGTGGCCGAGATCGCTCGGGTAAAGAACACAGACCGCAAACCATGAACCAGCGGCCCCGCGCAGGGGCCGCAGAGCAGGGGAACGAGCTTGGTATTCAGGCGCAGGGACAGACGAAGCTGGGCACGAATCGTGCTCGAGTTCTTCTACCCGCGTGGCGGCTGGTATCGGGCAGCGCAATACGTCCGCCATCGGCTCCGCCGCCTCCCCGATGCGCCCAACCGCATCGCCCGGGGCATCTGGGCCGGGGTCTTCGTCAGCTTCACGCCCTTCTACGGGCTCCACTTCCTCTCGGCCTTCATCGTCGCCAAGGTCATGCGCGGCAACATCCTCGCCGCCATCCTCGGCACCTTCTTCGGCAACCCCATCACCTTCCCGATCATCGCCGCCCTGTCGCTGAAGCTCGGCCACGCCATGCTGGGCACCCGCCCGGTCTTCGGGCGCGGCCCGAGGCCGGATGACAGCCACGGGCTGATGAAGGCGTTCTCCGGCGCCATGTCGGACCTGTGGAACAACTTCATCGCCATCTTCACCCCCGACAAGGCCCACTGGGGCAAGCTCGCGGGCTTCTTCGACGATGTGTTCCTGCCCTACCTCGTCGGCGGCATCATCCCCGGGATCATCTGCGCCACGATCTGCTACTACGTCTCCGTCCCCCTGCTCACCGCCTACCAGCAGCGCCGCAAGGGCCAGCTCAAGGCCAAGCTGCAAGAGATCGCCGCCAAGCGGCAGAAGCAGGAGAGCGAGGTCGCGGGCGAGTAGGGCGAAACGGCGCTGCCCGGCGCCCCTTCCAACCCGGCAAAACCCGCCCTAAGGTCCGCGCCAAGAGAGGGCCCGCAGATGACCAACCAACTCCGCCTCGGCGTCAACATCGACCACGTCGCCACCGTCCGCAACGCCCGCGGCTCGGCCTATCCCGACCCGCTGCGCGCCGCCAGGCTGGCCGAGGAGGCCGGGGCCGACGGCATCACCGCCCACCTGCGTGAAGACCGCCGCCATATCTCGGACGCCGATATCGAGGCGCTGATGGGCGCGCTCACCGTGCCGCTCAACTTCGAGATGGCCGCCACCGAGGAAATGCAGGCCATCGCCCTGCGCCACAAGCCCCACGCCGTCTGCATCGTTCCCGAAAAGCGCGAGGAGCGCACCACTGAGGGCGGTCTGGAAGTTGCGCGGGAAGAGAACAAGCTCGCCCATTTCATCGCCCCGCTGGCCGAGGCGGGCTGCCGCGTGTCGATCTTCATCGCCGCCGATGCCCGCCAGATCGAGGCCGCCCACCGCATCGGCGCCGCCGTCGTCGAACTGCACACCGGCGCCTATTGCGACGCGCACGCCGAGGGCCGCCTCGACGAGCGCGATGCCGAACTCGAACGGCTGCGCGAGATGTCCGCCTTCGCCGCCTCTCTCGGGCTCGAGGTCCACGCTGGCCACGGCCTGACCTACGACACCGTGAAGCCCGTCGCCGCCTTCCCCGAACTGGCCGAGCTGAACATCGGCCACTTCATCATCGGCGAAGCCATCTTCCGTGGCCTCACCCCCGCGATCCACGAAATGCGCCGCCTGATGGACGAGGCCCGCGCCTAGGCTGGGCTACCTGTAGGCTGCGCCTTCATGGCGCACCTCCCCCCAGCCCCTCCGCCGCCACCGCGCCGCGCAGCCACCGCCGAAACAGCCTCGCAGGGTTGCTCAGGCTCCGCCCCTCTGCGTGCAGCAGCCAATAGGCATGCGCCGTCTTCTCCCAGCGCGGCACCGGCGCCACAACCTGCCCCCGCTTCAGCGGATCATGCGCCAGCACCTCGAAGGCCAGAAACACCCCTTGCCCCGCCATCGCCGCATCAAAGCAGAGCGAGGCGTCCGAAAATTCCGGCCCCGCCCCCAGCGCCACCGTCTCCGCCCCCAGCCAGTCGCCCCAGCCGAACATCGCGCTGCTGTCGCGGATAATGGGCCGCTCCGCAAACCCCTCCGGCCCGGTGATCCCCGCCGCCAGATCGGCCGAGCACACCGGCACGATTCGCTGGTCGAACAGCTTTTCGCAGGCCACGCCCCGGTAGCCGCCGGGGCCGATCCGCACCGCAAGGTCGATGTCGGAGGCGGCAAAATCCACCAGCCCCACCGAGGAGTCGATCCGCACCTGAATCTCCGGGTGCGCCCGGGTAAAATCCGCCAGCCGCCAGATCAGGAATCGCGCGGCAAAGATCGGCGCAACCGAGACCGTCAGCACATGCGCCCGGTCCCGCCGCGCCGCCTCCACCGCCTGTCCCAGCCGGGCAAAGCCCTCGGCAAGGTTGGCAAAGACCTCGCCCGTCTCCTCCAGCGCCACCATCCCGCCCGGACGCCTCTCGAACAGCGCCCGCCCCAGCGCCGCCTCGGCCCGCGCCACCTGCTGGCTCACCGCCCCGGGCGAAACCCCAAGCGCCGCGCCCGCCCTGGAGAGCGAGCCAAGCCGCGCCACGGCCTCGGCGGCCCGCAGCGCGTTGAGCGGTATGTCGGAGAGATCGGCCATATAGCAAAACTATAAGGCAGTTCACAACAAGAGCAATCCATGAGCGCCATGCGACGGGCTATATTCAGCCCATCTGAAAGGAGGCAAGCAATGCTCACCCTGCTCAAAACCCTCTTCACCCCCACCCGCCGCGCGCCCGACCCGGCAGATCCGCTCGCCCACCCGGCCATCCGCGCCATGTCGCTCCGCGAGCTGGCCGACCTTCCCCTGCCGCGCCCCTGCCGCTAGACTCTCCGCCCAAAGGGTCCAGACGGAGACACAAGCGATGCGGATCAACCTGTTGCGATACGCCGGCGTCTACATCGCCGCAGCCGTCGCGCTCGCCGCGCTGCTCTGGGCGCTCGAGGCCTTCCTCGGCGTCTCCGCCCCCTCCGGCCTCTCCACCGCCCTGCCACCCATGCTCGCCGCCCTCATCGAGGGCCAGGCCTACGCCCGCACCACCCGCGCCCCGCTGCCGGGCGGCGAGGCATGGGCCGGCGCCCTGCGGATGACCCTCGTTGTCGCCGCCATCAACGCGGTGGTCCTCCTCGGCGTCCTCCTCGTGATGCCCGAACTGCGCGAACCCCAGCTCCTCGGCATCGTCGCCGTGGTCTTCGTGGTGCTGCTCGGCGTGGTCTTCCTCGCCAACCGCTTCTTCTTCGGCATGGGCGCCAAGTCGCAACTCAAGGCACTGGGCGCGGAAGGAGCCCACAAATGACCCGTCGCCTCGCCCCCCTTCTCCTCGGCGCGGCCCTCTGCCTCGCCGCCACCATGCCGGCCCGCGCGCAGGAGCTCTCCGACTGTGGCGATTTCCGCACCGATGCCCGCAACATCCCCGAACCCTGGGAAGCCAGCACCCGCACCTTCGCCAATGGCGAGGTCCGCCTCGTGCTGCTCGACACCATCGAGCCCGCCGCCGCCCCCTATCACCTGATGATCCTCTCGCCGCCCTACGACGAGGTCGGCGGGCGCCAGTGCAAGGTGCTCTCCCGCGACGGCCGCTCGGGCTGGGCCGGGGTGCAGTTCGACCTGCTCGAAGCGGGCTACGACCCGGCCACCGGCCTCACCCTCACGCTGCCCGCCATGATCTGGCTGCCCGAAAAGAACTTCGTCAATTCCACCCTGCTGACGATCACCCTCAACCAGTCCACCGGCGAAATCGGCGTGACCCAGCAGCTCGGCAACGAATGATCCTCGGCATCGGCACCGACCTCGCCAACATCGAGCGCATCGCCGGCACGCTGGAGCGCTTCGGTGACCGCTTCCGCAACCGCGTCTTCACCCCGCTCGAACAGGCCAAGGCCGAGCGCCGGGCCGACACGCCGGGCACCTATGCCAAGCGCTGGGCCGCCAAGGAGGCCTGCTCCAAGGCGCTCGGCACCGGGCTGCGCATGGGCATCGCCTGGAAGGACATGTCGGTGCGCAACCTGCACACCGGCCAGCCGGTGATGGAGGTCACGGGCTGGGCCGCCGAGCGCCTCGCCTCGATGACCCCGCCGGGCCACGAGGCGGTGATCCACGTCACCCTGACCGACGATCATCCCTGGGCGCAGGCCTTCGTGCTGATCGAGGCCCTGCCGATCCGCGCGGTGGGGTAGGGAAGGTTACGGCCCTCCCTCTATGTCAAAAAATGTATGCACAGGTTGTGTACGGGTTGTGCACGGGATGTGACATTCGCTTTTTCGTGGTTAACACCCGTCTTAACCCTTCCGTGCGGTGGGGTCGCCGCGCCTTGACACGCCCGCGCCCCCCCGCCATGTAGCTGCGCGAGCGCAGAGACAGGCGAGGAAGCCAAATGGCCGAAAAAACCAAAGCCGGCGACGGGTTTATGGAGACGATCAAAACGATCTTCTGGGCCCTCATCATCGCCGGGGTCTTCCGCACCCTGTTGTTCCAGCCGTTCTGGATTCCGACCGGTTCGATGAAGGACACGCTGCTGATCGGAGATTTCCTCTTCGTCAATAAAATGGCCTACGGCTACTCCCGCCACTCCTGCCCGTTTTCCGCCTGCCCCATCTCGGGCCGGATCTGGGCCGGAGAGCCCGAGCGCGGCGATGTGGTGGTGTTCCGTCATCCGGTGTCGGGGGCCGATTTCGTCAAGCGTCTCATAGGGATGCCGGGCGACCGCATTCAAGTGACGAAGGGCCAGCTCATCGTCAACGGCACCCCCTACAAGCAGGAAGACGGCGGCCTTTTCACCGAGATCAAGGCGCCCCAGGGCAGCCAGGGCACCGAGCCCGCCTGCTCCAACGCCCCCGTCGGCCAGGGCGGCACCTGCGAAAAGCAGCGCCTCATCGAAACCGACCTCGAAGGCCGCAGCTACGATACCCTGAACGTCGAGTATTTCCCCAACCGGCATCAGGACGAAACCAACGTCTACAACGTGCCCGAGGGCATGTACTTCTTCATGGGCGACAACCGCGACAACAGCCAGGACAGCCGCGTCTCCCAGCAGCTCGGCGGGGTCGGCTACGTGCCCTTCGAAAACCTCATCGGCCGCGTCGACCGGGTCATGTTCTCCTCGGCCGGCCGCTCGCTCTTCTACTTCTGGACATGGCGCAGCGACCGCTTCTTCAAGAAGATCGAGTGAGCCTTTGCGGCGGGTTTTCTACTGGTTTTTCCTCGGGTTGGGCGTTGCCGTCGTGCTCGGCCTCCCGGCCCTCGCCCTTGCCCTCCGCCTGATCTGGGCACCGTTCTACATCCCCGCCGGGTCCATGAAACCCACGCTTCTGGTGGGCGATTACTTCTTCGTCAACGAGCGCCTCCCCCGGCCCCTCGCACGCGGTGACGTGGTGGTGTTCCGCCATCCCGTCAACGGCGCCGATTACGTGAAACGCGTCATCGCGCTGGGCGGCGACACCATCGCCATGCAGGGTGGCGTTCCGGTGCTGAACGGGGTGGCGCTGGTGCAGGAGCCGCTGGGCGAGTTTGAAGAGATCATGGCGCCCCAGGGCCCGCAGAGCGTGCTGCCGCGCTGCGCCAACGATCCCGTCGGGCAGGGCAAAACCTGTCGCAAGTCCCTGCTCCGAGAGGTTTTTCCCGAGGGGCGCAGTCATCTGGTGCTGAACATCTCCGATGCCGGCCCGCTCGATACCACGCCCGAAGCCACCGTGCCCGAGGGGCATGTGTTCGTGATGGGCGACAACCGCGACAACAGCGCCGACAGCCGCCTGCCCCCGCAGGCCGGGGGCATCGGAATGGTGCCGGTTTCCAACATTCGCGGACATGCTGACCGGGTGCTGTTTTCCGCGGCCGGATCGTGGCTTTATGATTTTGGTAACTGGCGCAGTGATAGATACGGGATGCAGATCGAATGAAGCCCTCGGCAGAGGTTCAAGCCTTCGCGGTGCGACTCGGGCACCAGTTTGCCCAGCCCGCGCTCCTGCTGCGGGCGCTGACCCACCCGTCGTTTTCCACGGCGGGGCAGGCCAACAACCAGCGGCTGGAGTTTCTGGGCGACCGGGTGCTTGGCCTCGTGGTGGCCGAAGCACTTATGGAGGCTGATCCCGCCGCCGCAGAGGGCCAGCTTTCGCCCCGCTTCCACGTGCTGGTCAACAAGGAGACCTGCGCCGAGGTCGCCCGCGAGATCGGGGTGGGCGAGGTTCTCAAGCTCGGCCGCTCCGAGATGCAGTCGGGCGGGCGCCGCAAGGAGGCGCTGCTGGGCGATGCGATGGAGGCGGTGATTGCCGCCGTCTACCGCGATGCCGGTTTCGACGCTGCGCGCGCGGTGGTGTTGCGTCACTGGGGCAAACGGGTTGCCGCGGTGGAGGCGGACGCCAAGGATGCCAAGACCGCGCTGCAGGAATGGGCGCAGGCGCGCGGCCTGCCGCCGCCCGCCTATGAACTGCGCAAGCAGGAGGGAGATGGCCACGAGTTCATCTTCCACATCGCCGCCGTGCTCACCAACGGCGAGGAGGCCATGGGCAAGGCGCGCCGCAAGAAGCTCGCCGAGCACGAGGCCGCGCGGGCCCTGCTGGACCGGTTGCAGGGCTGATGCGCCTCACCTGCCTCAACGCCTGGGGCGGGCGGATGCACGCCGAACTCTCTGAATGGCTGGCGCAGGACGACCCGGATATCCTGTGTATTCAAGAGGTTGTCCATGTTCCAGCTGCGCCCGCGCCCTGGCTCGATTACCGCGATGATGGCCGCAACCTGCCCCAACGGGCCGATATGCTGGCCGACCTCGCCGCCGCCCTTCCGCGCCATGACATCACCTTCTGCCCCGCTGCCCGCGGCCCGCTCTGGCACGGCGATACCCAGGTCTGGAGCCAATGGGGCCTCGCCACGCTCACCCGTCGCGGCCTGCCGGTGACGCATCAGGCCCAAGGCTTCGTGCACGGCACCTTCGGTGCCGACGGCTTCGGTGCGCACCCCCGCTCCCGCACCGGCCACGCCCTGCGCCTCTGGCGCCCCGAGGGGGCGGTGGTCATCGCCCACATGCACGGGCTGCGCGACCCGCAGGCCGGCAAGGCCGACACCCCGGCCCGCGCCGCCCAAGCCGAGCGCCTTGCGGGGCTTGTCGAGGCCGTCCGCCAGCCCGGCGACGAGGTTGCAATCTGCGGTGATTTCAACGTGTTGCCCGGCAGCGAGACCCTGCGCATGCTCTCCCGCCTCGCCCCCCGCGAGCTGGTGCGCGAGGGCGGCCACCCCGGCACCCGCAACAGCCTCTACCCCAAGCCGGAGCGCTTTGCCGATTACATGATGGTCAGCGAGGGCCTCGCCGTCGCGGGCTTCGACGTGCTCCACTCCCCCGAGGTTTCTGACCATTGCCCGCTTGTGCTGACCCTCGCCTGAGCCTATGGAAGCGCCTTCGCACGCAGGCTAGACTCGTCTCCATGAAAGGCCACGCCCCATGACCACACGCGCCGGTTTCGTCGCCCTGATCGGAGAGCCCAACGCGGGCAAATCGACGCTGACCAACCGCATGGTCGGCGCCAAGGTCAGCATCGTCACCCACAAGGTGCAAACCACGCGCACCCGCATTCGCGGCGTGGCCATCGAGGGCGAAAGCCAGATCGTCTTCGTCGACACCCCCGGCCTCTTCCGCCCCCGCCGCCGGCTCGACCGGGCGATGGTGGCCGCGGCATGGGGCGGGGCGGCGGATGCCGATGTGGTGGTGCTTCTGATCGAGGCGCATCGCGGGATGACCGAGGGCGTGCAGGCCATCATCGACTCCTTGAAGGAGCGTGAAACCGCAGGCCAGAAGGTGGCGCTGGCGATCAACAAGATCGACCGGGTCAAGTCCGAGGTGCTGCTGGAGCTGACGGCAAAGCTGAGCGAAGCCTATGACTTCGCAGAGGTTTTCATGATCTCCGCCGAAAAGGGCCATGGCGTTGACGACCTGCGCAAGTGGCTCGCCAAGGAGCTGCCCGAGGGCCCTTGGCTCTACCCCGAAGACCAGATCGCCGATTTGCCCCTGCGCATGATCGCCGCCGAGATGACCCGCGAAAAGCTCACCCTCCGCCTCCATCAGGAGCTGCCCTACCAGCTCACCGTCGAGACCGAGGCCTGGGAAAATCGCAAGGACGGCTCCGCCAAGATCGACCAGATCGTCTACGTCATGCGCGACGGTCACAAGGGCATCGTGCTCGGCAACCGAGGCGAGACGATCAAGGCCGTCGGCAAGGCCGCGCGCGAGGATCTCGAGGAGTTCCTCGGCCACCGCGTGCACCTCTTCCTGCAAGTGAAGGTGCGGCCGGGATGGCTTGAAGAGTCGGAGCGCTACGATGAGATGGGCCTTGATTTCAAGGACGGTAACGCTTGACCCGGCTGACCAGCTCGTTCTGGGTTCAGGCCTACCTGACCCGCCTGCGCCTCGCTGACATTCCCGCCTTCGTGGTCGCCAAGGGCGACGAGACGGCGGGCAACATCCTCATCAAGCAAAGCCCCCTCGACGGCACCGCCCGGGCCTTTCAGCGTATCATGGCGATGGACGGTTCGCGGCCATGGGACGTGCTCGCCGAGGGGCCTGAGGCCGAGGTCGATGAGACCCTGCGCGCGCAGCGCCGGTTCGACCCCGACATCTGGGTGATCGAGGTCGAAGACCGCGCCGGGCGGCACCTGCTCGAAGAGGAAGGGCTCGACTGATGGAGTGGCGCGAGGAAGGCGTTTTGCTGACCGCCCGCCCCCATGGCGAAAACGCTGCAATCATTGAGGTTTTCACGTCATCCCGAGGGCGGCACGCAGGCGTCGTCCGCGGCGGCGCCGGCCGCCGGATGGCCCCCATCCTGCAACCCGGCGCGCAGCTCGACCTGAGCTGGCGCGCCCGGCTCGAAGACCATCTCGGCGCCTTCACCGTCGAGCCCATTCACGCCCGCGCAGCTGGCGTTCTGGGTGACCGCAGGGCACTGGCGGGCCTCGGCGCCGTAACCTCGCTGCTCTCCTTCGTCCTGCCCGAAAGGGCCGCCTATCCCGGCCTTTACACCCGCTCTCTCACCGTGCTCGATCTCATCGAAGAGGCGTCACAGCACTGGCCACTGGCCTATTTGCGCTGGGAATTGGCGCTGCTCGACGAAATGGGCTTCGGCCTCGATCTCACCTGCTGCGCCGCGACCGGCGCCACCGAGGGGTTGGCCTATGTCTCGCCAAAAACCGGCAGGGCCGTGAGCGTTGCGGGGGCCGGCGACTGGGCACCCAAGCTCCTGCCCTTGCCGCCCTGCCTCATGGGCGAGCCGCCGGAAAGCCCCGGTGAGCTGATGCAGGGGCTTGAAACCACCGGGTATTTTCTCGAACACCAGTTGCGCGCGACCCTCGGCGAAAAGCCCCTGCCGGGCGCACGCGGGCGGCTCTTGCGGGTGTTGGCGAAGGGCTAGCGAGCCTCACTCCTCGCGCCTGAACACCATCTCCCGCCCCGCCTCGTTGGAGAGGATCAACACCGGCCCACTGCCTTCGGCGAGGGTCATCGCGCCCAGAGCCTCGAAAAATTCGGCCTCGCCGTTCATATGCAGGCAGGCCATGCGCGTCGCCACGATCGGTCCCGGTTTGAACCATGGGTAAGGCGCTGTCTGTTCGGCAGAATACCCATTGCAGGGCGCCTGACCCGAGATCCTGCCTGCTTCCGTCAGGTTCAGCGTGGCGCCCCATTCAAACGACGTGCCGTCGATCTCTTCCAGCCGGTAGATGCCGGGGGCATAGCCGGTGACGGTCTCGTCCTTGCAGGCGGCGGCAAGGGGGGTGAGGGCGAGGAGGGCGGTGAGGGCGATGTTTTTCATAACCCCTAGATAGGGCGTCAGCCCCGCGCCGCCAAACTGCCACGATCTTGCCACGCTTGCCCGGCATCTTTCCACCGAGATGAGAAAGTCCACCCTGTTCATAGCCGTTTCCGCCATTGCCGCCCTGAGCTTTTCGGCGGTGAGCGGGCTGGTGCGCAGTGAGGCGGCCGTTCCCGAGGCGGCTGTGCTGGGGCCTTCCGCAGCGGAGCTGGCGGCGGCTTATCCCCAGGCCTGGGCCATGCACCGCGCCTATGCCG
Organism: Oceanicola sp. 502str15; assembly: GCF_024105635.1. NCBI lineage: Bacteria > Pseudomonadati > Pseudomonadota > Alphaproteobacteria > Rhodobacterales > Roseobacteraceae > Oceanicola > Oceanicola sp. 502str15. The sequence continues at coordinate 4,060,372 of NZ_WYDQ01000001.1, forward strand.
AGTTCCTCGACGGGCCGCAGTGGCACGGGGCCTTCGCGGTTGGGGAAAAAGGGGCCTTCGGGGCCGTCGCCGGATACGCCGACCGTTCCGTGACACGGGCCGATGCTCTGGCCCATTGTGCCGCCTTCGCCGCGGATTGCCGGATCGTGGCAGAAATCATCCCCGCCGCGCCGGTGCAGCCCGGCGCATCGCATCTGTCGGGCCCGCAGGCCGAGGCGCTGATCGGGCTGCAACGCGGTTACGCGGGCACCAAGGCCTTCGCTGTTGACCGTCGTGGGTACTGGGGCAGCGCATCGGGTTTCCGCACCCGGGCCGCAGCCGAGGCCGAGGCCATGGCGCAATGCCGGGCGGCACAGACCGATGGCCATGCGCCGGGGCGCCCGGGCTTTGCCTGCAAACTGGTCTGGGTCGGCGGCTAAGCTCCTGCGATGAGGCAGGAAACCCCTGCCTCAGGCCAGCAGCCTGCGAGCGATGACCTGGGCCTGAATTTCCGCCGCACCTTCGAAGATGTTCAGGATGCGTGCGTCGCAGAGCACCCGGCTGATGCTGTATTCCAGCGCAAACCCGTTGCCACCGTGGATCTGCAAGCCGTTGTCCGCCGCTGCCCAGGCCACGCGCGCGCCGAGCAGCTTGGCCATGCCGGCCTCGAGGTCGCAACGGCGCCCGTGGTCCTTTTCCCAGGCCGAGAAATAGGTGAGCTGCCGGGCGACCATGATCTCGACGGCCATCATCGCCAACTTGGAGGCGACACGCGGGAAGTCGATGAGGGATTTGCCGAACTGCTTGCGGTCCAGCGCGTATTTCATCGAGATATCCAGCGCCGACTGGGCCACGCCGATGGCGCGGGCGGCGGTCTGGATGCGAGCACTCTCGAAGGTTTCCATGAGCTGTTTGAAGCCCTTGCCCTCTTCGCCGCCCAGCAGGTTCTCGGCCTTCACCTTGAAGCCGTCGAAGCCAAGTTCGTATTCCTTCATGCCGCGGTAGCCAAGCACCTCGATCTCGCCGCCGGTCATGCCTTCGGTCGGGAAGGGGTCCTCGTCGGTGCCCGGGGTCTTTTCCGCGAGGAACATCGACAAGCCCTTGTAATCACTGGACGAAGGGTCGGTGCGGGCGAGCAGGGTCATCACGTGGGCACGGGCCGCGTGGGTGATCCAGGTCTTGTTGCCGGTGACGGAGTAGCTGTCGCCCTCCTTCACGGCGCGGGTGCGCAGGGCGCCAAGGTCGGAGCCGGTGTTGGGCTCGGTGAACACGGCCGTCGGAAGGATCTCGGCGGAGGCGAGCCGGGGCAACCAGCTTTCCTTCTGGGCGTCGGTGCCACCGCAGAGGATCAGCTCGGCGGCGATCTCCGAGCGGGTGCCCAGCGAGCCAACGCCGATGTAACCGCGCGAAAGTTCCTCGGAGACCACGACCATCGAGGCCTTCGACAGCCCGAAGCCGCCGTATTCCTCGGGGATCGTGAGGCCGAACACCCCCATCTCGGCCAGCTCCTCGATGATTTCCATCGGGATCAGCTCGTCCTTGAGGTGCCACTCATGGGCGTGTGGCTCGACCCGCTCCACGGCAAAGCGGCGAAACTGCTCGCGGATCATCTCCAGTTCGTCGTCCAACCCGGTCGCACCCACGGTGATATTGGCCGCCTGCTCCTGCATCAGCTCCACGAGGCGAAGGCGCGCGGCCTGGGTATTGCCGCCGTTGCAGAGCGTCATGACTTCGGGTGACATCAGTGCGCGCTGGTCGTCCTGCCCGAGGCCGATATCCTGGAGGCGGATGATTTCGCCCTGGCTCATCGGGATGCCGCCGTAGATCTGCCAGAGATACTCGCCGAAGGCGATCTGGTGCAGCAGGCCCTCGACCTCACCGAACTTGCCATCCGCCGTCAGCCGCTCGGCCCATTTCTGCATCTGCTCGAGCGCCTGTACATAGGTCGCCAGCCAGGCCAGCCCGTGGGCGGCGGTCTGGTTTGCCTCGATCGCGGCGCCCGAAATGCGGCCGTCCTTCTCCAGCGCGCCCTTCAGGTGGCTCTGGGCCTTCTCCAAGATCGCCTTGGCCGGCGCGATGGCGGCGCCGGTGAGGTTGAGAAGATCTGGGAGAAGGGCGGATTGTGCGGTCATGTCCTGTCCGTCGTGGGGCATGGATTCGGTCCTCGCTGTCGTGCCCGGGTGGAATAATCCCTTCGCAGTTGCAGCGCAACTTAATTTCGTGATCTGTATCTTTCTTGCATAAAAATGTCGCGGTCAATTTGGGATGCAGCGGCGCGGGCGGCGCGATAAGAGGCAGTATGAACCTTTTGCCAGACCTTCTCACCCCCGGCCTCATTGTCTTTGCGCTCGCCGTGACCGTGCTGGCGGGCGTGGTGAAAGGCGCGGTGGGCTTTGCCATGCCGCTCATCATGATCTCGGGCATGGGGATCCTGCTGGATCCCAAGCTGGTCGTGGCCGGCATCATCCTGCCCATCGTGCTCTCAAATGCGCTTCAGGTGGCCCGATGCGGCTGGGTGGAGGCGAAGTCGGCGCTGCGCGACTACTGGGTCTACATCCTGATCGTCTGCGTGATGATCTTGCTGTCGGCCCAGCTCGTCACCGTGATCCCCGATGACGTGATGTACCTCGTGCTCGGAATCCCGGTCACGGCGCTCTGTGCGATCCAGCTTGCCGGGCTGAAGCTGGTAATCCCGGAGGAGCGACGGCCCCTGGCTTCCGTCATCGCGGGGTTTCTCTCCGGCACACTCGGCGGGCTTGCGGGCACATGGGGGCCGACGACGGTGCTTTACCTCGTGGCGATCGAAACCCCCAAGGCGCGGCAGATCGTGGTGCAGGGGGTAATCTACGGCCTCGGCTCGGTGATGCTGCTGGCGGGCCACCTCAAGAGCGGCGTGATGAACGGCGAAACGGTCTGGTTCTCGGCCATGCTGCTCGTGCCTGCGGTTGCGGGCATGTGGGTTGGCTTCAAGGTGCAGGACCGGATCGACCAGAACACCTTTCGCAAGGCCACGCTGGCGGTGCTGCTCTTTGCCGGGCTCAACCTGATCCGGCGCGGGCTGATGGGCTAAGGCGCCTCGGGGCGGCGGGACAAGTCCCGCCCTACGCCGGGTGGCGGAGGGAAGGTGCGAGGCTCAGAAGGCCCTCGGGGTCGCAGAGGGTCTCGGCCCCCGGATAGGCCGCCTCGGGCACCACGGTGAAGGGGATCCGATAGAGAAGCTCGCCCTCATGGGTGGCCTCCATCACCCAGGTGCCGGGGACGGCCTCATAGGGAAAGTCGAAGCGGTAGAGGTGAGTTGAGTGGCTGCTGTCGACATAGCTTGCCAGCCAGCTCTGCTCGGTGGTGCCGCGCCCCGGGAACGGGGGGTGAAACACCCGGAAGGTCGCACCGGTGATGCGCACCCCATCTGCCGCACGGGCCCGCACGCCGAAGCCGAGGCCGAGCTGTGCCGGCACGAGCTGTCCGAGAGGTGACAGCTCGGGTGACTTGTCGAACACGTCGACCTCGCCCCGGTCGGTGTCGGGCGCGTCGATCGAGCCGGTGATCTCGACAGAGCAGTTGAGGCCATAGCTCACGTCGGCCACGAGGGCCGGGTTGATGTAGAGATCGGCGGAGGCCTCCTGCGCTGCTGCGGGCAGGGCGAGGGCGGTGCTCATCAACAGGGCGGCGCGGATCATCCGGCCGACCTCGGGGCAGGGGTGGCACGGCTCAGAACTGGCGGTTCCGCACAGTCGAGCGCCGGGCCGGTGTAGGCCGCGGGCGGAACCACCTCGAACGGAACAGAATAGAGCAATTTACCCTCCGCTTCGGCCTGAAGCTGCCAGAGGCCGGGGGCGGCCTCATGTGGCATGTCGAAGGTGTAGATATGGGTCATGGGGCGGCCCGGCGCAATGGAGGAGCCAAAGCTCTGCTCGGAGGTTCCTGTGCCCGGAAAGCGGGGATGCAGGCTCTTGATGGTCACGTTGCGCGGGGCGGTGCCATCCTGCGCCCATGCCCGCACGCCAAAGCTCATGCCGAGGGTGGCAGGCACTATACCCCCGCTGTCGATGAAGCGCGGCTCGCCCTCGAAGATGTCGACCCGGCCATTCTCGGTGCCGGGTGCCGTCTCGGAGCCGACCACCCGGGGCGGGCAGACGATGCCGAACTCCAGTGCGGCGATTGCTCCGCTGTCCATCGACGGGGCTGGCCCGGCAGCGGCGGGGAGGGCGGACAGCAAAAGGGCGGCGAGGGCCAGCCCGGCCCGCACCGCCCGATTTTGCGCGACGCATTGCATCAGCCGATGGCGACGGCCTTCACGTCGTCGTCGATGTAGGCGTCATACTGGGCGAAGTTCTCGGCGAACATTTCAACCAGCTTGGTGGCCTGCGCGTCATAGGCTTCCTTGTCGGCCCATGTGGAGCGCGGGTCGAGAAGGGCGGCGTCCACTCCGGCGACGGTCACGGGGACCTGGAAGCCGAAGTTCTCATCCTTGCGGAAGGTCGCCTCGTGCAGGGAGCCGTCGAGCGCGGCGGTCAGCAGGGCGCGGGTGGCCTTGATCGGCATCCGGTTGCCGGTGCCGTAGGCGCCGCCGGTCCAGCCGGTGTTGACCAGCCAGCATGTGGCACCGTGGGTGTCGATCTTGGCGCGCAGCAGGTTGCCGTAGACCTCCGGGCGGCGCGGCATGAAGGGCGCGCCGAAGCAGGTGGAGAAGGTCGGCTCGGGCTCGGTCACGCCGCGCTCGGTGCCGGCCACCTTGGAGGTGAAGCCGGAGAGGAAGTGGTACATCGCCTGCGCCGGAGTGAGCCGGGCGATCGGGGGGAGCACCCCGAAGGCGTCGCAGGTGAGCATGATGATGTTCTTGGGATGGCCGCCGAGCGCGGTTTCGGACGCGTTGGAGATGTATTCCAGCGGGTAGGCGCAGCGCATGTTGGCGGTCAGGCTGTCGTCATCGAAATCGAGTTCCTTGGTCTCGGGATTGTAGACCATGTTCTCAATGACAGTGCCGAACATCTGCGTGGTGGCGTAAATTTCGGGTTCGGCCTTCGGGCTAAGGTTGATCGTCTTGGCGTAGCAGCCACCCTCGAAGTTGAAGGTGCCGCGGTCCGACCAGCCATGCTCGTCATCGCCGATCAGCACGCGGTTGGGGTCGGCCGACAGGGTGGTTTTACCGGTGCCGGAGAGGCCGAAGAACACGGCGGCGTCCACCGGGTTGCCCTGGGCGTGGTTGGCCGAGCAGTGCATTGGCATGATGCCGCGCTCGGGCAGCAGGTAGTTGAGCAGGGTGAAGACCGATTTCTTGTTCTCGCCCGCGTATTCGGTGCCGCCGATCAAAATCAGTTTCTTGTCGAGGTTCAGCGCGATCACCGTGTCGGAGCGGCAATCATGCTTGGCCGGGTCGGCCTTGAAGCTCGGGCAGTTGATGACGGTGAATTCCGGCACGAAGCTGTCGAGCTCGTCCCGCGAGGGACGGCGCAGCATGTGGCGGATGAAGAGCGAGTGCCAGGCCAGTTCCGTGACCATCCGGACATCGAGGCGCTGCGCCGGGTCGGCGCCGCCGAAGAGGTCCTGCACGAAGTAGTCGCGCCCCTTCATGTGCTCGATCATGTCGGCATGGAGCGCGTCGAAGCCCGCTTCGGACATCGGTGCGTTGTTGTCCCACCAGATGGTGTTTTCGGTCGCCGCCGAGCGCACAACGTGCTTGTCCTTCGGCGAGCGGCCGGTGAATTTTCCGGTGGTGCACAGAAACGCGCCGCCGATCCCCAGCTCACCTTCGCCCCGCTTGACGGCCTGTTCGATGATGGCCGGCTCGATGAGGTTGTAATAGACGTTTCCCAGCCCGGTAATCCCTTGATCTTCCAAGCGCTTGGCGGGGTTCACGCGTCCAATGGTCATCGTTTTTTCATGCTCCTGAGGCAAGCTCGTATCTGGGTGCCTGTCCCGGCCCTTCCCGGCCCGGAACACCTCCCCGACGTGGGGGAAGTTCCGCCCCTATAACATGTCACTTTTGCAAAGGAACCGGCGCAGGTGCGGCGTTAGCGCAACCAGCGGCAGTTTAACGCAAACATCTGCCGAGAGGTGCAAAATGCGACGATTGAGTGATGCAAATTAGCCATTCGTTCTCACTTTTGCGGTTCAATCATGGCCGCAAGTGCCTGTGATTCGCAGTTAGTTGTTGATTCCAAAGGTGCGATTCGGGATGTTGAGGCAAAACAAGGCAAACGAGCACAAACAATAAGGAATACAGGCATGTCGAGAATTGCCCTCGTCGATGACGACCGGAATATCCTCACGTCCGTTTCGATGACTCTGGAGGCCGAAGGCTTTGAGGTCGAGACTTACAATGATGGCCAGACGGCGCTTGACGCCTTCAACAAGAAGCTTCCCGACATGGCGGTGCTCGACATCAAGATGCCGCGGATGGACGGGATGGACCTGCTGCAGCGCCTGCGCTCCAAGACGACCATGCCGGTGATCTTCCTCACCTCCAAGGATGACGAGATCGACGAAGTGCTCGGCCTGCGCATGGGTGCCGACGATTACGTGAAGAAGCCCTTCTCCCAGCGCCTGCTGGTCGAGCGGATCCGCGCCCTGCTGCGTCGTCAGGAGGTGATTGGCGGCGACGGCCCGACCGAGGCCGAGACGGCCCAGGTGATGGTGCGCGGCGAGCTGGTCATGGACCCGCTGCGCCATGCCGTGACCTGGAAGGGGCTCGACGTGTCGCTCACCGTCACCGAGTTCCTGCTGCTGCAGGCCCTCGCCCAGCGGCCCGGCTTCGTGAAGAGCCGCGACCAGCTGATGGACGTGGCCTATGACGATCAGGTCTACGTCGACGACCGCACGATCGACAGCCACATCAAGCGCCTTCGCAAGAAGATGCGCAGCGTCGATGACGAGTTTTCCGCCATCGAAACGCTTTACGGTATCGGGTATCGCTACAACGAGGAGTGAGGCAGCGCAGTCAGGAGGTGGCCCAGGTGCGGGACACAAGCCAGACATATGAGGCGGATGTCGTCCTCGGCGAAGACTGGGAAAGTCCCCAGAGCGCCGACCATGCCATGCGTGAGAAGCGAAAGCGTCGGGGGTTCCTGACGCTCAATCGTTCTCCGCTTGCGCGCAAGATCATCACCTTCAACCTGCTCGGCCTGCTGCTGCTGGTCGCCGGCGTGTTCTATCTGAACCCGTTCCGCGACAGCCTGGCCCTGCAGCGCGAAGCCGGTCTGCAAGCCGAGGCACAGCTGATTGCCGATGTCTTCGAGGTGCAGCTCATCGACGGCCCTGTGGCGCTGGATACCAGCGGCGTGGATGTGCAGGCGGTCGTGGACGGGCTCGACCTGTCGTCGGGTGTCGAAGTCTTTGTCTTCGGGCAGGAAGAGACCATTCTCGGCTCCACCGTCGGCAGCGACTCCCAGAGCGCGGTGACACAGGCGCAGAAAGAGCGCCGCACCGTCATCACCGATTTTCTGAATGCGATCTGGGAAGGGATGTCTTCGATCTTCTCGTCCCAGCGCACCGATGTTCCCGATGTCGATGCCGAGGGCCTTGCCCGTGCCATGGTGGCCGATGCCGCCACCGGGCGGACCACCGTTCGCACCGGCTCCAACGCGGCGGGCGGCACGATCTTTTCAGTCGCCACGCCGGTTCTGGTGGGCAACCAGGTTGTGGGCGTTGTCGCCATCACCTCGGCGCAGGGCGAGATCGACACGCTGGTGCGGTCCGAGCGCGAGCAGGTGTTGCAGATGTTCGTCATCGCCATCCTCGTGTCCATTGGCCTGTCGCTGCTGCTGGCCTCCACCATCGCCAACCCGATCGCCGACCTGGCCTCGGCCGCCGAGATCGGCCGCGAGAAGGGTGGCCAGAAGATGAGCCCCAACCGGGTGCGTATCCCTGACCTGACGGGGCGCCCCGACGAGATCGGGCGCCTTTCCGGGGCGCTGCGCGGCATGGTGGCCGCGCTCTACGACCGGATCGACGCCAACGAACAGTTCGCTGCCGATGTCAGCCACGAGATCAAGAACCCGCTGGCTTCGCTGCGCTCTGCAGTGAGCTCGCTGCGGGTCGCAAAGCGCGATGACCAGCGCCACAAGCTGCTCGACGTGATCGAGCATGATGTGCGCCGTCTGGATCGGCTGGTGTCCGACATCTCGAACGCCTCGCGCCTCGACAGCGAGTTGGTGAAGGAAGAGGAAGAAGAGTTCGACCTGCTGAAGATGCTGGGCAACATCACCGAATACCTCGGTGGCGAGGCGCAGCGGCGGGGTGTGGAGTTCATCTCGGACGTGCCGCGCCAGCCCATCCGCATCACCGGCCTCGAAGGCCGGCTGGCGCAGGTCTTCGTGAACCTCATCACCAATGCGCTGTCGTTCTGCGAGGAGGGCGACGCCGTCCGCGTCTGGGTCCGTCGCCGCGAAAACCGTGTTCTGGTGGTGGTCGAGGATACCGGCCCCGGCATGCCCGAACAGGCGCTGACAAAAGTGTTCAACCGCTTCTATTCCGAGCGACCCGAGGGGCAGTTTGGCGACCATTCCGGCCTTGGCCTTGCAATCTCCAAGCAGATCGTCGAGGCCCATAGCGGCGTGATCTGGGCCGAGAACATTCGCCCCACCGATGATGACATAACCTCCGAGCCGCTGGGCGCCCGTTTCGTGGTCGGCCTTCCGGTCTGATCCGGCGCCGCACCCGGCCTGCGCGGAGGCAACCTCAGGACGAGCCAGCCGATGGCCGGGCAGCACTCGAACAAGGATGACTTCTTTCATGGCACAGCCGTTGCCTTCGGGCGGCGTGGGGTGCTGATTGTCGGGGCCTCCGGCGCAGGCAAATCCGCGCTGGCCGTCGAACTGGTCGCGCGCGGGGCACACCTGGTGGGCGACGACAGGGTGATGCTTGCCAGCGAAGATGGGGTGTTGACCGCGCGGCCGCGGCCCGGCTTTGAAGGCATGATCGAGTGTCGCGGTGTCGGCCTGCTCACGGTGCCCTCGGTTCCGAAGGCGGAAATCGCTCTGGTGATCGACGCAGGCCGGGAAGAGCGTGACAGGTTGCCGCCACCCCGCGAGATTCTCCTGTTTGGATGCACTCTGCCCTTGCTTCACCGCGCTCCAGGCGCGCACTTTCCGGCAGCGGTTCTGCTGATGATGACCAGCGGCCCGCAATCTGACCTTCCACGGCCCCACGGCGCATGACTGACACAACAGACACCGACACCCACACAGGCACCTTGCCGCATTCCTCGGCGGTGCAGCGGCTGGTGCTCGTCACCGGGCCTGCCGGTGCGGGGCGCAGCTCGGCGGTGCGAGTGCTGGAAGACCTTGGCTACGAAGCGATCGACAATCTGCCGCTCTCTCTCGTGCCCCGCCTGCTTGAGGGCCAGCCTCGCGGCGGTGCCTTGGCCCTCGGGATCGACAGTCGCAATCGCGACTTCGCCACGCCCCACCTGATCGACCTGCTCTCGCAGCTAGATGCGCGCCCCGATATCGCCCGCGAGGTGCTTTATCTCGATTGCTCGCCGGAGGTGCTGCTGCGGCGATATTCCGAAACCCGGCGTCGTCACCCTCTGGCCCCTGCCGAAAGCCCCGAGGCCGGCATCGCCCGCGACTTCGACCTGCTGGCCGACATCCGCGAGCGGGCGGATGTGTTGATTGATACCTCGGATCTGTCGGTGCACGACCTGCGGGAAGAACTGGACCGGCTGTTCACCCTCGAAGCGACCGTGCGACTCGGTGTTTCGGTTCAGAGCTTTTCGTACAAACGCGGCCTGCCGCACGGGCTGGACATGGTATTTGATTGCCGTTTCCTCAACAATCCGCATTGGCAGCCGGCATTGCGTCCGCTCGACGGGCGCGACCCTGCGGTGGTGGCTCATGTCGAGGCCGACCCGCGCTTCGCGGAGTTTCACAACCGCGTGCGAGGCCTTGTAGATATGCTTCTTCCGGCCTTTGTAGAGGAAGGCAAATCCCACCTGTCGATCGGCTTCGGCTGTACCGGCGGTCAGCATCGCTCCGTTGCCCTAGCGGAACGGTTCGGGAAAGAGCTTGCAGGTGCTGGATGGCGCGTGTCTATTCGGCATCGGGAAATCGAACGGCGGGCTGGGGCACGGGCGGCAGAGTCGCCTGCCGCGGCATTGGGGACACTGGCTTGATCGGAATCGTGATCGTGGCGCATGGCGGGCTGGCGAAGGAATACCTCGCCGCCGTGGAGCATGTCGTGGGTCAGCAGGATGGCATCCGCGCCATCACCATAGCTGCGGATTGTGACAGGTCGAACAAACAATCCGAAATTTGTGCAGCCGCGGACGCGGTCGACCATGGAGCCGGCGTGGTGGTTGTGACCGACATGTTCGGAGGCTCGCCTTCCAACCTCTCGCTGCTCGCCTGTCGGCCGGAAAATCGCAAGATTCTCTATGGCGCGAACCTGCCGATGCTGGTCAAACTCGCGAAATCCCGCCATCTCAAAGTGGAAGACGCAGTAAATTGTGCCATGGCGGCGGGACGTAAATACATAAACAGCTACGACGGCGGCGTCGTCTGAGGCTGTGTGGGGGTATCGGTGCAACGACTGGAAATCGTGAACGAAAAGGGCCTCCATGCCCGCGCATCTGCAAAGTTTGTCGAGACCGTTGAGCAATTTGACGCCGAGGCAGAGGTGTCGAAGGACGGTTTGAGCACCGGGGGCGACAGCATCATGGGCCTTTTGATGTTGGCAGCGTCCAAGGGAAGCTTTATTGAGGTCGAAACCCGCGGTGCCCAGGCCGAAGAACTGGCGACCGCCCTTGCAGAGCTGGTGGCCGACAAGTTCGGCGAAGGTATCTGACAGACGAGAGCAGGGAGGCACGGCCCTCTTGGTGGAAAGTTACCAACCCAAGACGATGAACCTGCGGCGCCCGCGCCGGGGGTTGGACTTGCCTGTCGGAACAGCGGATACGCAGCCCGAGTCTGAAGCGCTGAACGATGTGCCCTACGACCGTCGCCGTCTGAGCTACGCCAATACCTTCCCCAACCCGATCCAGGCCAACTTCATCCGGGTGATGGAGTGGCTGACGGCCAAGCTGAGGCTCCTGCGGCTGATCCGCCGCTTCGAGGCGATGAGCGTGCCCCATGGGCAGGGCTTCTGGGCTCAGGCGCTGGGTGTGATGGGGATCGAGCTGACCACGCCGCAGGCGCAGATCGACAACATCCCCGAAACCGGACCGCTGGTGATTGTCGCCAACCACCCCCACGGGCTGGTCGACGGCATGGTGCTGGCCGAGCTGATCGGCCGGCGGCGGACGGACTACAAGATTTTGACTCGCTCGCTGCTGACCGGCGTGGCCGAGATCGACGACTTCATGATCCCGGTGCCCTTTCCGCACGAGCCGGATGCTCTCGAGCGCAATCTTGAAATGCGCAAGAAGGCCAATGACCATCTGAAGGCGGGGGGTTGCGTGGTGGTCTTCCCGGCGGGCGAAGTGGCCTCTTCCAAGAGCTGGTTTGGCCCGGCCATCGAGAAAGAGTGGCACACCTTCACGTCCAAGATGATCCTGCGTTCCGAGGCGCGGGTGGTGCCGATCTATTTCCAGGGGCAGAACAGCCGCTACTATCAGATTGCCAACAAGATCAGCGCCGTGCTGCGCCAGAGCCTTCTGCTCTACGAGGTGCGCTATGCGCTCAACAAGCCGCAAGCGCCGATCGTGGGCGAACCGATCGAGCGCGGCGAGATCGACGACTGGTCGAGCAATCAGCGTGGTTTCATCTCGTGGCTGCGGGAAAAGACGCTGGCGCTGAAGCCCGGAAGCTGACTTTCACAGAGGCTTCGGAGCTGCGGCGCCCTTAGCGCGTCGGCACCGGCTCCTCGCCGCGATAATCGTAAAATCCACGGTTTGTCTTGCGGCCAAGCCAACCGGCTTCGACATACTTGGTCAGCAGCGGGCAGGGGCGATACTTGGTGTCGGCCAGACCGTCGTGCAGCACGTTCATGATCGCGAGGCAGGTGTCGAGGCCAATGAAATCGGCCAGCTCGAGCGGGCCCATCGGGTGGTTGGCGCCGAGCTTCATGGCCATGTCGATCGACTTCACGTTGCCCACGCCTTCGTAGAGCACATAGACCGCCTCGTTTATCATCGGCATCAGGATGCGGTTGACGATGAAGGCCGGAAAATCTTCTGCCGAAGAGGCGGTTTTGCCGAGGTTTTCCACCACCTTGGCGCAGGCCTTGTAGGTGGGCTCATCGGTGGCGATGCCCCGGATCAGCTCGACAAGTTGCATCACCGGCACCGGGTTCATGAAGTGGAAGCCCATGAACTTTTCGGGTCGGTCCGTGCGTGATGCAAGCCGGGTGATCGAGATCGAGGAAGTGTTAGAGCTCAGGATCGTCTCGGGCTTGAGGTGCGGCACAAGGTCTTCGAAGATTGCGGTCTTCACCGTTTCGCGCTCGGTCGCGGCCTCGATGATGAGATCGGAGGGGCCGAGGTCTGTCAGGGTGAGCGTGGTCGAGATGCGGCCAAGGGCTGCATCCCGCGCCTCGGCGGTGATCTTCTCGCGGCTGACCTGGCGGTCCATGTTCTTGCGGATGGTATCGAGGGCGCGGTCGATGGCGTCCTGCTTGATGTCATTCAGCTTCACGTCATAGCCCGCGAGCGCCAGCACATGCGCGATGCCGTTACCCATCTGCCCCGCGCCGACAACGCCGATGCTCTGGATGTCCATGGTCCTTACCTCGCTCTTGCTGGTTGCGGCGAGATTAGGGGGGCTGTGCAGCCGCAGCAAGGCCCGGGATACAAAGAAATTTCTGCCGGATTTGAAACGTTAGCAAAATCGAAAGTGCCTTCGGGCAGGCTTTTCAGCGGGTGAAGAGAACGTGTGAGGTGGTGGAATGACCTTTGAGATCGCTGGTCAGAGTGCGCTGGATTATCTGCATTGTCGCTATGGCCAGTCGCGGCTGTTGTTTCGTGGTCCCAAGCGCAAGCTGGAGGGCCCCTATGTAGCCTTCTTCGGTGGAACAGAGACCTACGGCAAATTCGTTGAGGATCCGTTTCCGGCGCTTGTCGAGGAGAGCACCGGCGCGCGCTGTGTCAACTTCGGCTGCCTGAACGCCGGGGCCGACCTTTTCATCAATGACCCTACCCTGATCGACGCCGCCCGACGCGCCACCGTGACCGTGGTTCAGGTGATGGGGGCGCAGAACATGTCGAACCGGTTCTATGCCGTGCATCCACGGCGGAACGATCGCTTTCTCAGGGCCTCAAGCCTGATGCGGACGGTCTTTCGCGAGGTGGATTTCACCGAGTTCAATTTCACCCGCCATCTGCTCTCGACCCTGCGGCGGGTCAACGAGAAGAAGTATCTCATGGTGGTCGAAGAGCTGAAGGCGGCCTGGGTGGCGCGGATGCAGACTATGCTTGCGATGATCCCGGGCAAGGTGGTGCTTCTGTGGCTGCATGACACCCGAGCCGGCAGCGATGACGAAGCGCACGACAGCCTCGGGAATGACCCGCTGTTCGTCGATGCGGCGATGGTCGATATCCTGCGCCCGCAGCTGGCCGGTGTTGTCGAGGCTACGCCGAGCGACGCGGCCTGGGCGGCGGGGAACGAGGGGATGATCTGTTCCGAGACGGAAGCCCCCGCCGCGAGCGCGATGCCCGGCCCCGCCGTGCATGAGGAGATCGCCGCGGCCCTGACGCCCGAAATTGCGAGCATGGTCTCATAACGCAAAAGGCCCGCCGTGAGGGCGGGCCTTTCGAGATTGGCGTGTTTCGTGTTGGCTCAGAGCTTTTCGATCAGCTCGGGGACGGCGGTGAAGAGGTCGGCGACGAGGCCGTAGTCGGCGACCTGGAAGATCGGGGCCTCTTCGTCCTTGTTGATCGCCACGATCACCTTGCTGTCCTTCATGCCCGCGAGGTGCTGGATCGCACCCGAGATACCAACGGCGACGTAGAGGTCGGGGGCGACCACCTTGCCGGTCTGGCCGACCTGCCAGTCGTTCGGGGCGAAGCCCGAGTCGACCGCGGCGCGCGAGGCACCCACGGCGGCGCCGAGCTTGTCGGCGAGCTTCTCGATCAGCGCGAAGTCCTCTTCCGAGCCCACGCCACGGCCGCCGGAGACGACGATGCCGGCGGAGGTTAGCTCGGGGCGGTCGCTCTCGGCCACCTTGTCTTCGACCCATTCGGAGAGGCCGGGGTTGTCGGCTGCGGAGGCGGTTTCGACTGAGGCCGAACCGCCCTCACCGGCGGCGTCGAAGGTGGAGGTTCGGAAGGTGATAACCTTCTTTTCATCCTTCGACTTCACGGTCTGGATCGCGTTCCCGGCGTAGATCGGACGCTCGAAGGTGTCGGCGTCGACAACGCCGGACACGTCCGAAAGGATCATCACATCGAGCAGGGCGGCGACGCGGGGCATCACGTTCTTTGCATCGGTCGTGGCGGGGGCGACGATGTGCGAGTAGTCACCCGCAAGCGAGACGATCAGCGCGGCGGTCGGCTCGGCAAGACGGTGGCCCAGCGAAGCGTCTTCGGCGACGAGCACCTCGGCCACGCCGTCAATCTTGGCAGCGGCCTCACCGGCGGCAGAGGCAGAGGCCCCGGCGCAGAGCACGGTCACATCACCCAGAGATTTGGCAGCAGAGACGGCCTTGGCGGTGGCGTCCATCGCCAGCTCGCCATCGGTCACTTCGGCAAGAAGGAGAACAGCCATCAGATAACCCCCTTTTCTTTGAGTTTCGCCACCAGCGCATCGACATCGGCCACGATCTCGCCTGCCTGGCGGGTTTCGGGCTCGGAGGTTTTCACCACTTCGAGGCGCGGGGAGACGTCGACGCCGTAGTCGGCGGCGGTCTTTTCGTCCAAGGGCTTCTTCTTGGCCTTCATGATGTTGGGCAGCGACGCGTAGCGCGGCTCGTTGAGGCGCAGATCGACGGTGACGATGGCGGGCATCTTCACCTTGATGGTCTGCAGGCCGCCATCGACCTCGCGGGTCACAACGGCGCTGTCCCCCTCGACCTTCACCTCGGAGGCGAAGGTGGCCTGGCTCCAGCCGAGCAGGGCCGAAAGCATCTGGCCGGTGGCGTTCATGTCGTTGTCGATCGCCTGCTTGCCGGCGAGCACGAGGCCCGGCTGTTCTTCTTCGACGACCTTGGCGAGGATCTTGGCGACGGCGAGCGGCTCGATGTCCTGATGCACATCATCGGCGGCCACGACCAGGATCGCCCGGTCGGCGCCCATGGCGAGTGCGGTGCGCAGCGTTTCCTGCGCCTGCTTCACGCCGATGGAGACGGCCACGACCTCTTCGGCGGTTCCGGCCTCCTTGAGGCGGATCGCCTCTTCGACGGCGATCTCGTCGAACGGGTTCATCGACATCTTCACATTGGCAAGATCGACACCGCTTCCGTCCGATTTGACACGGACTTTCACATTGTAGTCGATCACCCGTTTCACAGGCACAAGCACCTTCATGGGGTCTCTCTCCTCGCTTCATGGGCGGCAAGACCACCCGGATTGGTGCATTTGTTAGCGGAGAGTGTCGCCCGCTTACAGGGCAAAAACGCCGCAATCTGCCATGCAGACGCCGCGTTTTGGGACGTTAGCGCAAACGTTTGCGGCCTCAGCGGCTTCCGCCAGGGACCCAGAGCACGTCTTCGCCGCCATTGGCCACGCGGGCGGCCACGAAGAACCAGTCGCTCAGGCGGTTCAGGTAGCGGATGGCGTGGCTGTTCACGTCATCGGGCTCGGCCTCGGCCAGTTCGGTGGCAAGCCGCTCGGCACGCCGGCAGGTGGTGCGGGCGAGGTGCAGGTGGGCGGCGAGCGGGGTGCCGCCGGGCAGAATGAAGCTGCGCAGCGCCTCGAGCCCGGCGTTCATGGCGTCGATCTCGGCTTCCAGCCGCGTGACCTGTGCCTCGATCATCCGAAGGGGCGGATATTCGGCGGCGTCATCCTGTGCCAGCCCCGGGCGGCAGAGGTCGGCGCCAAGGTCGAACAGGTCGTTCTGGATCGTGGCAAGGCGCGCATCCATGTCGCCCTCTGCATGAAGGCGGGCCATGCCCACGACCGAGTTCAGCTCGTCGGAAGTGCCATAGGCCGACACGCGTGCAGAATGCTTTGCCACCCGGTCGCCGGTGCCAAGGGCCGTGTCGCCCTTGTCGCCGGTGCGGGTGTAGATCTTGTTCAGAACAACCATGTCAGCCTCCTCGGCGCAGCCAGACGAACAGCAGGATCAGCACGATGGCGACTGCCTGCGCCCCGATCCGCCACCGCATGACCTTGTTTGCGTGTTTCCTGTTGAAGTCGCCACCCTTGGCAAACCCGCCGATGCCGAACAGCAGGATGGCCACCACGATGAGGCAGGCCACGGCGACGAGGATGAAGAGCGGATCGTTGAGCATGAAGGTCTCCCGTTTCGGCTCATGTAGCCCCCGTTGCGCCAAAAGCGAAGAGGCTCAGATCTTGCGAATCGCCCAATCCTGCACCCGCGTCGGCAGCAGGCGTTTGGCCAGCGCCATGATGCGGGTGGGCGTGGTGATGCGGTAACGGGCGCGGGGGCTGCGGGCGGTGAGGGCCTTAAGCACGGCCTGGGTCACGGCTTCGGGGCCAAGCTCGAAGGGCTCGGGCTTGTCGCTGCGCTTGTAGAGCTGGTCCAGCAGCTCGGATTCGTATTGGCCGCGACGCGGAGAGGCCTTCCAGTCCACCCATTGCTCGAACTTGGCGATAGCGTTGCGGCGAAACTCGGTGCGGATCGGGCCGGGCTCGATCAGCACGACGTCGATATTGGCGTCTGACATTTCGAGCCGGAGCACATCGGAAAGCCCTTCCAGTGCGAATTTCGAGGCGACGTAGGGGCCGCGCCACCGCATCGCCATGAAGCCGAGCACGGAGGAGCAGTTGAGAATGCGGCCATGCCCCTGCGCGCGCATGGCGGGCAGCACGAGGCGGATCATGGTGTGATAGCCGAAGAAGTTGCTTTCGAAGAGGTCGCGCAGACCGTCGGTGGGCACATCTTCCAGCGGGCCGACGAGACCATAGGCACCGTTGTTGAAAAGCGCATCGAGCGTGCCGCCGGTGGCTTCGAGCACGGTCGATACGGCGGCTTCCATGCTTGCGGTGTCCTGATGATCGAGCAGAAGGCTCTCGAAGCCCTCGCCTTTCAGGCGCTCCACGTCCTTTTGCTGGCGGCAGGTGGCGAACACGCGCCAGCCGGCGTCGCGCAGACCATGGGCGGCGTCATACCCGATTCCGGTTGAACAGCCGGTGATGAGGATGGTTTTCTGGCTCATGGCCTAGGCAATGCCCCGGCGGGAAGTCGGGCGCAAGCAGCCTCGCGGCGGCGGATTGTCAGCCCTGAGGCATTTCGCGAAGGAAATCGCCCGACATGTAGCCTTCTTCGTCGCCCAGAAGGATGCGCGCCCAGCCGTTGTCTTCGTAGCCCAGGATTTCGACTTCCTGGTTCTGCACGACCTGCCCGATCACCCCGTTGCCGGTGGAAGGGCCGGAGCGCACGTTGACGCGCTGGCCCACAACCACGCCCACGGTGGTCAGGTCTACGGCGTCGGTGGCTTCGGGTTCGGTCGGTTCGGTCTCTGCCAAGGCGGCTTGCACGGCGGCGTCGGTGGCCTCGCCGAGCGATGCTTCGAGCACCGGCGCCGGCTCGGGTTCGGCAACGGGTTCGGCCTGGGTTGCGGCCAGAATCACAGGGGTGTCTTCGGCCTTGGTCACGGCTTCCGGGGCGACATTGGTGGAGCTGTCCAGAGCGGCAAGCTCCTCGGCTGTCAGCTCTGACTCGTCCGAACCCATGGCAACATCGGGGCCATTGCCCACGATCGCCATCGACCCGAAGATCAGCGCCAGCAGCGCCACAACCATTTTCAACAACCCACGCGCACCCATTGCACCCTCCGAAGACGACCTACCGAAATCATTTTGTGTAAAATCAACGCCAGTATAGCGTGATGAGTTCCACCCGGCCAAGGGCTTACCGGAATCATAGTTCTTTGGGTAGGTTTTTGCCTTCACTTTGAGGCGCTGCTTTCGCTTTACCGCTCCGAGTGGCTTGGGTATCACATCATCTATGGATAACGAGGCAGACACCCCCAATATCGAGCCAAACGAGAGGGCCGAACCCCTCCGCCGGGCGATAGGCGAGCGCTATTTGACCTATGCGCTCTCGACCATCATGCACCGCGCGCTGCCGGATGCGCGTGACGGGCTGAAGCCGGTTCACCGGCGAATCCTCTACGCGATGCGCCGGCTGCGGCTTTCGCCGACCGGAGGGTTCCTGAAATCGGCCAAGATCAGCGGCGACACGATGGGCGATTTCCACCCGCACGGGAACCAGGCGATCTATGACGCCATGGCCCGTCTGGCGCAGGATTTTGCCGTGCGCTACCCGCTGGTCGACGGGCAAGGCAACTTCGGCAACATCGACGGCGACATGCCTGCCGCCGAGCGCTACACCGAGGCCCGGATGACCGCCGCCGCCGAGGCGCTGCTGGAAGGGCTGGACGAGAACACCGTCAACTTCCGCGACAATTACGATGGCCGGTTGCAGGAGCCCGAGGTTCTGCCCGCCGCCTTCCCGAACCTGCTGGCCAACGGCTCCAGCGGCATTGCCGTGGGGATGGCCACCAATATTCCGCCCCACAACATCGACGAGCTGGTGCAGGCCTGCCAACATCTGCTGAAAACGCCGGATGTGCGTGACGACACGCTGCTGAACTACGTCAAGGGCCCCGATTTCCCCACCGGGGGCGTCATCGTGGAGCCGCCCGAGAGCATTGCTGAGACCTATCGCACAGGTCGCGGTGCGGTGCGGCTGCGTTGCCGCTACGAGGTGGAAGACCTTGGCCGGGGGCAGTGGCAGATCGTTGTCACAGAGATCCCCTATCAGGTGCAGAAGTCCAAGCTGATCGAGAAGATCGCGGAGCTGATCCAGCTGAAGAAGCTGCCGATTCTGGGCGATGTACGCGACGAAAGCGCCGAGGACATCCGGCTGGTGATCGAGCCGCGCTCGAAGAACGTCGATCCGGAAATCCTGATGGGGATGCTTTATCGCAACTCCGACCTCGAGGTGCGCTTCAGCCTTAACATGAACGTGCTGATCGACGGGCGCACGCCCAAGGTCTGCTCGCTCAAGGAGCTTCTGCGCGCCTTCCTCGACCATCGCCGCGAAGTGCTGGAACGCCGCTCGCGTCACCGGCTGGAGAAGATCGACAACCGCCTCGAAGTGCTCGAAGGCCTGATGATCGCCTTCCTCAACCTCGACCGCGTGATCGACATCATCCGCTATGATGATGAGCCCAAGCGGGCGCTGATGGCCGAGGACTGGTCGGTCAAGCGGGCGCGGGCGACGGATGAGCGCGATTACGTCAGCCCGATCGGCCCCGGCACGCCGGAAGAGCCGCAGGACGGGCTGACCGAGGTGCAGACCGAGGCGATTCTCAACATGCGGCTGCGCAGCTTGCGCCGCCTCGAAGAGATGGAGCTGAAGAACGAGCAGGACGCGCTGATGCGCGAGCGCGAGGCGCTGCAGGATCTGCTCGAAAGCCCCGAGCTTCAGTGGAACCGCATCAGCGACGAGCTGAAGGAGGTGCGTGAGAAGTTTGGCGCCAAGGCGGAAGGCGGGGCCCGGCGCACCACCTTTGCCGAGGCGGGCGTGGTCGAAGACGTGCCGATCGAGGCGATGATCGACCGCGAGCCGATCACGGTCGTCTGCTCGCAGATGGGCTGGATCCGGGCGATGAAGGGCCATATCGACCTGAGCCAGGAGCTGAAGTTCAAGGATGGCGACGGCCCGCGCTTTGCGTTTCACGCCGAAACCACCGACAAGCTGCTGCTGCTTGGCGCCAACGGGCGGTTCTACACGCTGCCCGGCTCCCAGCTACCCGGCGGGCGCGGCATGGGCGAGCCGGTGCGGCTGATGGTCGATCTGCCCAACGAGGCCGAGATCGTGGCGCTCTTCGCCCAGGTTCCGGGGCAGAAGCTGCTGCTGGCCTCCACTGCGGGCGATGGCTTTGTGGTCAACTCCGACGAGGTGGTCGCGCAGACCCGTGCGGGCAAGCAGTCGCTGAACGTGAAGGATGGCGTCACGGCGCTGGTGTGCCGTCCGGTGCAGGGCGATCACGTGGCCGCCGTGGGCGAAAACCGCAAGGTGCTGGTCTTCGGCCTCGACGAGCTGCCCGAGATGGCACGCGGCAAGGGCGTGCGGCTGCAGCGCTACAAGGATGGCGGCCTTTCCGACGCCGTGACTTTCGCGCTGGAAGACGGTCTGAGCTGGAAAGACCCGGCCGGGCGCACCCGCACCGAAACCGACCTTGCCGAATGGATCGGCAAACGCGCCTCCTCGGGCCGCATGGCTCCCCGCGGATTTCCAAGGGACAATAAATTTACCAACTGATAGTCACGATTTCGCCCGATCCGCCCCGGTAAGAGGGCAGGGCACAAAACGAGGGACGAGCAATGAGTTACACTGATGCACCGCTGGTGGAGGAAGACGTTCTGCACGGCGCGTACCGGGGTGAAGGGGGCCGCCTGTTCTGGCTCGCCCTCGGCACCGGAATGCTGACCCTGCTGACGCTGGGGATCTACCGCTTCTGGGCAAAGGCCCGCATTCGCCGCTACCTGTGGAGCGCCACGGCGCCGGGCGGCAACCCGTTTGAATACACCGGTACAGGGCTGGAGAAGTTTCTGGGCTTCCTCGTCGCGGTTGTGATCCTCGCCGCCTATCTCGGAATTCTCAACGTGCTGCTGCTCTTTGCCGGCTTCTCGATCATCATCGGCGGAGATCCGGCGGACCCGATGGTGGCCCTGCAGCAGATCCTGGTTCTCTACATCAACCTCTTCGCGCTGATCCCGCTGATCTACTTTGCCCAGTATCGTGCCCGCCGCTACCTGCTCAGCCGCACCCGCTGGCGCGGCGTGCGTTTCGGCGCCGAGAAGGGCGCCTGGGGCTACACCTGGCGCGGTTGCCTGCTGGCGCTGGTCAGCGCCTTCACGCTGGGCCTGCTCAGCCCGCTCGCCACCTTCAAGCTCGAGAAATACACCTGGGACCGCACATGGTACGGCGATGCCAAGTTCAGCCAGGGCGGAAAGTGGACAAGCCTCTACCGGGCGATGATCCATGTGATCATCGGGGTCGTGCTGTTCATCGGTGCCGCGGTGCTGATGGTGATGGACGAGCAGCTTGCGCTGCTGGGCTTCGTGATCTTCTTCGTTGCCTACATCTGGCTCATCATCGGATTCATCTACTACCAGGTTCACGCATGGCGCATCCTTGCCGCCCACAAGGTGCTGGGCGATGACATCCGTTTCCGCTCGCTGCCGCGCACCGGCACGATCATCGGCACCTACATCGTCGGCACCATCGCGGTGTCGCTGCTGACGGCGATTGCGCTGATCCCGGTGGGCTTCCTGATTGCAGGCTTTGCCTCGGTTCTGGGCGGCGGCGCCAACCCCAATGACCTGTTCGGCAGCCCGCAGGGCATCCTGTTCATTGCGATCATCGCCTTTGCCTATATCTTCGCAATCGTCTTTGCCGGTGCGCTGTCGATGGTGTTCATCACCCAGCCGATCCTGCGCCACTACGTGGAGGAAACCGCGGTGATCGGAGCGACCAAGCTCGACGCGATCCGCCAGCGTGTGGGCGATGACGTGGTGGATGCCGAAGGCTTTGCCGATGCGCTCGATGTTGGCGCCGCCTTCTAGCGGCGCCCCGACCTGAAAGGAGCCACGCCCGTGGCCGACCCGACCACGCCCCTTCCGGCCTTCGCCGTCTCTGCCCGTTACTTCGACGGGCAGAGTGCCGGTGCCCGGGTGGTGCGCGGGGTGGCCGAGCAGATGAAGGGGCGGCTCCAGATCGTCGACGAGGAAAGCGGGCGGCTGCTCGAGGAGTGGCCGCTCGAGGAGCTGCGGATGATCCGCGATCCGGGCTTTGGCGACGGCATCGTGTTCTTCCGCGAGGGCCATGACGAGGCGCGGCTCAACGTGGCCTCGGCCCAGGATGCGGCGGCGCTGGAAGCCGTGGCCCCCAACCTGCGCAAGGTCTCGGTGGCCAAGGGCACGACGCGCAAGGTGCTGTTCTGGACCGGCGGTGCGGTGGCGGCCCTGCTGCTCATTCTGTTCGTGATCCTGCCCACCCTCTCCGACACGCTTGCCGGGCTGATCTCGCCCGAGCAGGAAGAGACCATCGGCACCACGGTCGTGGCACAGATGGAGGGGATGCTGGGCAGCCACAACGGCTCGGGTTTCTGCACCAGCGACGCGGGGCAGGCCGCGCTCGACAAGATGGCCGAGCGGCTGACCGGCCATATCGAGCTGCCCTATCCGCTGAAGCTCAAGGTGATCCGCCACCCGATGGTGAACGCCTTCGCCGCGCCGGGCGGGCATATCGTGATCGTCTCCGGCTTGCTCGACAAGGCCGACAGCCCCGAAGAGGTGGCCGGGGTGCTGGCCCATGAAATCGGCCATGTCTACAACCGCGACCCGCTGCGCATCACCCTGCGCACGGCGGGTTCGGCGGGTATTCTCTCCATGATCCTCGGGGACTTCGCCGGCGGTGCACTGGTGCTGGTGATCTCGCAACAGCTGATGCAGGCCAGTTTCTCGCGGGAGGCGGAGGCGGGGGCGGATGTCTTTGCCTTCGAGGCGCTGCGCGAGGCCGAGCTGCCGACCGAGGGGATCGCCCGCTTCTTCGAAAAGCTGCGCGACCGCTACGGCGACAGCGAGGGCGCGATGGAATATCTCGCCTCGCACCCCAACCTCGCCAGCCGCGCCATCGCCGCGCGGGCGGCCGAAAGCCGGGGCAAGGATGACTTCGAGCCGGTTCTCAGCGCCGCGGAATGGGATGCGCTGAAAGTGATCTGCAAATGAGGGCCTGGCTCGCCGCCACTATGCTGCTCGCGGGCTGCTCTGCGGTGGCCGACCTGCAGGAGCCGGTCGAGCCCATCGGCGCCTTCAGCCTCGGCCATACGGTGGTGGTGGCCGAAGGGGCGCAGAAGGTGCCACCCTCGCGGGAGGCCAGCGCCGAGGAGTGGCAGAGTGTGCTGGAGGCGGCGCTACAGGAGCGTTTCGGCCGGTTCAGCGGCGATCAGCTCTATCACCTTGCGGTCAAGGTGGATGCCTATGCGCTGGCGGTGCCCGGCGTGCCCGTGGTGCTCTCGCCCAAGTCGATCCTGCGGATCCAGGTTTCGGTCTGGGACGATGCGGCAGGGGGCAAGATCAACCCCGAGCCGCGGGTCTTCACGGTGTTCGAGCGGCTCTCGGGTGAGACCGTGCTCGGCTCCGGCCTGACCCGCACGCGGGAGCAGCAGATGGCACAGCTTGCGGCCAATTCGGCCCGGCTGATCGAGGGCTGGATGCGGGAAAACCCCGGCTGGTTCGCGCCGCGCTACGCGCTGCCGACGGAGCTGCCTGCGCCGCTCGAGGGCCCCGGGGCGCAAGGCCCCTCTGCCGCGCCGCCGCTGGCAACCGACCGGCCCGGCGTTTCGCCCGACATCGGCGATGTGATCACACCGGCCCAATAGGACAACGGCGCTTTCCCGGCGACGTGAAGCCCTTGAGCCCAAAGGGCGCTTGATTTTTCCCCCCCGCCCGCGTAGGCACCCGCCCATGCAAATCCCGGGGCCATTGGTCGGCCCCCCGAACAGAGGCGCCAAGGACCATGGCTAAGGAAAAGTTTGAACGTAACAAGCCGCATGTGAACATCGGCACGATCGGTCACGTTGACCACGGCAAGACGACGCTGACGGCTGCGATCACCAAGCAGTTTGGCGACTTCAAGGCCTATGACGAGATCGACGGCGCGCCCGAAGAGAAGGCCCGCGGCATCACCATCTCGACCGCCCACGTGGAGTACGAGACCGACGCGCGTCACTACGCCCACGTCGACTGCCCCGGCCACGCCGACTACGTGAAGAACATGATCACCGGTGCCGCCCAGATGGACGGCGCGATCCTGGTCGTGAACGCCGCCGACGGCCCGATGCCCCAGACCCGCGAGCACATCCTGCTCGGCCGTCAGGTTGGCATCCCGAAGATGGTTGTCTTCATGAACAAGGTCGACCAGGTCGACGACGAAGAGCTGCTCGAGCTGGTCGAAATGGAGATCCGCGAGCTGCTGTCGTCCTACGACTACCCGGGCGACGACATTCCGATCATCGCCGGTTCGGCCCTGGCCGCCCTCGAAGGCCGTGACGACAACATCGGCGCCGAGAAGATCGCCGAGCTGATGAAGGCCGTCGACGACTACATCGACACCCCCGAGCGCGCTGTCGACCAGCCGTTCCTGATGCCGATCGAAGACGTGTTCTCGATCTCCGGTCGTGGCACGGTTGTGACCGGCCGCATCGAGCGTGGCGTTGTGAACGTGGGCGACGAACTCGAAATCGTCGGCATCAAGGACACCACCAAGACGACCTGCACCGGTGTGGAAATGTTCCGCAAGCTGCTGGATCGTGGTGAGGCCGGCGACAACATCGGCGCGCTGCTGCGTGGTATCGACCGTGAAGCCGTTGAGCGGGGCCAGGTGCTCTGCAAGCCGGGTTCGGTCACGCCGCACACCAAGTTCGAGGCGGAAGCCTACATCCTCACCAAAGAGGAAGGTGGCCGTCACACGCCGTTCTTCGCGAACTACCGCCCGCAGTTCTACTTCCGCACCACGGACGTGACCGGGACGGTGACGCTGAAGGAAGGCACCGAGATGGTCATGCCCGGCGACAACGTGAGCTTCACCGTTGAGCTGATCGCCCCGATCGCCATGGAAGACGGCCTCCGCTTCGCCATCCGCGAAGGCGGCCGCACCGTCGGCGCCGGCGTTGTGTCGAAGATCATCGAGTGATCGCGTCGGGCAGGTTTGACCTGCCCTGACAGAAAAATCTTTACGGGGCCGTCTCTTAGCGAGGCGGCCCCTGTTTTTTGCCCGGACGGGCAAGACAAGCTGTCGCACCGCCCTATCTCTCCCCGCAAGATGAACGCAACGGTTCACTATGCCAGCTCAGGGAGGCCAGCACCGATGTCTATTTCCTTCAAACTCAATGGCGAGGCGGTCAGCGTTGACGCGCCGGAGGACATGCCGCTCCTCTGGGTGATCCGCGATCGCCTCAAGCTCACCGGCACCAAGTTCGGCTGCGGCGTGGCCTCCTGCGGGGCCTGCACCGTGCATGTGGATGGCGAGCCGACGCGCTCCTGCCAGACCTGGATTTCCGATGTGGAGGGGCTCGAAGTCACTACCATCGAGGGGATCAACGGCGGTGTCGCCGAGGCGGTGCAGGCGGCCTGGCGGGCCAATGACGTGGTGCAATGCGGCTACTGCCAATCGGGTCAGATGATGCAGGCGATCGGCCTGCTCAGCGAAAACGCCACCCCCACCGACGAAGACATCGACGACTACATGGGCGGCAACGTCTGCCGTTGCGCCACCTACGTGCGGATCCGCGCGGCGATCCATGATGCAGCCAAGCAGATGGAGGGTTAAACCCATGAAAGATTTCAAAACTTCCCGCCGTGGGTTTCTTGCCGGTGCCGCCGCCGGGGCGCTGGTCATCGGCTTCAATGGCCGAGGTGCGCTGGCGGCCGGGCATGATGGCGCGCTGGTGCCGAACCCCTTCGTCAAGATCGCGCCGGATGGCACGGTGACGGTGATCCTCAAGCATTTCGAGATGGGGCAGGGCACCACCACGGGCCTTGCTACGCTGGTGGCCGAAGAGATGGATGCCGATTGGGCGCAGGTGCAGATCGAGTTTGCCCCCGCCGATGCCAGCATCTATGCCAACACGCTTTTCGGGATGCAGGGCACCGGCGGATCGACCGCCATGGCCAACAGCTACATGCAATACCGCGAAGCGGGCGCTGCGGCGCGTGCGATGCTGATGGAGGCTGCCAGCCTCGAATGGGCGGTGCGGGCCAGCGAGATCACCATCGAGAAGGGCGTGGTGTCGCATGGCGATATTTCGGCCAGCTTTGGCGAACTGGTGGCCAAGGTGAAGGAAGGGGCCGAGCCGCCTTCTGCGCCGATCCTGAAAGAGCCGAAGGATTTCAAACTGATAGGGCAGGATCTGCTGCCCCGGAAGGACACGCCCTCGAAGACGGATGGCACCGCGATCTTTGCCATGGACGTGGCGCCGGAGGGCACGATTTATGCGGTCATGGCCCGCGCGCCGCGCTTTGGCGGCACGGTGGCCAGTGTTGACGACAGCGCCGCGCTGGAGGTTCCGGGCGTGACGGCGGTGAAGCAGACGCCGAAGGGCGTGGCGGTCTATGGCACCGACACATGGGCCGCGATCCAGGGCCGGGAGGCGCTGAGCGTGGAGTGGGATTTCTCCAACGCCGAAGGCCGCTCGACCGAGGAGATGGAGGCCGAATACGCCGCCGCGCTGGACGGTGAAGGCCCGACTGCGCGCAACGATGCGGGCACGGAGGAGGCGCTGGCCTCCGGCACCGCCATCGAGGCGGAGTTCGACTTTCCGTTCCTCGCGCATTCGCCGATGGAGCCGATGACCTGCACCGTGCAGATCAAGGACGGCAAGGCGCATATCTGGGATGGCTCCCAGTTTCCGACCGTCACGCAAATGGCGGTAGGCGCCGTGACCGGCGTTGGCCCGGAAAACACGACCATCGAAACCGTCTATGCCGGCGGTTCCTTTGGCCGCCGGGCAAACATGGACAGCGACTACCATGTGGAAGCCGCCATGGCTGCCATCGCGCTGGGCACCGATCAGCCGGTCAAGCTGGTGTGGACCCGCGAAGATGACGTGACGGGCGGATATTACCGCCCAATGGTTAAGCATCGGGTAAAGGCCGCGCTCGGAGAGGACGGCACGCTTGCGGCCTGGCGCTCGGACGTGGCTTCGAAGTCGATCTTCACGGGCACGCCTATGGAGCAGATGATGGTGCACGAGGGGGTCGACCACGCCTCGGTCGAGGGGGTTTCCGACACGCCCTACGGCATTCCGGCGATGCAGGTTTCAGTGCGCAACATGGAAACCCCGGTGCCGGTGCTCTGGTGGCGCTCGGTCGGCAACAGCCACACCGCCTATGCGATGGAAGTGGCCATGGACATGGCGGCGGAGGCGGCGGGCGCAGACCCGGTGGCCTTCCGCGAGGGCCTGCTTGGCGGCAGCCCGCGGCTGGCGGGCGTGCTCAAGCTCGCGGCGGAAAAAGCGGGCTGGGGCAGTGACTTGCCCGAAGGCTGGGGCCGTGGTGTTGCGGCGCATTTCTCGTTTCAGAGCTATGTGGCGCAGGTGGCCGAGGTGTCGACCGACGCCGATGGCGTGGTGAAGCTGGAGCGGATCGTGGCGGCGGTGGACTGCGGCGTGGCGGTGAACCCGGACGTGATCCGCGCCCAGATCGAAGGCGGAATCGGCTATGGCCTGGGCCATGCGATGCGCCAGAAGATCACCTTTGACGGGGGCGAAGTGGTGCAGAGCAACTTCCCCGATTACGAGCCGCTGCGGATCACCGACATGCCCAAGATCGAGGTGCATATCGTAGCGTCTGCGGAGGCGCCGACGGGGATCGGG
Organism: Oceanicola sp. 502str15; assembly: GCF_024105635.1. Lineage (NCBI taxonomy): Bacteria > Pseudomonadati > Pseudomonadota > Alphaproteobacteria > Rhodobacterales > Roseobacteraceae > Oceanicola > Oceanicola sp. 502str15. The sequence continues at coordinate 4,087,792 of NZ_WYDQ01000001.1, forward strand.
GAGCCGGGATTGCCGCCTGCGGCGCCTGCGGTGGCCAATGCGATCTACAACGCGACCGGAAAACGCATCTTCCGTCTGCCGATGGTGGATGCGGGCATTGAATTTGCCTGAATAACAAGGGCTTGGCCGCGCCTCGGGAGGGGTGCGGCCGGGCTTTGCAAAAATGCAGGTACGGCGGGGCGCCTCGGGGCGTTAACCACGAAAAACCGTTGTCACATCCCGTACACAACCTGTGCACAGCCTGTGCATACGGTATTTTTGCAAAATGAACTTTGTTAACGACAGCAACGCCTCTTTACAGTTGCCCCGGACGGCAGAGCCCTTAGCCTCTGGCCCATGGAACACATCGAATTTGCCTACTGCCTGAACGGCCCCGACGCGGGCAAGCGGCTGGACAGCGAGGACCACATCGTGGCCCGGCTGAAGGCCGACGAACTGGCCTGGCTGCATCTTCTTGCCGACCACCCCGACACCGACCCCTGGATGGAGGAGGTGCTGGATTTCGTCGAGCCGCCGACCCGCGCCGCGCTCACCGCCAAATCGACCCGCCCGCGCGCCTCGGTGCAGGAGGACGGGCTGGTGGTGATCCTGCGCGGGGTCAACCTGAACCCCGGCGAGGACGTGGAAGACATGGTGTCGCTCCGGGTGTTCCTGAACCCGGCCCGGATCATCACCCTGTCGCGCCGGCCGCTGCGCTCTGTTTCCGAGCTGCGCGAGGAGGTGGCGGCGGCGGAGGGGCCGCAGAGCGTGGGCAGCTTTCTGGCCAGCCTCGTCGAGCGGCTGGGCGGACGGATCGACGAGACGCTGTTCGAGCTGGCCGAGCGGGTGGACCTGCTGGAGGACGCGGTGATCGGTGCGCCGGCGCCGGAGCAGCGGGCGCAGGTGGTGGACGAGCGGCAGGAGGTGATCGACCTGCGCCGCTTTCTGGGCCCGCAGCGCGATGCGATCGGGCAGCTTGCCAGCGGCGGCCATGCGATGCTCAGCAAGTCCGACCGGCGGCGGCTGGCGGAGGCGCATGACAGGCTGGTGCGTGCGGTGGAGGAGCTGGACGCCATGCGCGACCGGCTGATCGTGCTGAAGGACGAGATCGACGCGGCGGTGCAGGACAAGCTGAACCGCAACCTCTACCTGCTCTCGATCCTCTCCGCGATCTTCCTGCCGCTGGGCTTTTTGACCGGCTTGATGGGAATCAACCTCGGCGGTATGCCCGGGGCCGAAAGCCCGTGGGCGTTCTGGGTGTTTACCGGGGCGCTGGCGGTGGTGGGGGCCTTGCAGCTCTGGGTCCTGCGCAGGCTGAGGTGGATATAGCGGAGAGGTGGGGCCGGAGAGACCATTTCGCTCTTGCCAAGCCGAACCCTCTCTCTTATCCATCGGCCCGGCCTTAGGGGTATAGCTCAGTTGGTAGAGCGACGGTCTCCAAAACCGTAGGTCGCGGGTTCAAGCCCTGCTGCCCCTGCCACTTCTTTTCATGGACCAAATGGACTTCTGAGGCGGACTCCTGTGGAGCGGTTGGGCGTTCAGTTGGGAATTTTTGTTCCGGCTTCGTGCGCCTCCCGCTTGCTGAGTGCTGATTCTGCCATGCGGGCATCACGGCTCATATAGTGGGCGTCGAGGATCGCGGCCACGTCCCGAAGGCTATGCCCGGTGAAGGTCGCAATCTCGGGTTCGCTGCACCCGGCGAGGGCAAGCCGTGTGACGGCGGTGCCCCGCAGATCGTGGAACGTGAGCCCGGTCACCTTCGCCTTCGCCAGCGTCTTGCGCCAACTGGCGCTGAAGCCGTGACTTGTCCAAGTGGTGCCCTTGGTGGTGGTGAGGATCGTGACCGCGCTCTTGGTCTTCGCGGCTTCGTCCAGAGCGGCCTTCAGGGTGCCACTCACAGGGATCACCACCCGGCGGCCCGTCTTGCGCTGAGTGAGGCGGATATGGGTGCCGTCGTAGGCTTTCCACGTCAGCCGCAGAAGGTCGCCTTGGCGCTGCCCGGTCCAGACTGCCAGAAGGTAGGCGAGGCGAATGCGGGCAGGGGCGATTTTTAAGAGGGAGGTTTCATCCGCCTCGGTCCAGATCGTATCGGACCGTTTGGACCGATAGAGCTTGCCGGGACGGGCGCAGGGGTTGGTTACGATCATGCCCCGGTCGGCGGCCCACGCGAGGATCGCCGCGAAGGTGGCGAAGACGTAATCGGCCTGCCGACGCGAGTTGGCCGCCATGCGGTCACGCCATGCCAGGAACTCGCCGCGGGTGCGGCGGTCGGACAGGGCGGCCAAGGGGAAGTCGCCGAATTCGGTTTCGATTTTGCGGACGTGCTTCGCGTAATCCTTGCGGGTGCGCTCGGCCAGATCGGTGAACTTTGGAGAGTCCTGATAGGCGTTCAGAACAGATTGCAGCGTGCCCTTGGGCGTCTTCGCCTTCTCGGCAATCGCCGCGTTGTAGGCGTCCACAAACTCGGGATCGCCGGGCTTGCCGGGCAGCCGGGGGCCGCCCTTCCATGCGTAGTAGTAGGTGACCCGGCTGCCATCGGCGAGCCGTTTGGAAACCCTGTTGATACCTTTAAGACGGACCCGCATCGCGCTTGGCCTTCCATGTGTCGAAGGGCGTTTCGGCTTGAGCCGACTCGCCGGTAGAAGCCCCCACCATAACCCGAATGGTCCCCTCGCGAGTCACTTCCACGGTTCCGACATCCAGCCCGGCGGCGCGGGCGGCCTTGACCGCCCGTTCCACGTCAGCTTGCCGGAAGGTGGAAGGACCCCGGGGCATGTCTCACCCGTTCAGGCGCACGTTGACGGTGCCGGACGGGTTGGCGGCGGCGGTCACGGCAAGGCCGATCTCGGCATTCGCGCCGGAGTCATCGTCCGCGGTCGCCAGCTTGGCGGTGTCATCCCAATAGACCGGATCGCCCACGGCCAGCACGTCGGTCGAAACCTTCGCCATGCTGAAGACGCCCACGGTCACAAGGTCCAGATCGTCGCCGATCTCGGCATCGCCCGCGGCAATGCCGAAGAGGTTGCCGACAAGCACGCCTTGCCCGCTGGTGGCAGCGGCGGCGGCGGTCACGGTGATGTTCTCACCCTTCTGCACATAGTTCTTCATCTCAGAGTCCTTTGCTCATTTTGAAGTGGATCGTGTTGGCGGGCCGGGCGGTGGCCGCCTGAATCTCGGCGTCCAGAGCGGCCAGAGCCCGGGCCATTTCGGCATCGGACCGATATTCGATCTCTTCGCCGTTTTGGTCCCGGTAGCGCCGGACGCCGCCAGCGCGGGCGGCCAGAAGGTCCGCCCGCATTTTCGTGAGTTCAGCGACGGTCGCCATTACGCGCCCGCGTTCTTGAACGCGCCGCGCCAGTCGACGGCCCCGCAGCCGAAGTCCAGCACCACGCGGAATTCCATGCCCAGCACATCCCAGCCTTCACGGCTCGCCATCTGCGGGCCTTGGGCGCTGGACAGGTAGGCATATTCCAGAACGGGAAGCTGCGCCGGGTCGGCGAAGACATACCATTCGCTGCCGGTGATCCGGGGCTCCACCAGAAGCGACAGGCGCTTGGCGAAGGGGTTCACGTCATCCACCGTGGCGGCGGCCAGTTCGGAAAGAAGCTGTTCGGCCTCGGTCTCTTGTTCCGGCCCCACCAGAAGGAACTTCGGCGTGACGTTGATCGGCGTCTTGCCGTCCAGAGCCTTCATGCCGCGAAGGGCCTGCCGGGCTTCCGAAAGGCCCGTCACGCCCACCCCGGCGTCACCCAGAGCGCCCGGGTTGTCGGAGAGGTTGCCGTGATCGGCGTGGAAGAGCGCCTTGTTGTCTTCGCCCATCGTCGGGTTGGAAAGCAGGAGGGCCAAAAGCAGGTTGGCCTCGGTCTCAGCGGCCATGCGCCCGGCGGTGCTGCCCCAATCGCGGAACGCGCCCAGATCGTCATTGATGAGCGCCTTGCGGCTGATAGCGAACTGCGTGGCGTAGGTGTCGAGCGCATAGGACTCGGACGCCTCGCCCCGGCTGGTGTGCTTGATCTCGCCGGACTCGCTCACCTTCTCCAAGGTGCCGATGTCCGACAGCTTCAGGCGGGTGCCGGGGCGGAAGTCGGTCATGGTGGTGCGACGGGCCAGAGCCGATTTAACCGGACTCTGCGCCGCCTGATAGGCCGCCGTCAGCGTCCTGTTGCCGGTGCTGGTGAGCAACTGCGGGAAGTCGCTGGTGGTGTGCATGGCAGCCCGGAAGAGCGTGTCGGCATCCATCGCGCGGGTGCTGACGCCCGCCGCCTCCACGCAAGCCCGCGCCATATCGCGCAGCGTCTCGGCAGCATAGGGCCGGGCTTCGTCGGTCGGGGCCTCGCCCGAGACACGGGCGAAGAGGGCATCGGCGCGGCGGGTCAGGGTGACGGCGGGGTCATCGTTCGCCGGGGCCGCGGTGCGAATGCGGGCCGGGGTGCGGCGCTGCATGGCCTCAAAGGCTTCCGCCCGGGCCTCGGTGATGCTGAGGTCGCGGTCGATCATGTCATCGGCCTGTTCCGCCGACATGCCCGCGCTGCGGCAAATCTGCCGAATGGCCGCCCGGGTTTCGGTGGTGGTTTCTTCGGTGGTTTCCACCGTTTCGATTTCGTCTTGCGGCATGTCTTCGCTCCTAAATGTTGCCTGAGGGTCCGCGGGGGAGGCGACAACGGAGACTTCCTTGATCGCCCATTCGACGGCGGTGCGGACCCGCATCCCGCCTTCGGTGGTCTCACGCCACTTGCGCACGGCGTAGCCAATCGACACGCCGCGAATGGTCTTGTCCGCGACCCGCTGCCAGAGCGGGTCCGCGTCGGTCGCGCTGGTGCGCCGGATCGTTACCACAAGGGCACCGGCTTCCATGCGGGCCGCGGTGATGCTGCCTACCACGTCCAGCGCCCGCCCGCTGCGGTGCCCGTCCAGCACGGGCAGCCCCACCAGATCGGCGGGGTTGATCGCCGCAGGGTCCAGCCGCTCCATGAAGCCTGCCCGGCGGACCGGGGCGAAAGTCGAGGCGACGGCCTCCACGGTGCCCGCGTCGGCGTCGAAGGTCTCGGGCGTGATCGCCGCCCGGCGGGTCAGCAATTCTTGCGTTTCCATTCGGTGTATTCCTTGTCTCGGGGCGTGATCTTTCGGCCCTCACGCGGCAGCACGATCACGGTGGCCTTGTCGGGATTGATGGTCAGGCGCGGGCCGCTCACCACGTCCGAAGCCCCCAGCTTCCGGGCTAGCTTCCGACAGTGCGCCTCATAGGAGTATTCAGGCATCGGCTGCCCCCGCGTTCTGGCGCGGATCGGCGGCGATTTCGGAGTCCAGGTCTTCCAGCGCCCAGCCGCGTTCGGCCACGGCTTTACGCCGCGAGGTTAGTCCGGCGTCCAGTTCGGCCACGGTCGCCTGAGTGTCTTTCAGGGGGTCCACTTGCATCGGATTCGGCGGCAGCCATTCCGCCGAATAGACGCGAGGCGAGGACTCGAAGTCCGGGGCCGCCAGATCGCCGGACAAGACGGCGTGGGTGATGACCTGTTCCCAGACGGGTTTCAGGAATTGGGGCACAAGGGTGCCATATTGAATTTGCTCCACCCGCTGGCGAAACGGCAAAAGCCCGGCCCGCAAGCTCGAATAGTTCGCATTGCTCAGATCGCCCGAAAGCAGATGTTCCGGCAGCCCCAGCCCGGCGGCGAGTTGCTGCAAGTTCAGGCGCAGAAAGGCCCCGATCTCGGCAATGGTCTGGGGGCTGTTGAACTTGACGTCGTAACCCGTGGGCAGGCGCTTCATGGTGCCCGGCTCCAAGCCGGTTTCGAGGATTCCGCCCTCCCCGGTGCCGTCGTAGGGCTCGCCCCCGGTGCCGTTGAGGTCGATAAGGAAGGCCGCGTGCATCGCCGCCACCTTCGCGCCCATCAACAATGCATCGCAGAGTTGATCGAAGTCGGACGCGCTGAGGATCACAGGCGCGAGCCATGAGACGCCGCGAACCTGCCCGGCGGCCAACGGCTTCATGACGTGGATGATTTCATCGGCAGGCACGCGGACCGGCGGGGCGTAGTTCGCGAATTGATCGTGGGGGCGATAGGGCAGCACATGGTAGGCAACCCGGCGGCCCTCAGCGTCGAACTCCACGCCCTGCACGATCACGGCCCCGTCGCCAAGTTCGCGGGTCATAGACTCGTCAATGAGTTCAGGCGGCAGAAGCCGAAGCCGGGGGCCGTCTTCACCGGGCAGGACGTGGAGGAATGCCTCGCCGTCGATCACCAGCCCACGGGCGACGTCCGCCTGAAGGCCCCAGAAATCCGTCCGGCCATCGGCGTCCGCGTCATCGGCCCATCTTTGGAAGCTGGCGGTCAGATCGGCCCGCGTGGTGGCGTCCGGGTGTTTCGGGGTCGGCACGATACCGGCCCCCACCAGAGCCCCAGCCCAATTCGCGACAGCTTGCGCCAGCCAAGGGTTGTTGGCCGCGAGGTAGCGGGCGCGGGACCGAAGAGTCCCGCCACTCGCGGCCACTTCCGAATTGACCCGCCCAAACGTCCCCATCCCAAAGCCCCGACGCCCGCCAGCCGCGCCATCGAAGCGACGGACTGTGTGGGGCTTGGCCGAACGGCTGAAGAGCTTGGGGACGAAGGGGAACGCCATATCAGTTCACCACGGGCTTTTCGCGGGTGATGTAGGCAAGGATCGGGTCAAGGTCAGTCGCCCAGATCGAGCGACGTTCCCAAGACGGCCCGGGCAGCCGGAAAGACGTGCCATCGGCGTTGCCGGTTTCCGGGTCGAAGCGGCGGACCCGGGCCGAAAAGGCCACATCCCCGCGACCGGCGGTGTTGCGAAGGGTGATGAGTTCAAAACCGAAGTTGCGCACGCCAGTCAGGTAAAGGCGCATGACGTGCCCGGCGGGCCGCTGCGGCGCATGGGTGGGGTTGGGCAGCTTGGCCTTGTCATCTGCGTCCCACGCATTCAGCGCGAGGAAGGCAGCGTGCATCGGGTCGCCCGTAAGCCCGCATTCGGCAAGACGGTGCTGAACGGCAGCCACCAACACCTGATCGGTGCGAAAGAGGTAGGGGCGGCGCTTGTCCGAAGTCATCCGGCCATAGGGGATCAAGTGCCCGGCGGTCACGCGGTTGCGGAAGAACGCGGTCGCCTGCTTCGCATCGAAGCCGGGGTGCGCGAGAGCGCGGGCGGCTTGCTCGGTCGTAACGCCCAACTGGTCGGGCGCTTCCGCGGGAACGTAGAACGCCCCGCCAATTTCGGGATCACGGTCTTGGGTGCTGGTCATAAGGGGACTCCTTGTTGGCGAATCCCTCAATATCAGCTTACAGCAATCGGAGTCAACGCCTTTAAAACATGGTCAAAAATAGTTTTACTATGGATAGGCATAGCAACAAGATACTTGCTTCCGCTTTCTGGAATCGGATATACGGTCGCCGGGGTAAGGGATTTCCCCATCGACGCCAACGCGCCGGGTGAGGTTCTCCTATGCTTCGCCCGGCGCACCCTTCCCCCGGAAAGGCAAAGCTGTATGGACCGGAAGACCCGCAACGCTCATTCGTGCTTCGCGCCCTACATCACGGGCGAGATTCACCCGACCCGCGCCAAGGCGGCCCGGCAGATCGTGAATGAGTGGATGCAGCGGACGGGCGAGTTCGTCAGCCTGAGTTGGTCGGATCGGCAGATTTCCGAAGCGATGGAGATTGGCGAAGCCTACGACAACGGCTTCACCCAAATGCTTATCAAGGTGCTGGACCTTCGCGACGGGCGGGGGCCGCTGCCGGTCTAAGCGCGGCCAAGGTCGAGATCAACTTTCGATAGAAGCCAGTTGAAGGGAAATTGGTGGGTCATTCCACATTCCTTGCACTCCACAAGTTCCATAATAAAGAATCGAGGAGCTTGCTTCTTGTGTATCCGAAAATCCGCCTCACACATTGGGCACTGGAAGAACTCGCCAAACTCCTTGTTCATGAATCTTAGCATATTCGAACTCCCGGTCACGAAAAGAGATTCGAAAACAGATAGAGTCGAGAAAATCAGCCAGTTAATATACTTCTTCTTGGCGCTAGACATTCTAGAATAGATGTTAATCTGGATCATGTGCATGAAGAAAAGGATATATGCTATGTCCTTGTAGCAGCCTTCATAGACATCGTTGTCCGTTCGGTTCTTGAAGATCATATTTATATTGTATGCTTCAGTCTCAATTGCCCGGTTGCCAGTGACGTAGTGAGTAGATTTGTCAAAGAGCGGTGCAAGTCCAAATGAGTTGCTTCTGTCTGAGACCACGCCATCCAAATAATCCGCATCTATAAAGTCCTTGCAGCCCGACTGACAGGCGGCAGCGCGATAGAGGTCGCGACGCTTCTGTTGATCCAACTTTCTCGGATCAAAGGAGCCGCTTGGGTCCACTTTGAGTCTCGAAAAGAAGCCCTCTTCATCCGCGCACATCCAAGCTGCTAGGGGCAGTCCTTCTTTGAAGGGTTTCCTGAGCAAATTGAATGCGACGGAGAATTTCCTTTTCTCCAATGCTGTGAGGCCGTCATAAATAAAGTGCAGCATATCCGAAAACATTGCAAGGGAAGCGTGATTTATGACAGCTCGCCTTTCGAGATCGCCTTTTCCAGTTGAGGCGAGAAAATCCAACGGGTGCATTCCGCTTTCAAAAGCGTCAATCTCTTCTTGAGTTTGAAATTGAAAAGAGACACCCGAAAGGCCTCCCATAGACATTTCAACAACTAAATGGGCCATCAAGTCATGGAGTCGGAAACAAAACTCATGCGCTGCGCGGTTCTTTGGCGGAATATTCTCGATGCGAGATTCATCCAAATACCCAATCGTCATGCGTTCACCTTTCCAGCCACTTACTCTTCACTACCGTAGCGGGCTTCTTCGGCGTTGTCTTGGCCTCAACCTCAACTTCGCGCCGGTCCACGTCTGCATTCACCAGAGCCCGCACGGCCATGCCGTAAACCATGCAGTCGAGGGACTCCGCCCGGCGGCCCGGGGTGCGTTCCCATTGCCGGATCGGGGCACCCCGGCGGTAGCGCACCACAAGCCTTTCGCTCGCAAGCTCTTCATAGAAGCGCCCTTCCAGCGTGTCGCTGAAGCGGACGGACCGGCCACGGGCGAGGCGGTTGATAAGCTGCCCCTTCACGGAGTCCACGCCTACGATGAAGAGCCGTGCCCCCTTGGTGTCGCTGGCGCGGATGGTGGGGCGGTCCCCGGCGGCCCCTTTGACGGCGTAAACCCGGCGCGACATGCGCGGGCGACAGAAGCCCAGGACTCGGTCCATCGTCACCCCGTCGCCCGCGTCCACGCCCACGGCATCCACGCGCAGGAAGCCGCCCTTAGGGTGCTTCCAGATCGTCCGCAGGGCATCGTCGAGTTCCGCCCAGACGTCATCGCCCATCGGGTCGCCGTAGATGACCGATTGCCCCAGCACAAAGATTTCATCCCGCCCCCAGCCAAGGAAGAGCATTTCCAGACGGTCCCGCTGGACGTCCACCCCGGCGGTGATGAACAGCACGTCGGGCGGGATCGCATCGGGCAGCGCGAAGGGCTCGGCACGGGCCGCAAGGGCGGTTTCGTCGATCTCTTCCGCGGCCTCGCGCCAGCCTTGCCCTAAGAGGGTGTTCGTCCAGACCTGCAACTTGTCGGGATGGTCTTTCGACTCCAAGAACTCCTGAGCGATTTTGCCCCACGACGCATTCGCCAGCGTGGAGACAAGCGCATTGAGCCGGAAACCTGCATGGCCCTGAACCTCGGGCCGGGTCACACGCCAGCGCCCCGCGGCCACCATGGCGGGCTTGTGCCGCTCTTCGGTCACGGCCCCACAATGCGGACAGACGTAGGCCGCACGGTGCGGCTCGCCGTCAGGCCACTGAATGTCCGCCCAGCCGATTTCGTGGAACGCGCCGCAAAGGGGGCACGGCACTTCAAAAACGCGCCGGTCGCTGGCGGCGTAGCTGCGCAGCACGTTGCTGGTGGCCTCCATCGTCGGCGTGCTGCCCAGCACGATCTTGCGATTGGGGAAGGACAGGGTGCGGCGCTCGGCCAGCGTGATCGGGCTGCCCTCGGCCCCCGGCTCCATCGCATCGGCTTCGTCGATCAACAGGACGCGGACGTTGTGGCGGCGCAGGTTACGCGGGCTCTTGGCGGCCACCACCTTCAGGCTACCGCCGGGAAAGCGGCGGCTCAGGAGGGTGTTGCGACCGGACTCGTCGGCCTCGGCAGAAAGCAGGCTCTTCAGTTCGGGCGTGGCACCGAAAATCGGTTCCAGATCGCTCACCACATAATCGCGGGCATCGGCCTCGGTCGGCTGCAAGACCATGATCGGGGAAGGCTCGTTGGCGATGTAGGCGGCCACCGTGCCAGACAGAAGCGTGGTCAGTCCTACGCGGACGGGCTTCACCACCGTCACACGCTCCATAAGCGGGTTGCTGATAGCCTCGGCAATGCCGCGCTGATACGGCCAGAGGGTGACGCGGCCCGGCGTAGCAGAGACGCCCTCGGGCAGCCGCATGGTCGACTCGATCCAATCCGGCAGGGACAGGCGCGGGGGCGGCCTCAGGGCGGCCAGAGCGCGGCGGCGGGTGCGGGTGAGGGTGTCAGTCATCGGCGGCAATCTCCAACAGCACGTCGCGGACTTCGGCGTCCAGCGCGGCGAGGTCATGGGGCGTCAGGTGGCCCAGCTTGGCCGCAGCCCGGGACGGCAGCGCGAGAAAGGCAGCTCTCAGTCCCCGCAGCACGTCCGCCCATTCTCGTTCCACGTCGGCGGCGGCAATGATCTCGCCTCGGACCTTGGCGTTCTGAAGTTCCAGCTTCTCGGCGGTCGCCTTGGCCGCCCTCAGCTTCTCGGCGGCCAGTTCGGAGTCGACGCGGCGGCCCTGCGCTCCGGCCCGGGCATGGTCGGCATAGGCCCGCACGGCGGCCTTCAGGGCGAAGAGCTTGTCGGCGCTCCGCGGGATCACGCCTTCACGGGCGAGGGCCGAAACGCGGTTGGGCGTCAGCCCCAGCCAATCGGCCAGCCCGGCGGCATTCACCAGATCGCCGGGAACCGGCACGGGGTCCGGGCCGCCCACGAGTGCGTCAATCTCGGCGAGTTCGGATTGCGGGATGTGCTGCAACGGTCAGACCCATTTACTGGCTTGTTTCAATTTTGCGTTCACCTGATCGCGAAGGTCGCTGAGCTTTATCCAGCGCGACGTTCCGGGGACTTTGACTTCCCAGTAGAGCCAGCCATTTAGGCTGGTTTTTTTGCCTTCCTTGGTGCGCGCCAGATCGCTAGCAGCAGCGGAAAGGGTCGGATATGCGACGCCTTCCACGACCAGTTTTCCGTCCAAGAATTGGCCTTCGTATTGCTGCGTCCCGCGTAGGTAGCGCATCCGAGCATATGAGCCGTGGAGTATCTCGACTCCGTCTTCGGTGAACGGAATGCCCTCACGGTTAATATCGTCGTCTTCAGCCTCGTCCGAAGAAGGTTCCGGCAATGCCAGCAGACGCCGCAAGGCGACATACTCCGGTTCGTGAAAGCCCTTCCGCACTGCTTCGATCATCTTGTGAATCTCGAAGTCGATTTCGATGGTCTTGAATCGCATGATGTATCCCTTCCGAATCTGCTTCACTGCTCAAACTACTCCAACTACTGGTTAGAGTAAATCGGGTTCCTGATCTAAATTGTTCTCCAAAGAGTGACGACTCGGGGCTCCGCGCACCCCGCACCCCGCCGCCCCGGGAAGGACCCGCGCTCGGTCAACGTGCCGCCGTGGTTCCCCTTCCTTCCCTCTTCCCCTGAAGCCTGCATGTCCGGGGCATGTGCGGACCGGACAGACGGACAGGTCTTAAGACCCCTGTCCGTGTCCGTCCGGTGTCCCGCCCACCTAATGCCCGCCGGACAGGTGCGGACATGTCCGGCCCTTGTCCGTGTCCGTCCGCTTTGTCCGGTGCCCGGGCTAGTCTGCTGCTGCCACTGGTGAGGCTGCACAGATTCCGCCTTGGCGATATGACCGCCTTGGAACGGCCCGGAAGCAATGGCCGGCGTGGAGTTATGCGCCGCCTTGGTCATTGCGCCCCCTCCACCATGTCGTCGGTGAAGTCCTCACAGTCGCCAGTCGCAAGGACGAATTTGCCGTCGGCAAATACCACAATGCCTTTGCGGGTCAGGTCTTCCACCGCCCGCTTGTAAGCCTTCCGGCGGCTATCCGGGTCTTCGGACGCGGACACGGTGCGGGAGTCGATCACGGCTTGCCGCCAGTCCTCATCCGTCACGGGCTGGGGCAGAGCATTGAAGATCGCGAGGGCCGCCTCCACGCTGGGGGTCAGCTTCGGGGCTGCCCGTTCCGGCCCGTCGGACTCTTCGCAAATCGCCGTGGTGATCGGGTCGCCGTCTTCATCCTCGCCAAGCGTGACGGTTTTCACGATGAAGGCGAAGCCTTGGTCCGTCGAGCCATTGCGGTTCTTGGTGAGATTGCCGGTGACCTGCCCGCCGTCGCGCTTCAGATGCAAGGACATGTCCAGCGCCCCGTTCAGGATGGAGTGCCCCCTAGCAATGCCGCTGCCCTCTTTCGTGTCGTGGTGGATCAACAGCACGGCAGCGCCCCATTTGGTCAGGGACCGGGCCGCGGCCACAACAAGGCCCATGCTCTTCGCGTCGTTCTCTTCCAAGCCGGGGAAGGCCATGGCGATAGTGTCGATCACCACCAGCGCGGGCCTGCGGGCCTTCACGGCTTTCTGAAGCGCCACCAGATCGGGTCCGCCCTTCACCAACAAGTTGGAAACCCCATCCACCAGACGGAAGGCGTCAGCATCTCCATGGGCGTCCTTGAGCGCCTTCACCCTGCCGCGCATCCCGTGGGCATCCTCAGCGCGGGTTCAAGCCCTGCTGCCCCTGCCAGGCCACCTTTCCTCCCTGCACATCCAGCCCTTGCGCGTTTTGCGCCGCAGCGTTGCGATTGCCTCTGCCCTTTCCCTCCGGTAACCAAGGCCGCAACGAACTAATCTTGCGCGGAGGGCAAGCCAGATGGCCGAGATCGAACGGGAAGCGATGGACTACGATGTGGTGATCGTGGGGGCCGGGCCGGCCGGGCTTTCGGCGGCGATCCGGCTCAAGCAGCTCGATGCCGATCTCGACGTTGTGGTGCTGGAGAAGGGCTCGGAAGTGGGGGCGCATATCCTGTCGGGCGCGGTTCTGGACCCGGCGGGCCTTGATGCGCTGATCCCGGACTGGAAGGCCAAGGGTGCGCCGGTCAACGTGCCGGTGAAGAAGGACAATTTCTACATTCTGGGCGAAGCGGGCAAGGTTCGGGTGCCGAACTTTCCGATGCCGCCGCTGATGCACAACCACGGCAACTACATCGTGAGCATGGGCAACGTCTGCCGCTGGCTGGCGGAGCAGGCCGAGGAACTCGGCGTCGAGGTCTTCCCCGGCATGGCGTGCAGCGAGCTGATCTACGAGGGCGGCCGGGTGAAGGGCGTGGTTGCGGGCGAGTTCGGCAAGAACCCCGATGGCACCGCCGGGCCGGGCTATGAGCCGGGGATGGTGCTGAACGGCAAGTATGTGTTCCTCTCCGAAGGCGTGCGCGGCTCGCTCTCCAAGGAGGTGATTGCCAAGTACGACCTGAGCGCCGGCATGGAGCCGCAGAAGTTTGGCCTTGGCATGAAGGAGATCTGGGAGATCGACCCGGCCAAGCACCGCGAGGGCACCGTGACCCACACGATGGGCTGGCCGCTGGGGAGCAACGCGGGGGGTGGCTCTTTCATCTACCACGCGGAAAACAATCAGGTTTTCGTCGGGTTCGTGGTGCATTTGAACTACAAGAACCCCTATCTGCGGCCCTATCAGGAGTTTCAGCGGCTCAAGCACCATCCGGTGGTGGCCGAGCTGCTGGAAGGCGGCAAGCGGGTGGCCTACGGGGCGCGGGCGATCACCGAGGGTGGCTTTCAGTCGATGCCCAAGATGGTGGCGCCGGGCGTGGCGTTGCTGGGCTGCTCGGTGGGCATGGTCAACGTGCCGAGGATCAAGGGCAACCATAACGCCATGCTGAGCGGCAAGGCGGCGGCGGAGGCGGCCCATGCCGCCATCAAGGCCGGGCGCGAGGGTGACGAGCTTTCCGACTACGAGGCCGAGGTGCGCGGCGGCGCGATTGGCAAGGACCTCAAGAAGGTGCGCAACGTGAAGCCGATGTGGAGCAAGTGGGGGCTGTGGCCGTCGCTGGCGCTGGGCGGGCTGGACATGTGGACCAACAACCTGTTCGGGTTTTCGCTGTTCGGCACGATCAAGCATGGCAAGACCGACGCGGATTCGACCGGCCTTGCCGCCGATTTCGAGCCGATCGACTACCCCAAGCCCGATGGCAAGCTGAGCTTTGACCGGCTGACCAGCGTGTCTTTCTCGATGACCAACCACGAGGAAAGCCAGCCCTGCCACCTGACGCTGAAAGACCCGAGCGTGCCGATCCAGTTCACCCTGCCGAAATACGCCGAACCGGCGCAGCGCTACTGCCCGGCGGGCGTGTATGAGGTGGTGGAGAAGGACGGCAAGGAAGAGTTCGTCATCAACTTCCAGAACTGCGTGCACTGCAAGACCTGCGACATCAAGGATCCGCCGCAGAACATCAACTGGACGGTGCCGCAGGGCGGCGACGGGCCGAACTACCCGAACATGTGAGCGGTAGGCCCCGCGCGGGGCCTTTTGCGACATCTGATGGCGGGGCGCGGGCTGGCCCGGGGCGGGTGGCCTGCAATCCGCGTCACGATGGCGCGAGAATCCGCGTGGGGGCGGGTTTGGGGCCTCTCAGGCGTATTGTTTTGCTAACCCGGCGCAGCTACCGTGCCGCAATCAGAACAAAACAGAGGTCAAAGAGCCCCGTGCGCCTGAAATCCATGCTTCGTTCCGCTGCCGCCCTCGCCCTTGGCGCCGCGGTTGCCCTCCCCGCCGCCGCCCAACAGACCGACCGGGGGCTTGCGGGCGCCTATCTTGCGGCGCGGGTTGCGAGCTTCAACAGCGACTTCCGGGCCGCTGCCGACTATTACACCCGCGCGTTGGTGCGCGATCAGAACAATCCTCTGCTGCTGGAAAACGCGATCCTTGCCTTTGTCGGGCTGGCCGACTTCAAGGCAGCGGTGCCGATTGCGCAGAAGATGGTGGGCACGGTCGACCAGAGCCAGATTGCCCAGCTTGTGCTGATGGCCGAGGCGCTGCGGAAGAAAGAGTACCAGAAGGTCGTGGACGGGCTCGATGCGGGCGACTCGGTTGGCCCGCTGGTCGATGGCCTCGTGCGGGCCTGGGCCGAGCTGGCGCTGGGCAACATGGACAAGGCGCTGGAAGGGTTCGACGGCGCGGCGAACGAAACCGGGCTGAAGGCCTTTGGCCTCTACCACAAGGCGTTGGCCTATGGGGTGGCCGGTGATTTCGAGGCGGCGGATGCGATCTTTTCGGGCGCGGAAGCCGGGCCGCTGCGGCTGACCCGGCGCGGGGTTGTGGCGCATGTGCAGGTGCTCAGCCAGCTCGACCGCAACGAGGCGGCCATCGAGCTGATGGAAAAGGCCTTCACCCGCGATCTCGACCCCGAGCTTGCCGGCATCCGTGACCAGCTGGAGGCGGGCGAGACGCTGCCGTTCACGGTGATCCGCTCGGCCGATGACGGGCTGGCAGAGGTGTTTCTGAGCGTGGCGGGGGCGCTGAACGGCGAAACCACCGACAGCTACACCCTGCTCTATGCGCGCACCTCCGAATACCTGCGCCCCGATGACAACACCGAGGCGCTGCTGCTTTCTGCCGAGCTGCTCGACCAGATGGAGCAGTATGAGCTGGCGACGCGCACCTATGACCGGGTGTCGCGCGACGATCCGGCGTTTCATGCCGCCGAGATGGGCCGCGCCGAGGCGCTGCGCCAGGGTGGCAACGACGCGGCGGCGACCGAGGTGCTGCGCCAGCTTGCCAAGGCCCGCCCCGAGATTCTGGGCGTGCACATCGCGCTGGGCGACATCCTGCGCGGGCAGGAGAAATGGTCTGAGAGCGAGGCTGCCTACGACAAGGCGATTGCGCTGTTCGAGGACGAGAACGAGACCCATTGGATCGTGTATTACGCCCGCGGCATCACCCGCGAGCGGCTGAAGACATGGGACCTGGCGGAAGCCGATTTTCGCAAGGCGCTGGAGCTGCGGCCGAACCAGCCGCAGGTGCTCAACTACCTCGGCTATTCCTACGTGGAGATGGGCGAGAACCTTGACGAGGCGCTGGAGATGATCGAGCGCGCGGTGGCCGAGCGCCCCGACTCGGGCCATATCACCGACAGTCTGGGCTGGGTGCTCTACCGGCTGGGTCGCTACCAGGAGGCGGTGAGCCACATGGAGCGGGCCACCGAGTTGCTGCCGGTGGACCCGATCGTGAACGACCACCTTGGCGACGTTTACTGGGCCGTGGGCCGCCAGCTTGAGGCGCAGTTCCAGTGGAAACGCGCGCTGAGCTTCGACCCGGAAGAGAAGGACGCGGACCGTATCCGGCGCAAGCTGGAGGTGGGTCTGGACGCGGTGCTGTTGCAAGAGGGCGCGGAGCCGCTCGCCGTGGCCAATGACGAAGGTTGAGGCCTTCGCCCCGGCCAAGATCAACCTCGCACTTCACATCACCGGCCGGCGCAACGACGGGTATCACCTGCTCGACAGCCTCGTGTGCTTTGCCGGGGTCGGCGACCTCATCGTGCTGCGGGACGCGGCGGGCATGAGCCTTGGCGCGTCGGGGCCGTTCGGCGGCAGCGTGCCGCCGGGGCCGAGCAACCTGGTGCTGAAAGCCGCGGAGCTGATGGAGGCCGAGGCGGCGCGGCAAGGTGTGGCGGTGGGCGGCGTATCGATCCAGCTCGAAAAATTTCTGCCGATCTCCTCGGGGCTTGGCGGCGGCTCGGCCGATGCGGCGGCGGCGCTGCGCGGGCTGTCGGAGCTTTGGGGCGTGCCGGTGCCGGGGCCGCACCGGCTGGCAAAGGAGCTGGGGGCGGATGTGCCGGTGTGCCTTGCTCCGGAGGCGGCCTATCGGATGCGCGGGATCGGCGAGGAGCTGACCGCGCTGCCGGCGCTGCCGGCGCTGAACCTGCTGCTGGTGAACCCGCGGGTGCCGGTATCGACCGCCGCGGTCTTCGGGCGGCTGGAGCGGACCGACAATGCGCCGATGCCCGACCCGCCCGAAGCGCCGAGCCGCCGGGAGCTGGTGGACTGGCTGACATGGCAGCGCAACGACCTTGAGGCGCCGGCCTGCTCGCTGGCCCCCGAGATCGGCGAGGTGCTCGACGAGCTGCGGGCCATGGAGGGCATCATGCTGGCGCGGATGTCGGGCTCGGGGGCGAGCTGCTTTGCGATTTTCGAGGACAACGAGGCGCGCGACCGGGCGGCCGGTGTGCTGCGCGACGAGCGGCCGGAATGGTGGGTGGCCGAGGGCTAGGGCCCGCCGCGCGGTTGGTTCAGCGGATGCGGGCGACCACGTAGTCGGCCAGATCGGTGAGCATGCTGCGCATGTCGCTGTCGGGCAGGGGGGCGAGGGCGGCCTTGGCGCGATCGGCCCAGGACGTGGCCTCTTCGCGGGTCTGCTCCAGCGTGCCGTGCCGGGCGAGAAGGCCGAGCGCGGTTTCGAGATCGCCCTCTTCCTGCTTGCCGCGCTCGATGCAGCGCTTCCAGAAGGCGCGCTCTTCGTCGTCGGCGAGGGCGACGGCCTTGATGACGGGCAGGGTCAGCTTGCGCTCGCGGAAATCGTCGCCGACGTTCTTGCCGGTGGCGCCCGCGTCGCCCGCGTAATCGAGGTAGTCATCGACGATCTGGAAGGCGATGCCGAGGGCGTCGCCGTAGTCGAACAGCGCGCGGGTGGCCTCGTCGGAGGCGCCGGAGATCACCCCGCCGGCCTCGGTGGCGGCCGAGAACAGCGCCGCGGTCTTGCCGCGAATGACCTTGAGATAGACACTCTCGTCGGTGCGCAGATCCTGCGCCGCGCTCAGTTGCAGCACCTCGCCCTCGGCGATGGTGGCGGCGGCGTTGGAGAGGATGGAGAGCACCCGCAGGTTGCCCGGTTCGACCATGAGCTGGAAGGCGCGGGCGAAGAGATAGTCGCCCACCAGCACCGAAGATTTGTTGTCCCACAACAGGTTGGCGGTGGGGCGGCCACGGCGCTGGCCGCTTTCGTCGACCACGTCGTCATGCAAAAGCGTGGCGGTGTGGATGAACTCGACGGTGGCGGCGAGGTGGATGTGGAAGGGGCCGGCGTAGTTGCAGAGGCGGGCCGCCGCGAGCACCAGCATGGGGCGCAGCCGCTTGCCGCCGGCGTCGATCAGGTGGGCCGAAACTTCGGGGATGCGGGGGGCGTGCTCGGAGGCCATGCGCTCTGCGATCAGGGCGTTCACATCCGCCATCTCGCCCGCCAGCGCCGCCGCCAGCCGCTCGTGCGGCTTGCTCTGCGCGCCGGTCTCCACTGTCTTCAGCACTGTCACGCCTCCGTCACCCCGCTCGACAGCTTCGCTTGCTGCCCTTAAGTCTTTGCACATGAAGGCCGTTCTGCGCACCACCGACCCGACACAACTCGTCTTCGCAAAGGCCCTACTGGCCGGCGAGGATATAACTTGCTTCGAAATGGACGTCCACATGAGCGTTCTCGAGGGGAGCATAGGCATTTTGCCGCGCCGCCTGATGGTGGCGGATGCCGACCACGCAGAGGCCGCGGAGATCCTGCGCGACAATGAGGTTGAGGGCGTCGTTGACTGAGGCACGATGCGACGCCTTCCTGAGCGGGCGGGTGCAGGCCTGGCAGCCGGTGACGGGCTATCGGGCCGGGCTGGACGCGGTGTTTCTGGCCTCGGCGGTGCCTGCGCGCGCGGGCGAGACGGCGCTGGAGCTGGGCGCGGGGGCCGGGGTGGCGAGCCTGTGCCTTGCGGCGCGGGTGCCGGGGGTGCGGGTGACGGCGGTGGAGCGCGACGCGAGCTATGCCGCCCTGGCCCGGCGCAACGGGGCGGAAAATGCCCGCGGGGGCGCCGCGCCGCTGGAGGTAGTGGAGGCCGACCTGGCCGAGCTGCCCGAGGCGGTAAAGGCGCGCCGATTCACCCATCTGCTGTTCAACCCGCCCTATTTTGACCGGAGCCGCGGCAAGGCCTCGCCCCATGCGGCGCGGGAGGCGGCGATGGGCGAAGAGACGCCGATTGGCATCTGGGTCGATGTGGCGGCCCGCCGCCTGTCGCCGGGCGGCTGGCTCACGGTGATTCACAGGGCCGAGCGCCTGCCCGACCTGCTGGCGGCGATGGTGGCGCGGGGCGGATTTGGCGGCGCGACGGTGCTGCCGCTGACAGGCCGCGAGGGGCGCGCCGCCGGGCGCGTGATCGTGCAGGCCAGAAAGGGCGGGCGGGCCGAGGCGCGGCTGCTTGCACCGATGGTGCTGCACGAGGGGCCGGTGCACAGGAGCGATGCCGAGGACTACACCCCCGAGGTGGCGGCGATCCTGCGCGACGGCGCTGCGCTGACACGGATGGGGTGAGGGCAAACATGACAGCCCTGTGAAGTTTTAACCCTTTGGTAAGGTTTGGGGTTGACGATTATCCCCATCTGATTTGGGCGTCACCCGTGACACGACTCACATTGTGTGGTGCACTGGTCAGACCGAACCATCACATAAGAGGAGATACTCATGTCCGTGACCGCCCATCTTCAGGAGCTCCGTCGCAAACACCAGGTACTCTCGGCCGAGGTGGAAGAGGCGCAACGAAGCCCCGGGGTGAACGATCTTTCCATCGCGGAGATGAAGAAACAGAAGCTTCGGCTGAAGGAAGAGATTACGCGGCTCGACAGCTGATTTTCCACGGCGCGGCAGGCGCAGACATGCCGCCTGCATCGCGCCGGAGATGCTGAGGCAGGCGGAGGCGGCCAGCCACTCGGTCGGCTCCGTCACACCGTGAGAGGCCCTGCGCCGATGCCGGCGCGGTTGGGCCCCCGGGAAACTTTGCAAAATCTGGAACGCCTGGCCCGTTGCGAAGGGCCCGCACGAAGAAGGGCCGGCCACGGGGGCCGACCCTTGTTTTTTGCTGCCTGTGGCGCGTTCAGACGAAGAACTGCGCCCCGTTGGCCGAAATCGTGGAGCCGTTGATGAATCCGGAGTCTTCGGAGGCGAGGAAGGTGACGCAGCGGGCGATTTCCTCGGGCGTGCCGAGACGGCCTGCGGGGATGCCTGCGATGATCTTCTCGCGCACCGACTCGTCGATGGCCATGACCATCTCGGTGCCGATATAGCCCGGGCAGATGGCGTTGGCGGTGATCCCGGCGCGCGCGCCTTCCTGGGCCAGCGACTTCACGATGCCCAGATCGCCGGCCTTGGTGGCGGCATAGTTGGCCTGGCCGGCCTGGCCCTTCTGGCCGTTGATCGACGAGATCACGATGACCCGCCCGAACTTGCGCTCGCGCATGCCGGGCCAGCAGGGGTGCACGGTGTTGAACACGCCGGTCAGGTTGGTGCCGATGACCTCGTTCCACTGCTCCGGGGTCATCCGGTGGAACATGGCATCGCGGGTGATGCCGGCATTGGCGACCACGGTATCAATCGGGCCGAGGTCGGCGACGACCTGGTCGATCCCGGCCTTGGAGGCGGCATAATCGGCCACGTCCCATTTGTAGGTCTTGATGCCGGTGGCCTCCGTGAAGGCGGCGGCCTTCTCATCATTGCCGGCATAGGTGGCAGCCACCTGGTAGCCTTCGGCCTTGAGGGCCTTCGAGATGGCTTCGCCAATACCCCGGCTTCCGCCGGTGACGAGTGCAACGCGGGTCATATCAGTCTCCTCCTCCGTGTTGGAGGCATTGTTACGTGAGGGGGATCGGTCGCGCAACTATATTGCGCGACCATTCTGCGCTGCGGCGTATCAAGGCCGCTCGAGGCACATGGCAACGCCCATGCCGCCGCCGATGCAGAGGGTGGCGAGGCCCTTCTTGGCGTCGCGGCGCTGCATTTCGAAGAGCAGGGTGTTGAGCACGCGGCAGCCGGAGGCGCCGATGGGGTGACCGATGGCGATGGCGCCGCCGTTCACGTTCACGATCGAGGGATCCCAGCCCATGTCCTTGTTCACGGCGCAGGCCTGGGCGGCGAAGGCCTCGTTGGCTTCGACCAGGTCGAGGTCTGACACCGACCAGCCCGCCTTGTCGAGCGCCTTGCGCGAGGCGTAGATCGGGCCGACGCCCATGATCGACGGGTCGAGGCCGGCGGTGGCGTAGGAGGCGATGCGGGCCAGCGGGGTGATGCCGCGCTTCTCGGCGTCATCGGCGCTCATCAGCAGCACGCCGGCGGCACCGTCGTTGAGGCCCGAGGCGTTGGCGGCGGTGACGGAGCCATCCTTGGTGAAGGCGGGGCGGAGCTTCTGCATGGCTTCCATGGTGGCGCCGTGGCGGATGTACTCGTCCTTGTCGACCACGATGTCGCCCTTGCGGGTCTTGATGGTGTAGGCGGTGATCTCGTCGTCGAACTTGCCGGCCTTCTGCGCGGCCTCGGCCTTGTTCTGCGAAGCGACGGCGAACTCGTCCTGCTGGTCGCGGGAGATCTGCCACTTTTCGGCGACGTTCTCGGCGGTCTGGCCCATGTGGTAGCCGTTGAAAGCATCCCAGAGGCCGTCGCGGATCATGGTGTCGATGTAAGTCATGTCGCCCATCTTCTGGCCCTGACGCAGCGAGGCGCAGTGGGGGGACATCGACATGTTTTCCTGCCCGCCGGCGGCAACGATGGAGGCATCGCCGAGCTGGATGTGCTGGGCGCCGAGCGCCACGGCGCGCAGGCCCGAACCGCAGACCTGGTTGATGCTCCAGGCGGCGGACTCCTGCGGAAGGCCAGCGTTGATATGGGCCTGGCGGGCCGGGTTCTGGCCCTGGCCGGCGGTCAGGACCTGACCGAGAATGGTTTCGGACACCTCGCCGGCGTCGATGCCGGCGCGCTCCACGACGGCCTTGAGCACGGCGGCGCCGAGGTCATGGGCGGGGGTGTTGGCGAAGGCACCGAGGAAGGAGCCCACAGGGGTCCGCGCGGCGGAGGCGATAACGACATTGGTCATGAGACATCCTTTTCCCATTGGCAGGGGCGAGGTGCTTGTGACGCGGACGCATGACCCGACTCCACCCCGCCCGGATCACAGCCATGGGTAGAGCTTTGGTCGGGGTGACGCAAGGGCGCGATTGCTGCGGTGCGGCAAAATGCTGCGCTGCGGCGAGGGCGGCGGAGCGGTGAGCGGTGGCGCCGCGGGCGTGGGGGTGGTGGTGAGTCGGGGGCGCGGCATAGGGTGAGGGTGGGTTGGCACCCACCCTACGGGGCGTGGCGGAGGGAGGGTTCAGCCGGCGCGGCGCATGCCTTGGGGGAACTCGCGCCAGCCGGGCGAGGTGGTGGGGGCGCCGAAGTGGTAGCCCTGCAGGCAATCGACGCCGATCTCGGAGAGCACGGCGGCATCCTCGGCGTTTTCGACGAACTCGGCCACGGTGAACATGTCGAAGTGGCGGGCGATGGCAACCATGGCCTCCACCAGCATCCGGTTGTCGGGGTCGCGGCTGACGCCGCGCACGAACTGGCCGTCGATCTTGAGGATGTCGAAGAAGAAATCCTTGAAGTAGCGGAAGGCGGTGTAGCCCGCCCCGAAATCATCGAGCGCGAAGGCGACGCCGCGAGTTTGCAGGTCGAGCATGAAGACGGAGGTGATGTCGGGCATCACCATGGCGGAGGCTTCGGTGATCTCGATGATGAGGCGCTCGGCGAGGGTCGGCTCCATGGCAAGGCCGCGCTCGAGGGTCTGCATCCAGCGCGGGTAGCCGATGGAGCGGGCCGACATGTTGATGGCGAGGCGCAGGGAGGGGGCCTGGTGCAGCGCGGTCAGCCCCATTTCGAGCGCGAGGCAGTCGATGATGCGGCCGATCTCGTGGGTTTCGCAGGCCGAGATGAACTCCCGCGCGGGAATCACCCGCCCGGTGTCGTCCAGCACCCGGATCAGCCCCTCGTAGAAGGCGGCCTTGCGATGATCGGTGGCGCGCACGATGGGCTGGAAGGCGAGCAGCACATCGCGCCGGTCGAGCGCGCCGCGCACCATTTCGATGATATCCTCGTCGCGCTGGAGCACCGCGGAGCCGAGGGGAGAGGAATCACTGGCCTCGAACTGTCGCTTCCGCTGCTTTCCTGGGGCCATGCCTTGCCGTGCTCCTTGCTGCGCTCTGCCGGTTGACGGGAGAATGCCGCTTGTTCTCTTAAGAAATGCTGAATATTCTCATTTTGTTCTAATTTTCCGAAAAGGGATCGTGATGGGCGAGAGATGTGGCTGGGTCGGGACCGACGAGATCTATCTGACGTATCACGACACCGAGTGGGGCGTGCCGGAGTGGGACGGGCGGGCGCTTTACGAGAAGCTCATGCTCGACGGGTTCCAGGCCGGGTTGAGCTGGATCACCATCCTGAAGAAACGGGAGAATTTCCGCGCCGCCTTCGAGGGGTTCGAGCCTGCGCGGATCGCGCAATGGGGCGAGGCGGAGGTGGCGCGCTGCCTGGCCGATCCGGGGATCGTGCGGCACCGGGGCAAGATCGAGGCCGCCATCGGCAATGCGCGCGGATGGCTGGAGATCGAGGCGCGGGAGGGGTTTTCGGCCTACCTCTGGAACTACGTCGGGGGCCGACCGGCGCAGAACCGCTGGGGCTCGCTGGCCGAGGTGCCCGCGAAGACGCCGGTGTCGGAGGCGATCTCGAAGGATCTGAAGAAGCAGGGGTTCCGCTTTGTCGGGCCGACGATCGTTTACGCCTTCATGCAGGCGGTGGGGATGGTGAACGACCATGTCGTGACCTGCCCGCGCCACGACGACTGCGCCGCGCTCGGCCGGTCGGATGATTGAGTATTTAGAGCAAGAAAATGAACGGGTTACGCTTCATTTTCTTGCTTCAAATATCTCCCGCCGGAGGCATTGAAGTTTTTCAGCTGCCCTCGGCCACGAGCGCGGCGATGATGGCGCGGGCGCTGTCGCTGTTCCATTCGGCGTCGCCTGTCAGGCGGGCGACCTCCCGGCCTTCGGCGTTTAGGATGACCGTCACCGGCAGCCCCAGCACCCCCATGTTGCGGGCGAGTTTCTGGCGCGGGTCGCGGTAGACGGGCATGTCGGAGAGGCCGATTTCGTCCAGGAAGCGGGTGACGGCGCCCTCTGGGTTGCGCCCGGTGGCCACGGTGACGACGCGGGCGCCCTTGCCTTCGAAGGCCTCGCCCAGCTCGGCGAGGGCGGGCATTTCCTTGCGGCAGGGGGCGCACCATGTGGCCCAGAAGTTGAGCACGATGACCTCGCCCTTCAGGTCGGCGAGGGTGACGGGCCCGTCGGGGCCGTCGAACACCTCGGCGGGCACGTCGCGGGGGGCCGAATGCACGGCGAGCTTCTTCATGCTGCCGTCGCGCAGGGCGGCAATGTCTTCGGCGCTTGCGGTGCCCGTGTTTGCAGTGACGGCCAGCGCCGTGTAGAGAACCGCGGCGATCAGATTTCTCATCCTCAACTCCTTTAGGCCCGTCATGACAGAGACCTCCAACAATGCCGCCAACGCCATGTGGGGCGGGCGCTTTTCTGCCGGTGTGGACGCGATCATGGAGGCGATCAATGCCTCGATCGGGTTTGACCAGCGGATGGCGCAGCAGGACATCGCGGGCAGCCGCGCCCATGCCGCCATGCTCGCGCAGGCTGGCATCATCTCGGATAGCGATGCGGAGGCGATCCGGGAAGGGCTGCTCACGGTGTTGTCAGAGATCGAGGGCGGGACGTTTGAGTTTTCGGCGGCGCTGGAAGACATTCACATGAATGTCGAGGCGCGGCTGGTGGAGCTGATCGGGGATGCGGGCAAGCGGCTGCACACCGGGCGGAGCCGGAACGATCAGGTGGCGCTCGATTTTCGGATGTGGGTGCGTGACCAGTGCGATGCCGCTGTTCCGGCCATTCGGGCGGTGCAGGGCGCGCTGCTGGGGCAGGCCGAGCGTGGGGCGGATTGGGTGATGCCGGGCTATACCCATCTGCAGGTTGCCCAGCCGGTGACATGGGGCCACCACATGCTGGCCTATGTCGAGATGCTGGGCCGCGATGTGGGCCGGTTTCAGGATGCGCGGGCGCGGATGAACGAGTCGCCCCTTGGCGCGGCGGCGCTGGCGGGCACCAGCTTTCCCATCGACCGGGAGGCGACGGCCGAGGCACTGGGGTTTGACCGGCCGATGGCGAACAGCCTCGATGCGGTGGCGGACCGGGATTTTGCCTTGGAGTTCATGGCGGCGGCGAGCATTTGCGCGATGCATCTGAGCCGGCTGGCGGAGGAGCTGGTGATCTGGTCTTCGGCGCAGTTCCGTTTTGTGACCATGTCCGACACTTGGAGCACGGGCTCTTCGATCATGCCGCAGAAGAAGAACCCCGACGCCGCGGAGCTGATCCGGGGCAAGATCGGGCGGATTCTTGGCGCCAATCTGGGGCTGCTGACGGTGATGAAGGGCCTGCCGCTGACCTATTCGAAGGACATGCAGGAGGACAAGGAAGGCGTCTTCGACGCGGCCGACACCCTGATGCTGGCCTTGGCCGCAATGGCGGGGATGATCGAGACCATGAGCCCCAACCGCGAGAAGCTGGCGGAGGCGGCGGGCACGGGCTTTTCGACCGCGACCGACCTTGCAGACTGGTGCGTGCGGGTGCTGAACCTGCCGTTCCGCGATGCTCACCACGTCACCGGCAGCCTTGTGGCGTTGGCCGAGAAGACCGGCCGCGACCTGCCGGAGCTGTCGCTGGAAGAGATGCAGGGGGTGCATGCGGGGATCACGGAAGACGTGTTCACGGTTCTTTCGGTGGACAACTCGGTGGCCTCTCGGACATCCTATGGCGGAACCGCGCCTGCCAACGTGAAGGCGCAGATTGCCCGCTGGAAGGAGACCCTTGGATGAGAGCTGCCTTTGCCCTTGCCGCGCTGCTGGCCCTGTCGGCCTGCGGGGTGGATGGCGAGCCGGAGCCGCCGGTGGCGCCCGGGGTGCATGTGAGCGGCACCGTCAAGGTGGGTGTGCGCGGGGGGAGCGGGCTGTGAGGGCCCTGGCGGTGCTCGGCGTGCTGGCCCTGGCGGGCTGTGATGGCGGCGGGGGCGGCCTGAAGGTGGCCGTGGAGCTGCCGACCAAGGTGCAGGCCGGGGTGGCCGGGTCGAGCGACGGGCCGACCCGTCCGGTGGGCCGTGTCACCGGCAGTGCGCCCTATGTGATTGTCGGAGCGGATGAAGATGACCGGACGTTCTGAGAAGCTGCTGCTGGCGGCGGTCCTGACCTTGCTCGCGGGCTGCGGGCTGGAGAGCACAAATGAGCCGCCCTATCCGCCGGGCGTGCATTTTCATGGCAAGGCGCAGATGGGCGTGGCCAAGGGGGCGGATGGCAACCTGCGGATGGTGACGCGGTTCACCGACTGAGGCCCTCGCAGGCGCGTCGATGCGCTTGGGGCCATGGGGATTGGCCGATTTCCTGAAGATCATCGACGCGGCGTGATGCCGCTTTGGCCGGCACTTGCCGGGCCGGGGCGGCGAGGGGCGCGGCGTGCGGGTGCAGCGGGCGTGGTGAGCGATTGATCTGCCCGCTGCCGTGCAGTAGCAACGCGCCGTATCAAGCGAGGGCCCGATGGATCATTTTCTTTACAAGAGCGGCGAGCTCCATGCCGAGGATGTGCCGATCTCCGAGATCGCGGCCCAGGTCGGCACGCCGTTCTATGTGTATTCGGCGGCCACGCTGACGCGGCATTTCAACCTGTTCGAGGAGGCGCTCGAGGGCGTGCCGCATTGCATCTGCTTTGCGATGAAGAGCCTTGCCAACCAAGCGGTGCTGACGCTGCTGGGCAAGCTCGGGGCGGGGATGGACGTGGTGTCGGGCGGGGAATATGCGCGGGCGATTGCGGCGGGCATTCCGGGCGACAGGATCGTGTTTTCGGGCGTGGGCAAGACCCGCGAAGAGATGGCGATGGCGCTGAAAAGCGGTATTCGGCAGTTCAACATCGAGAGCGAGCCGGAGATGGAGGCGCTGAGCGAGGTTGCCAGTGCGATGGGCGTGGAGGCTCCGGTGACGATCCGGGTGAACCCGGATGTGGATGCCAAGACCCACGAGAAGATTTCGACCGGCAAGAAGGGCGACAAGTTCGGCATTCCGATCAGCCGCGCGAAGGAGGCCTATGCCCGCGCCGCCGCGCTGCCCGGCCTGCGGGTGGTTGGGATCGACGTGCATATCGGCTCGCAGCTCACCGAGCTGGCCCCCTTCGAGACCGCCTTCGAGAAGGTGGTGGAGCTGACCCATGCGCTGCGCGCCGAGGGCCACCAGATCGAGCGGCTCGACCTTGGGGGCGGGCTTGGCATTCCTTACGAGCGGAACAACTCCGGCCCGCCGCTGCCGATCGAGTACGGCGCGATGATCAAGCGTGTCACCGCCGGGCTGGACGTTGAGGTGGAGATCGAGCCGGGGCGGCTGATTTCGGGCAATGCGGGGATGCTGGTTTCGGGCGTGATCTACGAGAAGGACGGGGATGGCACCGATTTTCTCATTCTCGACGCGGCTATGAACGACCTGCTGCGGCCTGCGATGTATGGTGCGCACCACGATATCATTCCGGTGATCGAGGCGGAGCCGGGGGTGGAGCAGCGCACCTATGACATCGTCGGGCCGATCTGCGAGAGCGGGGACACCTTTGCCAAGCGCCGCACCATGGCGCCTTTGAAGGCCGGGGAGCTGGTGGGCTTCCGCTCGGCGGGGGCCTATGGCGCCGTGATGTCGAGCGAATACAACGGCAGGCCGCTGATTCCGGAGGTTCTGGTGAGCGGGGATAACTTTGCCGTCATACGGGCCAGACCGACCTTTGACGAAATGATTGCCCGCGATAAGGTTCCTTCATGGGTGTAGGCCATGCTGGCCGCACTTGCCGCGAATCCTGACCGCAACGGAGGGTCATGGACCCCAATGCCGCCCGCTCCCGCGCCCTGAAGCGCCTGATGCGACCCCTCCAGCTGACGCGGGTGGGGATGGTTGCCGAGCGGTTGACTCGCTGCTTCTGGCCGGTCTGGACGCTTGTTTTCATTGCCGCTGCCGCGCTGGCCTTCGGTGCGCATGACGTGCTGCCGCCGGAAGGCGTGTGGGCGGTTGGCGGGCTGTGGATTGCGGCGCTGCTCGTGGCGCTGGGGCTTGGCGTGCGGGCCTATGCGCGCCCCTCCGGCAAGGAGGTCGTGGCGCGGCTGGATGCGACGCTGCCGGGCCGCCCGATCCGGGCGCTTTCGGACAAGCAGGCGATTGGCGCGGGCGATTTCGGCTCCGAGGCGGTGTGGAACGCCCATGTGGAGCGGATGGCCGCGCGGATCGAAACCGCGAAGGCGGTGCGGCCCGACCTGCGGCTCTCGGACCGCGACCCCTATGCGCTGCGCTACGCCGCGCTGGGCGCGCTGGTGACGGCGCTGCTGTTCGGCTCGCTCTGGCGGATCACCTCGCTCGACGATGCGGCGGGGGCAGGCCCCGGTGCCGCACTGGCCGCCGGGCCGAGCTGGGAAGGCTGGATCGAGCCGCCGGCCTATACCGGCAAGCCCTCGCTCTACCTCAACGACATATCGCAGGCCGATTTTACCGTGCCGGAGGGCTCGGAAGTGACGATCCGGCTCTATGGCGAGGTTGGCGCGCTGTCGGTGCGCGAGACCGTGTCGGGCACCGCCGAGGCGGCGGCACCGGAGGGTGAGGCCATGGCCGGGGAGGCTGCCGGCGAAGACAGCCCGCCCGCCGTGGATGACGGGGTGCGCAGCTTTGCTGTGAACGGCTCTGGCGAGATCGAGATTGACGGCGCGGGCGGGCGGACGTGGCAGGTGCTGATATCGCCCGATACAGCGCCGCGTGTGGAGCTTGTGGCGCCGATCGAGAAGACGGCCATGGGAGAGCTGCAGCAGCGGTTCCGGGCCGAGGATGATTATGGCGTTGTGGCCGGGAGCGCCCGGATCACGCTGGACGAGAGCGGGCTCGAGCGGCGCTACGGGCTGGCCACCGAGCCGGAGCCGCGCGAGCCGGTGGTGCTGGACCTGCCGATGACGATCTCGGGGGATCGGGCGAGTTTTGAAGAGACGCTGATCGACGATCTGAGCAAGCACGCATGGGCCAACCTGCCGGTGACGATGCAGCTCACGGTGGAGGATGCCAACGGCCAGCAGGGCCGCAGCGAGGCGCGCGCGATGGTGCTGCCGGGGCGGCGCTTCTTCGACCCGGCGGCGGCGGCGCTGATCGAGCTGCGGCGCGATCTGCTGTGGAGCCGCGAGAACGCGGCGCGCACGGCGCAGATCCTGCGCACGATCACCTGGAAACCGGCCTCGGCGCTGGCCCAGCCGCGCACCTACCTGCAGGTGCGGATGGTGCTGAAGCGGCTGGAGGCGGCGGGCGAGACGCTGCCCGAGGCCACCCGCGACGAGTTGGCCGATGCGCTCTGGGATATTGCGGTGCGGATCGAGGAGGGCACGCTTTCGAACGCGCTGGAGCGGTTGCGGCAGGCACAGGAGCGGCTGAACGAGGCAATCCGCAACGGCGCTTCGGACGAGGAAATCGCCCAGCTGATGGAAGAGATGCGGCAGGCGATGCAGGACTACATGCGCCAGCTCGCCCAGCAGCAGCAACCCGGCGAGCAGCAGCAGGGCCAGCAGGGCGAGACCATGGAGCTGAGCCAGCAGGACCTGCAGGACATGCTCGACAAGCTCGAAGAGCTGATGCAGCAGGGCCGCACCGCCGAGGCGCAGGAACTGCTGAACCAGCTCATGGAAATGATGCAGAACATGCAGGTCACCCAAGGCCAGGGCGGGCAGGGGCAGCAGAGCCCCGGCGAGCAGGCCATGGAGGGCCTCGCGGAGACGCTGCGCGACCAGCAGGGCCTGAGCGACGAGGCCTTCCGCGACCTTCAGGAGCAGTTCAACCCCAATGCCCAGCAGGGCGAGAGCGGCGAGAACCAGGGCCGCAACGGCAACCAGGGCCAGGGCGAGAGCCATGAGCAGGGGCAGAACCAGCAGGGCCAGGGCAACAACCCCGATGGCCGCCCCGGCGAGGGTGGCGAGCCGGACGAGCGCAGCCTTGCGCAGCGCCAGCGCGAGCTGCGCCGCGAGCTGGAGCGCCAGCGTGGCCAGATGCCCGGCGCGGGCACCGAGCAGGGCGACGCCGCCCGCCGCTCGCTGGATGAGGCGGGCCGCGCGATGGACCGGGCCGAGGAGAGCCTGAACCAGGGCGATCTGGCGGATGCGATCGACAACCAGTCACAGGCGATCGAGCGGCTGCGCGAAGGGATGCGCAACCTCGGAGAAGCCATGGCCGAGGAGCGCCGCCAGCAGCAGGGCGGGCAGGGCGAGAACGTGGGTCAGGCCGACCCGAGCGGCCGCCGCGACCCGCTGGGCCGCGACCGTGGCTCAACCGGGCCGCTGGGCACAGAGGAGCACATGCTGCAGGGCGATGACGTCTATCGCCGCGCCCGCGACCTGCTCGACGAGATCCGCCGCCGTTCTTCGGAGCAGGGCCGCCCGGATGTGGAACTGGAATACCTCAAGCGGCTGCTCGAGCGGTTCTGATCCCCCTTGAAGGCATCGACGCCCTGCGGATGCGAGGAAGCTGAGGTGGCAGAGCGCCTGCGCGCCAGGCTTTGCGTTGGTTGGTTCCGGCTAGCGGGGCGCTATTCGCTCCCGGCGCCGCGCAGGGTGGTGTCGAGCCAGAGGCGGCCCGCGTTGACGGCGCTCACGTAGCTGGCAAGCGGGGCTTCGAGTGCGGGCACGGCCGCGGCGATGCGCGGGGCCTGGGTGTAGGCGAGGAAGGCGAGCACGGCGAGGATGGCGACGAAGCCGAAACCCAGCCGGAAGCCGCGCTTGGCCTTTTGCTTCTCGATCTCGGCACTGGCGGCCCCGGCCTCTTCGGCGGTGCGGCTCGGGTCGGCGCTGGCGCGGAGGGTGGAATTGATCTCTTCGATGTCGGGCAGCATCTCGCTGCGATGTGCGGCGCGCCCGGAGAGGGCGGCGACGGCGACGGCGGGATTTTCGCCGCGCATGCGGGCCTTGTGGGTTTCGCTTGCGACACGGCGCTCGTCGGGCTCGGGGGCGTGTTCGGGAGCGGGCTCCGGTTGCGCCTCGGGTTGCGGCGCGGGCTCGGGAAGCGGCTCGGCGATGCGGGTTGTCTCCGCGGCGGGCGGTGCCTCGGCCACGGGTTCGGGGGCCGGTTCGTGGACCGGCTCGGGCGGGGCTTCGGCGGCACGGGCGGCCTTTTCACGCTCGGCCTCTTCGCGCAGCACATCCATCACGGCGGAGTCCAGCGCCCTGCGGGCCGGACGCTCGGGCACGGGGTCGGCGGCGGGGGTTTCAGGCTCGTCGGGGGTGCCGGTGGCGATCTTGGTGGTTTCGCGCTTCGGGCCGGCCTGGCCGGCCATGCGGGCCGCCGCGCTCACGCGCTCGCGGGCGCCATCGGGCAGCTGGAACCAGCTGTGCCCGCAATTGGAACATTGCACATCTCGCCCGGCCTCTGGAATGACACTGTCATCCACGGCGTAATGCGCACCGCAATTCGGGCATACCAGCCGCATACCTGCCCCCTCGATTTCAACCCGGTTCGGTTGTGTGCCTCTGTTATTTGACACACAAACTAGCACTCAAACCCCCGGAAGCAAAGAAATTGCACGGGCAAGCAGGCCACCCCAATTGCATGTGAGGCCCCGCTGCGGCAAAAGGAGCGGCAGGATTGGCGGGGGTTAAGAGTGATCGAGCTGGAGAATGTGGCCTACAGCTACGGCGGGGGCGAGTTGTTGAGTGACATCTCGCTGCGGCTGGCGCCGGGGTCGTTTCATTTTCTGACCGGGCCCTCGGGCGCCGGAAAGACCACCTTTTTGAAGCTGTGCTACCTTGAGCTGGCCCCCACGGCCGGGCGGGTGCAGCTGTTTGACAAGCCTGCCACCGGGTTCAGCCGCGACGAGGTGGCGCGGGCGCGCCAGCGGATCGGCGTGGTGCATCAGGATTGCCAGTTTCTCGACCACCTGCCGCTGGCGGAGAACATCGCGCTGCCGCTCACCGTGGCGGGGCGGAACGTGGAGCTGGAACGCGAGAACATCAAGGAGCTGATGCGCTGGGTCGGGCTGGAAAAGCACGCCGATGCGCTGCCGCCCTCGCTTTCGGGCGGCGAGCGGCAAAGGGCGGCGCTGGCGCGGGCGGTTGTGATGTCGCCCGACATCGTGGTGGCCGACGAGCCGACCGGAAATATCGACTGGGAGATGGGGCAGCGCCTGCTTCAGCTGCTCGTGGAGCTGAACAAGATGGGCAAGACCATCCTGATCGCGACCCATGATCTCAACCTGATCCGCACCGCCAAGAGCAAGGTTGCGGCGCGGGTGCTGCGGATTTCGAAGCGGCGGTTGCAGCTTGCGGGTGCGGACCTGTGAGCGGGGCGAAGAAGGCGCTGGGCGAGGTACGCTACCGGGTGTCGAAGCTGCTGGCGCTGTTGCAGGGCGACGGGCAGGCCGACCGGGTTGTGCCGCCGACCGGGTTCACCGCAAATCTCACGCTGTTCACCGCCGGGGCGATGGCCTTTCTGGCGGTGTTCGCGCTGGCGCTGTCACTGGCGACGGGGCGGGTGGCGAGCCGGTGGTCGGACGAGCTGGCGCGCTCTGCCACGCTGCGGATCTCGGCCCCTGCCGATCAGCAGGCGGCGCAGGCCGCGCGGGCGCTGGAGGTGCTGGAGAGCACGCCGGGCATCGCCTCGGCGCGGCAGCTCTCGGAGGAGGAGCAGCGCGAGTTGCTGGCGCCGTGGCTGGGGGTGGATCTGCCGCTCGAGGAGCTGCCGGTGCCGGTGCTGATCGAGGTGGTCGAGGGCGCGGGGCTGGATGTGGCGGGGCTGAAGGCACGGCTGGCGGGTGAGGTGCCGGGCGCGGTCTATGACGACCACTCGCGCTGGCGCGCGCCGCTGATCCGCGCCGCCTCGCGGCTTCGCCTGCTGGGGATCGTGGCGCTTGCGCTGATCGCGACCTCGACGGCGGCGATGATCACGCTGGCGGCGGGCTCGGCGCTTGCGGCCAATGCGCGCGTGATCGCCACGCTGCGGCTGGTCGGGGCGAAGGATACCTATATTGCCCGCGCCTTCGTGCGCCGCTTCACCCAGCGCGCGCTGGTGGGCGCGGCGGTGGGCACCTCGGCGGCGATGCTGGCGCTGGCCATGCTGCCCCGCGCCGACACGGCCGGCGGCTTTCTGACCGGGCTCGGCTTTACCGGGGCGGGCTGGCTGCTGCCGCTGGTGGTGCCGGTGCTGGCGGCGGCGACGGCCTTCTTTGCCACCCGGGCGGCGGCGCTGCGCACCTTGAGGCAGGTGACATGAGCGGCGCGGTGCAATGGCTGCGCTCGCTGTTCTTTGTCGGGCAGATGTATTTCGCGATGTTTTTCCTCGCGATCTTCTACACGCCGATCATGCTGGTGGACCGGCGCGGCGCGACATGGGGCGTGCATTGCTATTGCCGCTATGTGCGCTGGAGTGCCCGCTGGATGGTGGGGCTGAAGACCGAGGTGCGGGGCGAGGTACCTCAGCGCGAGGTGCTGGTGGCGTCGAAGCATCAGAGCTTTCTGGATATCATCCTGCTCTGCTCGGTGCTGCCGCGCCCGAAGTTCATCATGAAGAAAGAGCTGATGTGGGCGCCGATCCTCGGCCAGTACGCGCTGCGGATGGGCTGTGTGCCGGTGGACCGGGGCAAGCGGGCGCAGGCGGTGCAGAAGATGGTGAGCGACGTGGCCTCGGGCGCGCAGCGGCCCGGGCAGCTGGTGATCTATCCGCAGGGCACCCGCGTCGCGCCCGGGGCCGCCATGCCCTACAAGGTGGGCAGCGCCGTGCTCTACCGCGAGCTGGGGCAGACCTGCGTTCCGGCGGCGACCAACGTGGGCGTGTTCTGGCCGCGCAAGGGCATCCTGCGCAAGCCGGGGGTCGGGGTAATCGAGTTCCTGCCGCCGATCCCGCCGGGGCTGGTGCCGCAGGCCTTCATGGCGCGGCTCGAGGAGGTCGTGGAGGCGCGCTCTGACGCGCTGATGCTGGAGGCGGGTTATGACGCGCCGGCGGCGCGGGCTGCGGGGGCGGCACGGTGAGCCGGATCGAGGATGTGGCGGCGCTGGAGGCGCTTTATGGCCAGCCGGGGCGGCGCTCGCTCGACAAGGTGGCCGACCGGCTGACGCCGCTCTATGCCAAGTGGATCGCGGCGTCGCGCTTTTGCGTGCTCAGCACCGTTGGCCCGGAAGGCACCGACGGCTCGCCGCGCGGCGATGATGGCCCGGTGGTGGAGGCGCTCGACGCGCAGACCCTCGCGCTGCCCGACTGGATGGGCAACAACCGCATGGACAGCCTGCGCAACATCGTCCGCGACGGTCGGGTGAGCCTGATGTTCATGGTGCCCGGCTCGACAAACGTGGTGCGGGTGAACGGGACGGCGGTGGTATCTGTCGACGAGGGCCTTCGGGGCCGGTTCGGCAAGGCGGGTAAGCTGCCGCGCTCGGTGGTGGTGGTGACGATCGGCGAGGTCTATTTTCAATGCGCCAAGGCGATCATGCGATCGGGCCTGTGGCGCGGCGAGGATGAGAGCGCAAGCGTGCCGAGTGCGGGCGAGCTGGTGCGCGAGGCGGATGCCGGGTTTGATGCCGAGAGCTACGACGAGGGCTATGCGGAATATGCAAAGCCGCGGATGTGGTAGGCGGAAGGCGGGACAAGTCCCGCCCTACGGCGCTCGCGGATGTGGTGAATGGGTGCCGGGCGTTCTGACCGCTAGGCGGCCAGCCCCTTGCTTCCCATCTTCAGGAACTTGTCGCGCCGATCCTTGCGGAGCTGCTTGCGGTTCTTGCCCTCGAGTTCCTTCAGCAGCGTCTGCACCGCGCCGCCGACGCGGGTGATGACCTCGGCCCGGTGGCGTTGCGCGCCGCCGAGCGGCTCCTTCACGATGTGGTCGCAGATGCCGAGCTGGGACAGGTCCTGGGCCGTCAGACGCAGGGCCTCGGCGGCTTCGCGCATCTTTTCGGCGTCTTTCCAGAGGATCGAGGCGCAGCCCTCGGGGGAGATCACCGAGTAGATCGAATGCTCGAGCATCGCGAGGCGGTTGGAGGAGGCGAAGGCCACCGCCCCGCCGGAGCCGCCCTCGCCGATCACCACGGAGACCATGGGCACCCCCAGTTCGAGGCACTTTTCGGTGGAACGGGCGATGGCCTCGGACTGGCCGCGCTCTTCGGCGCCCTTGCCGGGGTAGGCGCCGGGGGTGTCGACCAGCGTGACCACGGGCAGGTTGAAGCGGTCGGCAAGGTCCATCAGGCGGATCGCCTTGCGGTAGCCCTCGGGGCGGGCCATGCCGAAGTTGCGCTCGATCCGGGTTTTGGTGTCGTTGCCCTTTTCGTGGCCGATCACCACCACTGGGCGGCCTTCGAGCCGGGCCATGCCGCCCATGACGGCGTGATCGTCGGCAAAGTTCCGGTCACCGGCGAGAGGCGTGTATTCGGTGAAGAGCGCCTCGATGTAATCCTTGCAGTGGGGCCGGTCGGGGTGGCGCGCGACCTGGCATTTGCGCCAGGCGGAGAGGTCGCCGTAGAGCTCGGAGAGCAGGTCGGCGGCCTTCTTGTCGAGCCCCTTGGCCTCGTCCTCGACCTTCATCTCGGGGTTCGAGCGGGCCATCGCGCGCAGCTCTTCGGCCTTGCCTTCGATTTCGGCAAGCGGCTTTTCGAATTCCAGGTAGTTGGTCATTGATCCTCGCAGACTGGCCTCGCGGAGTGCTGCCCCTTCATATGGCGCAGGGACGCCGGGCTTGCAACAAAGCAAGATTTGTCAGATCGGCGGATGTTAGGGAGAGGCAGGGAACGGCGAGGGTGGGCAATGGATTACCGAAAGCGGATGGCGCGGGTGGAGCGCCATATCCTGACCCATCTGGACGAGGACCTGAGCCTTGATGCGCTGGCCGATGTGGCGGCTTTCTCGCGGTTTCACTTTCATCGGGTCTACACGCGGATGATGGGCGAGACCGTGGCCGAGACGGTGCGGCGCACCCGGCTGAACCGCGCGGCGGTGATGCTGGCCACCACGCGGCAGGCGCTGGAGGAGGTGGCGGGCATGTGCGGCTATCCAAACCCGCAGAGCTTTGCCCGCGCCTATCGCGCCGCCTTCGGCCAGACGCCATTGCAGACGCGCAAGAGCCGCGTGGCCCCTGTTTTGCTACTGCCAGAGAACGAAGGAGAACTTGCGATGTATGATGTCGAGATCCGCGAGGAGCCGGGGTTTTGCGGCGCTGCGCTGGCGCATTCCGGCCCCTACCAGGAGATCGGGCAGGCCTATGAGGGGCTGATCGCCCGCTGTCTCGAAGCCGGGCTGGGCGGGAAGATGGGGCAGTTGGTGGCGTGGTTCTGGGATGACCCG
Organism: Oceanicola sp. 502str15; assembly: GCF_024105635.1. NCBI lineage: Bacteria > Pseudomonadati > Pseudomonadota > Alphaproteobacteria > Rhodobacterales > Roseobacteraceae > Oceanicola > Oceanicola sp. 502str15. Next base: position 4,124,139 of record NZ_WYDQ01000001.1, read on the forward strand.
ACGGCGGTGCCGGCCGACAAGCTGCGCTCCCATGCCGGGGTGATCCTGCCCGGTGGCGAGGCGGTGCCGGAGGGGTTGGACAGGGTGGAGGTGAAGCCCTGCGAGGTGCTGGTTGTCACCCACAAGGGGCCCTACACCGGGCTGCCCGAGGCCTGGGGGTTCATCTATGGCAAGGCGCTGCCGGAGAGCGGGCGGGAGCCTTCGCCGGATGAGGCGCCTTTCGAGCGCTACCTGAACAACGCGATGGACACGGCGCCGGAGGACCTGCTGACGGAGGTTGTGATGCCGCTGGCCTAGGCGGGCCGGGTGGCGGGACAAGTCCCGCCCTACGGTGCGGGGCTGGCGGCGGGAAGGCGGGACAAGTCCCGCCCTACGGGTCAGCCGGCGATGAGTTCGCTCTGCTTCACGATCACCTCGGCCTGTTTGATCGAGGCGATATCGACGAGGCGGCCCTTGTAGACGGTCGCGCCGGCGCCCTCCTTCTTGGCCTGTTCCATGGCGACGAGAATCTCGCGGGCCTCGGCCACGGCCTCTTCGGAGGGGGTGAAGACCTCGTTGGCCAGCGCCACCTGCTTGGGGTGGATCGCCCATTTGCCGACCATGCCGAGGGTGGCCGAGCGGCGGGCTTGGGCGCGGTAGCCTTCGTCGTCGGAGAAGTCGCCGAAGGGGCCGTCGACCGGGAGCACGCCGTGGGTGCGGCAGGCGGCGACGATGGCGGTTTGTGCCCAGTGCCAGGGGTCGGAGTAGTGGCGGGTTTCGCCGTGGAGCATGTAGTAATTCTCCTGCGTGCCGCCGATGCCGGTGGTCTGCATGCCCATGGAGGCGGCGAAATCGGCGGCGCCGAGGCTCATGGCCTCCATCCGGGGCGATGCGGCGGCGATCTCTTCGACATGGGCGAGGCCGGCGGCGCTTTCGATGATGACCTCGAAGCCGATCTTCTTGCTGCGGCCCTTGGCGGATTCGATGGCCGTGACCAGCGCGTCGACGGCGTAGATGTCTTCGGCGCAACCGACCTTGGGGATCATGATCTGGTCGAGCCGCTCCGAGGCGTTTTCGAGCAGGTCGACCACGTCGCGATACCAGAAGGGGGTGTCGAGCGAGTTTATGCGGACGGAGAGGCGCTTGTTGCCCCAGTCGACGTCACCGATCGCCTGAATGATGTTCTTGCGGGCCTCGGGCTTGTCGTCGGGGGCGACGGAATCCTCGAGGTCGAGGTTGATCACATCTGCTGCGGAGGCGGCCATCTTCTCGAAGATCGCGGGGCGGGAGCCGGGGCCGAAGAGCTGGCAGCGGTTGGGGCGCGAGGGCGGGGCGGGCTGGAGGCGGAAGGACATGGCGGCAGGTCTCCGGGTAATGAAATGTCGTGAGCGTCGGTGTGGGTGATAGATTGTTGCGTCGTCATCTGCAAGCCTGTTTGCGCCGCAGTGCAGCGATTCCGGGGGCTTGCGCTGGATTCTGCCTGATCGTCATGCGGGGCGCGAGAAAGTTGCGTGGCAATGTGGCGATGAGCGAAAATCTTGCGGACTGTCGGGCAAGGGCCGCGGAGAACGACACAAAATCCTTGAGCAGGAGGGTTAGGATCGCGCCAAACCAAGGAGCTTCACAGATGATCGAGACCCCCTATCTTCTTTTCCTCGGAGACGCGCCCGATGCCCTCGCTGCCAAGGTGGCACAGGGGATCAAGGACTGGCGGCCCGAAAACGCGGTGGGCCAGCTCAGTTTGCCGGGCTGCAAGGCCGACATGAAACTGACCGAGATGAGCATCGAGCAGGCGGTGGCGGCCGGGGCCAAGACGCTGGTGATCGGCGTGGCCAACCGGGGCGGCACCATCAGCCCGGCCTGGATGGAGGTGCTGGAGCAGGCGCTGGTGGCCGGGCTCGATCTGGCGAGCGGGCTGCACAACCTGCTCAAGCATGAGCCGCGCCTCGTGGCGCTGGCCGAGGAGCACGGGCGGCAGCTGCATGACGTGCGCATTCCGAGCGTGAAATACCCGATCGCCAATGGCGAGCCGCGCAAGGGGATGCGGCTGCTGGCGGTGGGCACCGATTGCTCGGTGGGCAAGATGTATACCACGCTGGCGATGGATGCGGAGGCGCGCGAGCGCGGGCTGAAGTCGAGCTTTCGGCCGACAGGGCAGACCGGCATCCTGATCACCGGCGAAGGCGTGCCGCTGGACGCGGTGATTGCCGATTTCATGGCCGGCTCCATCGAGTGGCTCACGCCCGATAACGACGCCGACCACTGGGACTTCATCGAGGGGCAGGGCAGCCTGTTTCACCCGAGCTACTCCGGTGTGACGCTGGCGCTGGTGCATGGTGGCGCGCCCGATGCGCTGGTGCTCTGCCACGAGCCGACCCGTCCGCACATGCGCGGCCTGCCGGGCTACGAGCTGCCGACGCTGGAGGCGCTGCGCGATGTGGCGCTTACCATGGCGCGGGTGGTCAACCCCGGTTGCGAGGTGATCGGCGTGTCGATCAACACCCAGCACATGACCGAGGAGGAGGCGCTGGCCTACATGGCCGATGTGGAGGCGCAGATGGGCCTGCCCACGGTGGACCCGTTCCGGCAGGGCGCCGCGCGGCTGGTGGATGCGCTGCCTGCGCCGAAGGGCTAGGGGTGCAGGAGGGGCGGGCGAATTGCCCGCCCTGATGGGCCGCGATAGGCTGACGCAACACGACATTCGGAGAGCTTCATGGAAATCACCGTCAAGACCGAGCAGTTTGCGCTGCGGGTGCCCTTCACCATTTCACGCGGGACCAAGGTGGCCGCCGATGTGGTGACGGTCGAGATCCGCGCGGGCGGGGCCGTGGGGCGGGGCGAATGCGTGCCCTATGCGCGCTATGGCGAGAGCCTTTTGAGCGTGACCGACCAGATCAAGGGGCTGCCCGGGAAGGTTGCGCGCGAGGATCTGCCGCGGCTGCTGCCGAGCGGGGCGGCGCGCAACGCGGTGGATTGTGCACTGTGGGATCTGGAGGCCAAGCAGCGCGGTGCCCGGGTTTGGGCGCTGGCGAGCCTGAAGGAGCCGGGGCCGGAGATCTGCGCCTATACGCTGTCGCTGGGCTCGGCGGAGGAGATGGAGCTGGCAGCGCGGGAGAACGCGCATCGTCCGCTGCTGAAGATCAAGCTCGGCACGCCGGAGGACATGCCCCGGCTGGAGGCCGTGCGGCGCGGCGCCCCGCGGTCGCGGCTGATCGTGGATGCGAACGAGGGGTGGAGCGCCGAGATTTACAGCGAGCTTGCCCCGCACCTGCTGCGGCTCGGGGTGAATCTCGTGGAACAGCCGGTGCCTGCCGATCAGGACGAGAGCCTCATCGGGCTTATCAAGCCGGTGCCGGTTTGCGCCGACGAGAGCTGCCATGACCGCGAGAGCCTGAAGCACCTGAAGGGCAAGTATGATGTCATCAACATCAAGCTCGACAAGACCGGCGGCCTCACGGAAGCCCTCGCGCTGAAGCGGGCGGCGATGGAAGAGGGCTACGGGATCATGGTGGGCTGCATGGTGGGCACCTCGCTGGGCATGGCCCCGGCGGTGCTTGCGGCGCAGGGCGTGGGCTTCACCGATCTCGACGGGCCGCTGCTGCTGAAGGAAGACCGGGTCCCGCCGCTGGCCTATGACGGGCACGGCGTGCATCCGAGCCAGGCGGCGCTCTGGGGATGAGGCTGCCCGCGGCACGCCTCCCCGATCCGCCGGGGCGCTTTGCGGTGATTGCCGACATCCACGGCAATGCCGATGCGCTGGCGGCGGTGCTGGCGGAGATCGACCGGGAGGGGCTGCGCTTTGTGGTCAACCTCGGCGACCATCTGAGCGGGCCGCTGGACCCGGCGGGCACGGCGGAGCTGCTGCTGGCGCGGCCCGAGATGGTGTGCATTCGGGGCAATCATGACCGCTACCTGCTGGAAAACCCGCTGGACCAGATGAGCGCGACCGACCGGGTGAGCCGGGAGGCGCTGGACGTGGCGGCGATGGGCTGGCTCAGGGCGCTGCCGGTGACGGCATGGCTGGGGGACTACGTGTATCTTTGCCATGCGCGGCCTGCACAGGATGACGCCTACCTGATGGAGGTCATCGACGGCGAGGGCGTGGCCGAGCGCCCCGCCGAGGCGGTTTCGGCCGATCTGGACGGCATCGACGCGGGGCTGGTGCTTTGCGGGCATTCGCACCTTCAACGCGCGATGGAGGTTGGCGGGCGGCTGGCGGTGAACCCCGGTTCGGTGGGCTGCCCGGCCTATAGCGACGACACGCCCACGCCCCATGCGGTGGAGACCGGCTCGCCCGAGGCGAAATGGGCCGTGGTTGCCCGCAGTCGGGAGGGCTGGGGCGTGGAGTTTCGCTCGACGCGCTATGACGCGGCGCGGATGGTGGCCATGGCGCGCGCCTATGGCCGCGAGGATTGGGCTCGCGCGGTGCGCACCGGGTGGATCCGGGGGTGAGCGCGGGGCCGGGCACCACCGGCGAGGGGCGGGTGATGGTGAGCGGCGCGGATTTCGATGCCGCGGCACTGCCCGCCGACCTCGACGCGCTTGCGATCTACGAGGTGCGGCGCGCCGATCTGCCCCGGCTGGCCGGGCTGGAGCGCCTGCCGCTGAAGCTGCTGGAGTTGCGCTGGATCTCGGCCCCCGACTTCACCGACATTCCGCTGCCTGCCGGGCTGGAGGAGCTGATCGTCTGGCACAGCCCCAAGCTGCGCAGTTGCGCGGGCATCACCCGGGCGCCGGGGCTGAAACGACTGCGGTGGTGGGACACCGGCCCGCTGGAAGACGCCTCGGCACTCGCGCAGTTGCCCGGGCTGCGGCGGCTGGAGCTTTCGGCCGGGATGAACCGCAAGCAGAAGCTCAGCAGCCTCGCCTTCCTGCGCGACCTCCGGCTGGAGGTGCTGCACCTGAACGGGATCGCGCCGCCCGATCTCGACATCACGCCGATCCTCGACATGGAGAGCCTGCGCGAGCTGGAGGTGCATGGCCCCGATTTCGAGCTCGAGAGCCTCGCCGCGCTCTGCGCCCGCTTTCCGGCGGTGTACGAGGAGATTGCGGCGCTCAAGTCCTATCCGCCCGACCTTGACCGCGCCTGCGAGCGCTGCGGCGGCGGGCTCAGCATGTTGTGGCTCAGGCGGCGCAAGTTCTTGTGGTGCAAGAGCTGCGAAGCCGGGCCGTTGGCGCGGGTTCTGGACCGTTTTGCCGCGCAGGTCGAGGCCGCTCGACAAGCCCGGGGTGGCGGCGTATCACCCGAAAACACCAGCAAGGAGCATTGAGAATGAGCCGGATCGTCTATGTGAACGGAGAGTATCTGCCGGAAGAGGAGGCCCGCGTTTCGGTCTTCGACCGGGGGTTTCTCTTTGCCGATGGTGTCTATGAGGTGACGACCGTTCTGGGCGGAAAGCTGGTGGATTTCGGCGGCCACGCCAAGCGTCTCTGGCGCTCGATGGCTGAGCTGGAGATGACCGCGCCCTGCACCGAGGAGGAGCTGCTGGAGATCCACCGCGAGCTGATCGCGAGGAACGGCTTTGAGGAAGGGCTGATCTACCTGCAGGTCACGCGCGGCGCGGCGGACCGCGATTTTGCCTATCCGGCCGAGGGCACCAAGCCGACGCTCGTGCTGTTCCATCAGGAAAAGCAGGTGGCCGACAGCCCGGCGGCGGGCAAGGGCGTGCGGATCGTGTCCATCCCCGACGAGCGTTGGGGGCGGCGCGACATAAAGACGGTGCAGCTGCTCTACCCCTCGATGGGCAAGATGGCGGCCAAGAAGGCCGGGGCCGATGACGCCTGGATGGTGGAAGACGGCAAGGTGACGGAGGGCACCTCGAACAACGCCTATATCGTGCGGGGCGGCACCATCATCACCCGTCAGCTTGGCACCGAGATCCTGCATGGCATCACCCGCGCCGCCGTGCTGCGTTTTGCCCGCGAGGCGCAGATGAAGGTGGAGGAGCGGCCCTTTACCATCGAAGAGGCGCAAGACGCGGACGAGGCCTTCATCACCTCGGCCTCGGCCTTCGTGATGCCGGTGGTCGAGATCGACGGCGCCAAGCTGGGCGAGGGCGCGCCCGGCCCGGTGGCCACGCGTCTGCGCGAGATCTACATCGACGAGATGCGCAAGGCCGCCGTTTGAGGCGAATGGCGGGTTTCACCCGCCCTGCCGCCGGTACGCTTCGGGCTTTGGTCTTGCAATGCCCGGGCGCTTGCGGTCACCATGCGGCAACGCCGAGGCGTGGATTTGAGAACCGGGAGATTTTTTGACGTGCGCAAGCTCTTGGGCGGTGCAGTTTTGGTGGGAGGCGTGCTGGCACTGGGGCTTTATGCCGGAGCACGCCCGGCCCATTCCATCGAGGACCGGGTAGGCGAACAGGCGGCTGCGGCGGTGCAGGGCGCGGTGCACGGACTCGCGGCCGAAGTGCGCGGGCGCGATATCGTGCTGACCGGGATGGCGGATGGCGAGGCCGAGCATGGCCGGGTGATGGCGGCGCTCGACGCCGTGCCGGGGCGCCGCGTGGTGCGCTCTGAGGCCGAGATCCTGCCGCTGGCCGACCCCTACAGGCTTCACGGGGCCCGCGGGCCGGGTGGCCCGGTGTGGGAGGGCAATGTGCCCAGCGAGGCGGCGCGCGCTGCCCTGTCGGAAGAAATCGGTGCCGAGGCGGCGGGCGGTCTGACCCTTGCCGCGGGCAGCCCCGCCGGTTGGGGCGATGCGGCAATGGTTGCGGCCCAGGCCCTTGCGCCTCTGGAACGCGGCGAGGTGACGGTGGAGGGGCAGTCCATAGTGCTTTCGGGCGTGGCGACCACGCCCAAGGAAGCCGGGGCGGCAGAGGCCGCGCTGCTGGTGCTGCCCGAGGGCTGGAGCGCCGAGACCGACCTGACGACGCTGGATGATGGCGCGCCCTTTGCCCTCGATATCGAGGCCGAGGACGGCAACGTGACATGGCAGGGCGGGAAGCTGCCGCTTTCGGTCGATCCGCTCGACCTCGACACCGCCTACGGGGCACCCGTGGCGGGGGATATCACCGTGTCGAAGATCGGACAGGGCGAGGCGGATTTTGCCGGGGCTGCGCAGGCCGGGATGATGGCGCTGGCGCATCTGATGCGCGGGCGGCTCCGGATCGAGGGGAAGACGCTGGCGCTGACCGGCCTTGCCGCCGACCCGAGCGCCGCCGCCGCCGCGCGGGCCGAGCTGGAGGGGTTGCCCGAGGCGGTGTCTCCGATGGTCGAGCTGGATCTGAACGATGACGGCAAGCCCTTTGCCCTCAGCCTCGTGAAATCCGCCGGCGGCCTTCAGGCAAGCGGCAAGCTGCCCGCCGCGATGCAGGACGATGACCTTGGCGCGCTGGCCAGGCAGCCGCTGCGGGGCGAGGTTGTGGTGGCCCGGATCGGCGCGGAGGAGGAGGTGTTTTCCTCCCTCGCACGGGCGGCGCTGAAGGCGATTGCCCCGATGAAGACGGCCGAGGTGGCGCTGGGCGAGGCGGGGCTGGATTTCGTGGCGCTGGCCCCCACGCCGAACGAGGCCGAAGAGGCGGAGGCGGCGCTGGCCCCCGTGGCCGGGCAGGTGCCGGTGTCGATCCAGATCGACGTTGAGGATGATGGCCAGCCCTTTGCACTGGTGGTCGACAAGTCGCCGGAAGGCGCGTGGAGCGCAAGTGGCAAGGTGCCCGCCGTGCTGGAGGGCTTCGACTACGGCGCTGCCGCCGGAGTCGCGGCGCTGGCGACGGAGGGGGTGAGCGTGGCGCGGATCGGCGGCGAGGCGCAGGGTTTTGCCGATGCGGTGCCGCCGGGGCTGGCGGCGCTCGCGGTGCTGAACTCGGGCCGGCTGACGGTGCGCGAGGGGGCGGTGGAGCTTGAGGGCGAGGCCGATGACCCCGCCATGGCGGCAGAGGCGGAGGCGGCGCTTTCGGCGCTGCCCGAGGGGTTTGCGCCCGCTCTGGCGCTGGAGCTGGTGGAGGACGGAACACCGCCGGCCTTCACCTTTTCTTACGCGGTGACGAATGGCGGCAGCCTGAGTGGCAAGCTGCCTGCCGGGCTGACCCCGACCGAGATTGCCGAGCTCGCCGGGCTTGGACAGTTGAGCGGCACGCCGGGACAATCGCGCGACGATGACACCGGGGCCGAGGCGATGCGGGGCGCGCTGGCGGCGCTGGGCCCCTGGCTGGGCGAGATCGAGGAGGTGGCGCTGGTTCTGGCCGAGGATGGCACGGTGAGCGCCGATGTGACCGCGAGCCCGGGCGTGGATGGCGAGCTGCTTCAGGCACGCCTCACCGAGGCACTGGGCGGCGCGGTGACGCTGGCGGTGGCGCAGGCTGAGGCTGCGGAAGGTGCGCGGCGCAGCAATCCGGCGACGGGTGAGCAGCAACAGCTTTCGGGCGGGGTCTGGCTGCCTGTGGTCGAGGGTCTCGACACCACGGTTGCGGGCTGCAACGCGGCGACCCAAGCGGCGCTGGAGGGCGAGCGGATCGGCTTTGTCACCGGGGCGTTCCGGCTGGATGCGGCCTCGTTCCGGGCGGTCAACGGCGTGGCTGCCGTGGCGCTGGCCTGCGCCGAGGCGGGCATGGTGCTGGAGCTGGGGGGGCACACCGATGCCACCGGCAATCCCGAAAGCAACAAGGCGCTGAGCCAGCGTCGCGCCGAGGTGGTGGCCGCCGCCCTGGTGGCACGCGGCGTGCCGCAGGCGGCCCTGAGTGCCGTGGGCTACGGCGCCGAGCAGCCGGTGGCCGACAACGAGACCGAAGAGGGACGCGCCGCAAACCGCCGCACAACCCTCGACTGGCGAGAGTAGAGAAGGACGCGAGATGTTTCAGAACTGGGGCTTTCTGCTCACCGAAATCTGGTTTCTGCTGATCCTCGCCGCGCTGGTGGGGTTGCTGGCGGGCTGGATCTTCTGGGGCAAATCGGTGCCGGTGGAGGCCGGGGACGGCGAGGAGGTGGATCGCGTGGCCTTCGACCAGGCTGTGGCCAACGAGCACCGGCTGCGGGCCGAGCGCGACGAGCTCGCCACCCGGCTGGACCGCTGCCGCAGCGATGGCGAAAAGAAAGACGTCCGGATGAAGGAAATGGAGGGCGAGCTGGACGAGTTGCGCGGCAAGGCGGCCTTCACCGCCCCGCTGGCCGCCTTCGAGGCCGATGACGACGAGATCCGCGCCTTCGACGAAACCTCCGGCACCCCCGCCGACCCGGTGGGCGCGCCCGACTACGATGGCGACGGTGTGCAGGAAGGCCAGGACGAGGGCTCTGCCCCCGCCACGCTGGACGCGCCGCGCGAGGGCGGTGCCGATGATCTGAAGAAGATCAAGGGCGTGGGCAAGAAGCTGGAGGCGCTGCTGCACTCCATGGGCTTTTTCCACTACGACCAGATCGCGGGCTGGACCTCGCAGGAGGTGGCCTGGGTCAATGCCAACCTGATCGGCTTCAAGGGCCGTGTGAGCCGCGACAACTGGGTGGAGCAGGCAAAGCTGCTGGCTGCCGGCGAGGACACCGCGTTTTCGAAGAAGGTCGACAAGGGCGGCGTCTACGACTGAGCGGGGCGCCCGGCTTTGGTGTTGCGCCGTGGGGGTTTCACACCCCCACACCCCCGTGGAGATATTTGCAGCAAGAAAATGGAGCGGGGCGGGGACAATTTGAATCGAATTGTCCATTTTCTTGCTTCAAATATCTCCCGCCGGAGGCCCAACTCTTTTTTGGTGCCGCGGTTCACCCCGTGAGTCGGCGGGGAGGCGCGGGGCGTGGCGGTTTGCTTCTGCCGAGCGCAGCGAGGCCACCGACAGCCCGCCCCGGGGTCAGCCCTTTGTGACGTTCTCGTCGAAGGACTTCTTGAAGGCCTCCTGCTGCGCGTCGCTGGCCTCGCCCTGGTTCTGCGCTTTCCAGTCGTCGTAGGGCATGCCGTAGAACAACTCGCGGGCCTCTTCCTTGCCCATCTCGATGCCGCGTTCGGCGGCGGCTTCCTGCATCCAGCGGGACAGGCAGTTGCGGCAGAAGCCGGCGAGGTTCATCAGGTCGATGTTCTGCACCTCGGGGCGTTTTTCCATCAGGTGCTTTTGCAGGGTGCGGAAGGCGGCGGCTTCGAGTTCGGTGCGGGTTGCGGTGTCCATGATCTTTCTCCTCTTTGGGGGCAGGTAGCTCAGAGCCCGGTGGTGGCCAGTGCGTCTTCCAGCATGGGGGCGAGCCGTTTGGCCCAGGCCGCCTGCTGGGCCTCGGTTTCGATCAGGTCCTGGCGCAGTTCGATCAGCACGTTGGGGCGGCCGTGTTGCAGGGCGTGGCGGTCGACCGCATCGCCGGGGAGGTGGCCGCCGTAGGGTTCGTTGTCGCCCACCACGAGGTCGCTCTCCTGGCGCAGGCGGGCGATGAGGGCATGGGCCAGCACCGGGTCGACGTGGGAGTGCAGCACGCCGATCTGCCAGGGTCGGGCCGGGCGACCCTTGAGCTTGGGGGTGAAGCTGTGGATCGAGCAGAGCACCGGAGCCGCGCGGCTGGCGAGCAGTGCGGTGAGCGCGTCGTGGTAGGGCCGGTAGCAGAGCGTCTTGCGCCGGTCCAGCTCTTCGGGGCCCGCGGCGCGGTTGCCCGGAATGATGGTGCCGTCATAGAGCTTCATCAGCAGGGTCGGGTCGTCTTCTCCGCGGTTGGGGTCGATCACCAGCCGGGAGAAGTTGGAGCAGATCGCGGGCCCGTTCAGCGCCTCGGCCAGCGCGAGGGTCACGCCGGCGGCGCCTGGGTCGAAGGCGATGTGGCGGGCCATCTCGGCGGCGGGCAGCCCGAGGCTGCCGCCGTTCACCTCGGCGGGCACGAAGTTTGTTGCGTGGTCACAAGTTACGCACCAGCGCCCGGGGCGGGCCTGTCCGTACAGGGAAAAGGGGTGATATGTCATGGCGGTGTTTTGATTTCGGATCACGCTCTGATAGGCAAGAGGCGACGGGTATGCCAGCGCAACCATGCGCGCGGCCCCTTCCCGTTGCTCGGGTTTAGCGCTAACACGGGTCGGAGACGCCATGAGGAGAGCCACGAGATGAAACGCAACCGCAACGTCAAGATCGTGGCCACGCTGGGCCCTGCCTCGGACACCTACGAGATGATCCGTGCCCTGCACGAGACCGGGGCCGATGTGTTCCGGCTCAACATGAGCCACGGCTCGCACGACGAGATCAAGGCGCGCCATGCGATGATCCGGCAGGTCGAGAAGGACGTGGGCCGCCCGATTGCCATTCTGGCCGACCTTCAGGGCCCCAAGCTGCGGGTTGGCACCTTTGCGGGCGACAGCGAAGAGCTGGTGGAGGGCGCGAGCTTTCGGCTCGATCTCGACCCGGCGGAGGGCGACTCCTCGCGGGTCTGCCTGCCGCACAAGGAGATTTTCGATGCGCTGGAGCCTGGATCGCACCTGCTGGTCAACGACGGCAAGATCCGCCTGAAGGTGACGGCATGTGGCAGCGATTACGCGGATTGCGAGGTGATTGCGGGCGGCACGATCAGCAACCGCAAGGGGGTGAACGTGCCCGATGTGGTGCTGCCGCTGGCGGCGCTGAGCGAGAAGGATCTGAAGGATCTGGAATTCGTCTGCGCGCTTGGTGTGGACTGGCTGGCGCTGTCGTTCGTGCAGCGCAAGGAAGACGTGTTGCAGGCCCGCGAGCTGGCCAAGGGCCGGGCGGCGATCCTGTCGAAGATCGAGAAGCCTGCGGCGGTGAAGGCCTTCGAGGAAATTCTGGAGGTCAGCGACGGGATCATGGTGGCCCGGGGCGACCTTGGCGTGGAGCTGCCGGTGCAGATGGTGCCGCCGATCCAGAAGCGCCTTGTGCGCACCACCCGCTCTGCGGCCAAGCCGGTGATCGTGGCGACCCAGATGCTGGAGAGCATGATCGACAGCCCGATGCCGACCCGGGCCGAAGTTTCGGACGTGTCGAACGCCATTTACGAGGGCGCCGATGCGATCATGCTCAGTGCCGAGAGCGCGGCGGGGCAGTATCCGATCGAGGCGGTCAAGACGATGGACGCCGTGGCGCAGGAGGTGGAGAGCGATCCGACCTATCGCGACGTGATCGAGGCGGCGCGGCGGATCGAGCGCTCCACCGTGGCCGATGGCATCGTGAGCGCGGCCCGCGAGATTGCCGAGGCCACCGAGATCAAGGCGATTGCCTGTTTCACCCAGACCGGCACCACCGGCTCGCTGGTGGCGCGCGAGCGCCCGCGGGTGCCGATCCTTGCGCTGACCAACAACATCGGCACCGCCCGCCGGCTGGCCCTGACCTGGGGCTGCACCTGCGCCGTAACGGCGCGGCTGGAGCGGTTCAAGCAGGCGGTTGTCAGCGGCGCGCGCAATGCCCGCGAGCTGGGACTGGCGACCGAGGACGACCAGATCGTGGTGACCGCCGGTGTGCCCTTCAACGTGCCCGGCTCCACCAACATCCTGCGTGTCGCCCCCTGCGCCGAGCGGCTGATCTTTGCCTCTGACCCGGAGTGATCGCCGCGCCACCCGAGCCATGCCCTGAACGGCCGACCGCGCAGGACGATTGATTTTTCTGCGCGGTGCCCGGATAGTTTCCGCTGAGGCAAGACGCGTGGCGAGCAGGTAAGGAGTGACAGGGTGAATATCGATCCCGATGTGATTTTCGTTATCGGAATGGTGGTCGGTCTGCTGGCGATCCCGGCGCTGATCGGCGCGTTCTCGGAGAGCCGCCCGCCGCGGGCGGCTGCGATCATGGTGCTGATATCGGCGGGGCTGGTCTCGGTCGCGGTGCTGCAGAAGCCCGGCGGCTACTCGGTGAGCGGCGCGCCCGAGGTGTTCATGAAGGTTGTCGGCGACATCGTGAACTAGAGCGTCGTTGCGAAGAGCTGCGCCGCCGCCGCCCAGGCGCGTTCGGTGGCGCGGGCGTCGTAGTGCTTGCCGCCGGCCTTGTCGTTTGCGCCCGGATTGGTAAAGGCATGGCCCACACCGCCCATGGCGAGGATCTGCCAGTCGGCCTCTGCCGCATCGAGCTCGGCGGCGAGGGCGAGGGTCTGCTCGGGGGTGGCCAGCGGGTCGTCCCAGCCGTGCAGCGCGAGGACCGAGGCCGGGAAGCGCGGGGCGCCGGGCCAGGTGGGTTTGTCGAAGAGGCCGTGGAAGCTGGCGACGGCCTTCACATCTTCATGGCCCATCCGGGCAAGGTCGAGCACGCATTTGCCGCCGAAACAGAAGCCGATGGCGGCGTGGTTGCCGTTGGTTTCGCCCGCGCCGCGCATCCAGTCGAGGGCCGCCTCGATCCGGCGGCGCAGTTCGGAGCGATCGGCGTTGAGGCCGTTCATCAGGGTGCGGCACTCTTCGGGGCCGTCGGGGGCCTTGCCGTAGGTGTCGGCCACGAAGGCGGCATAACCCATGGCGGCGAGACGCTCGGCGGCCGCCATCTCGATCGGGCCGCGCCAGGCGATGGAATGGAAGACCAGAACGCCGGGACGCGGGCCGCTGTGGGCCGGGTCGGTGACGATGGTGCCGGAAAAGCCCTCGTAGGTCTGGTCCTGGTGCTGCATTGTCGCTCCCTCGAATCATGCGTGCCGGCGCATGGTGCCACAGATGGTGGCGGGCGACAGGGGCGGGCATGGCCCCCGAGGCTCCCGACGCGATGAAACCCCTTGCCAGATGCGGGATTCGCCCCTATACGCCACCTCTCATCCGCGCGGGCGGGCCGAAAGTGGCATGCCTTCCTGCGCAAATACGACCAACTCATGGAGATGGCAAATGCCCAAGATGAAGACGAAATCGAGCGCCAAGAAGCGCTTCAAGGTGACGGCCAATGGCCGCATCAAGACGGCCCAGGCGGGCAAGCGTCACGGCATGATCAAGCGGAGCAACAAGTTTATCCGCAATGCGCGCGGCACCACCGTGATGAGCGACGCCGACGAGAAAATCGTCAAGAAAATGATGCCCTACGCCCGCTGAGGAGCCAGAGATATGTCCCGAGTAAAAGGTGGCACGACCACCCACGCCCGCCACAAGAAGGTAATCAAGGCCGCCAAAGGCTACTATGGTCGCCGGTCTACCAACTTCAAGACAGCCACGCAGGCCGTCGACAAGGCAAACCAATACGCCACGCGCGACCGCAAGAACCGCAAGCGCCAGTTCCGTGCGCTGTGGATCCAGCGGATCAACGCCGCCGTGCGCAGCCATGATGAAAGCCTGACCTACTCGCGCTTCATCAACGGCCTGTCGCTGGCCGGTATCGAGGTTGACCGCAAGGTGCTGGCCGATCTGGCCGTGCACGAGCCCGAGGCCTTCGGCGGTATCGTCGACAAGGCGAAAGCCGCTCTGGCCTGAGGCCGGACGCAGAGAATTTGAAAGGGCCGCCCTTCGGGGCGGCCTTTTTTGTTGTGCTGGCGGGGGCGGGGTAGAAGGCCCGCAGCGGGAGCGGGCGGTGTTTGCGCTGTGAGGTGCGGTGTCAGTCGGCCTGTGCCAGCGACATCTCGGCTTCTTCGACGATGAACTGAACCCGGCGGTCGACCACGTCGTAATGCGGGCAGAAATCGGGGTGGCTTTCGCCGGTCAGGTGGGACTTGGCCGAGAACCCCTCGGTCCGTCCCACGAGGCGGCTGAAATGTGCCAGCGTGTTCTCTGCGCGGGCGAGGGCGATGCGGGTGTTGAGCTTGTAGTTGCCCGAGGGGTCGGCGAAGCCCTCGATGGTGATCCGTGCCTGCGGACAGTCGGCGGCCTTGCGGGCGAGGATGAGGGCGATGGCGCGGCCGCGGGAGTCGAGCTCGGTGGAGCCGGGCTCGAAGTGGATCTGGGCGCGATGGGCCATGGCCTTGATCTCGTTGGTGCATTTGGAGAGGCTGGGGTCGGGGGCCATCATCTCCATCATGCCGTGGTCATCGCCGTGGCTGTCATGGCCTTCTCCGGCCAGTGCGGCGTGTTCTTCGCCCTGCGTCTCGTCATGTGCCGCGTCATGGGCATCGGCCTGGGCTGCCAGCGACATCACGAGGTCGATCTGCTGCTCGAGGTCGAGAATGGCATCGTCCTGCGGCTCTGTGGGCAGCTCGACCGAGGCGCTGGCGGCGACCAGTTCTGCCAGCTTGTCCTCGGTGGTGGGCGCCTGGTTGGCGGGGTTCATGCTGGACCAGGTGATGTTGGGCTGCACCTGTGCCAGCGCATCCTCGACGGGGAGGAGAAGCGGGGCACCGTCCTGCTCGGGCTGCGCGGTGGCGGCGACCTCGGGGGCAGGCTCTGCCGGGGCCTCGGGCGCGAGGGTGAGCTCGAGACCACGGGTGGGTGCGAGGGCGGCGAGGTCGGTCTTTTCCGGGGCCGGGGTGGCGGGAGCGGGAGCCTCGGTTGCGGCGCGCAGGGCGGTAGGGCTCACGAGCGGCTGGGGGGCGGTGCGGGCCTCGAGTGCGGCGACTGCGGCGGCCAGCTCGTCGAGCGCCGAAATGGAGGCTTCGGACTTGCCGGAGAACCCACCCATCGAGTTTGCCACCATGACCGCGACGACCGCCAAGGCCGCGCTGCCGGCAGGCACGGCCACCCGGCTCAAAACGGTCGGATTCTTACCAAACTTGCTCATCGTTACCCCCAGGGACCTTTCACAACAATATCGCGGGCACCGCAATATTCCGTGGCAGCGGAATTATGTGCCTACAACATCTAGTAAGTTTACCATGGCGTTTGGGGGAGGTCTAACCCAGCGTCAAGGGGAGCGGATATTTAACCGGGGATAACTTTTGGCGGGCTGAGCCGGGCGGTGGCCTGACGGGGCGCCACCTGCGGGATTAATCCTTTGCGGGCAGGGCCTTCGGCTGCGACCTTGAGGTGTGGGCAGGGGCCGCGCGGCTTGTGGAGAAAAAGCGGCTCCTGAAGCCCTCGCAGGGCCCGATCGGGAGGGTCGCGGGGGAGGCGCCGGAGAATCGCCAAACCGGGGGGTGAGTGGCTATCCGGCGATGCCTATCAGGGGTTGTAGGATCATCCAGAGGCCGACGCAGAACATCATCACGTTCTCGGTCAGCGACACCGCCCCGAGCGGCACGTTGGAGCCGCCGCCCATGCAGGCGCACTTCAGATCGCGCTTGTCGATGTAGACCGCCTTGATGACGGAAACCGCGCCGATGCCGCCGATGACGATGGCGATGGGGGCCGCCGCCCATGTGGCGATGCCCGCGAGCATGAGCACGCCGGCGGCGCCTTCGAGGAAGGGGTAGGCATAGGCGTATTCGACCCGGCGCCGGGCGAGCAGGTCGTAGCCGAGGAACATGGTGGAAAAGCTCTCGACGTCGCGGAGCTTTTGCAGGGCGAGCAGGCACATGGCAGCGGCGATGGTATAGACCAGCGCCGCGCCGGTGAGGGCGCCGTGGTGGAGCCACGAGATGGCGAGGCCCATGGCGGCGGCCATGCCGAAGGTGGCGATGACGGGCTGATAGGTTTTCTCGTCCTCGCCGCGGAGCGGGATGCCGAAGAACGCGTGTAGGTCGTCGTAGCCGCCGATCCGCTCGGAGCCGATCCAGGTTTGCGGGGTGGTCTCGACCCCGTGCTCGGCCATGAAGGCGTCGGTTTCGCGGCGGGTGGTGAGGAGGTGATCTTCGACCTCGTAGCCCCAGCGCTCGAGCATGGCCTTGGATTTCAGGCCGAAGGGACAGAGGTGATCGGGGGTGGCCATCCGGTAGAGCCGAGCCTTGCCCTTGGTGCGCGTGTCGGGCTGGTGGCGGGTGTGGTCGGGGGAGAGGGCGGTCTGGCTGGCTTGGGCGTGCATCGTCGGTCCTTTCAGCAAACCAACGTGGGCCGAGCGGCGATGGTTCCCGGCTTGCACGTGAGGGCGCGGGGGAGTAGCAAGCGGCGGACCAAAGGAGGCCCCGCTGATGGACGAGCTGCGCGGAAAATACATTGAGGCGATTGCCGGAGCCACCGACGAGGCGGCGCTGGAAGAGCTGCGCCTGTCGGCCGTGGGCAAGAAGGGCGAGGTTTCGCTGAAGATGCGCGAGCTGGGCAAGATGACCCCGGAAGAGCGCCAGGTGGCCGGTCCCGCGCTGAACGCGCTGAAGGACGAGATCAACGCCGCGCTGGCCGCCCGCAAGGCGGCGCTGGGCGATGCGGCGCTGGACGAGCGGCTGAAGGCGGAGTGGCTGGACGTGACGCTGCCGAGCCGGCCGCGCCGTCAGGGCACGATCCACCCGGTGAGCCAGGTGACGGAAGAGGTCACGGCGATCTTTGCCGACATGGGCTTTGCCGTGGCCGAGGGCCCGCAGATCGAGACCGACTGGTACAACTTCGATGCGCTGAACATCCCCGGCCACCACCCGGCACGGGCCGAGATGGACACCTTCTACATGGCGCGGGAAGAGGGCGACAACCGCCCCCCTCACGTGCTGCGCACTCACACCAGCCCGGTGCAGATCCGTTCGCTGGAAGCCGGCGGCGCGCCGACGCGGATCATCTGCCCGGGGCGGGTTTATCGCGCCGATTACGACCAGACCCATACGCCGATGTTCCATCAGGTCGAGGGGCTGGCGATTGACCGCGACATCTCGATGGCGAACCTGAAGTGGGTGCTGGAGGAGTTCTTCACGGCCTACTTCGGGACCAACGTGAAGACCCGCTTCCGCGCCAGCCACTTCCCCTTCACCGAGCCTTCGGCGGAGGTGGACATTCAGTGCAGCTTCGAGGGCGGCACCGTGAAGGTGGGCGAGGGCGACGACTGGCTGGAGGTTCTGGGGAGCGGGATGGTGCACCCGGATGTGCTGCGGGCGGGCAAGATCGACCCGAACGAATGGCAGGGCTTTGCTTTCGGCATGGGGATCGACCGGATCGCGATGCTGAAATACGGCATCCCCGACCTGCGCGCCTTCTTCGAGAGCGACCTGCGCTGGCTGCGGCACTACGGCTTTGCGGCGCTTGACGTGCCGACGCTGCACGCGGGCGTGTCGCGGTAAGGGGATTGGTGGGTTTCACCCACCCTACCGGCGGAGCGGGCGGGTCGATTGGTGGGTTGCCCCCACCCAGCGGACAGCAAAGAGGGCGCGGCGATATCCAGCCCCCTGGAACACCGCCACGCCCGCGCTTTTGCCCCCACCCGAAGCCTCAGTCGGGCAGATAACCCTTCACGAATGTCACCGACCCCTGGTCGATCACGTCCATGATGGTTCCACGCGCCAGGCTGATCGCCTTGGCGTCGAGGACCGGCACGGCCAGAAGGGCCGCGACGGTGAGTGTCAGCACAACGAGCACGGGGAAACGTGCACCGCCTGCTGCGGTCTTGAGATAGGTTTGCATCTGCTCGTCCTTGCACTGTCCGCGTGCCGGTTTTCCGGCTTGCACGGGTCTCTTTGCGCTCCCTTTCCGGGATGTCGCAGGGTCAGTTAGCCGGCGAAATGGGGCGGGATCAGGGCAAGTTTTAGGTAAAATTTCGGAAACAAAGCCGGGTGGAATGGCGGGATTGTTTCGGGATTGAAAAGTGCCCGCCCCGCTCCGAGGCCGGAAACGAGGGAAATCGGCCTTGGAGCGGGGCGGGGAGGCACGCCTAGTTGGTGGCGGCTTCTTCCTTGCTGGCCGCGCCTTCGGGGCGCAGGCCGGGGATGAGGTCGGCCACCGGCGTATTCCACAGACGCGCCGGGTTCATCCGGCAGAGTGCGCGGTTGAGCTCGATGTTGTCGGTGAGCTGGCGGCAGGAGTTGGCTCCCGAACCGTCGGGGCCGTTTGACACGAACCCGAGCCCGATGATCACGAGCACAGCAATAGCAAGTGGGCGGAGAAAACCTCCGAGGGAGTCGAGAACGGACGACAGCATTGGAACCCCCAAATATCCGTCAGTAGAATCGGCCCCCACCGGTTCATGCCCGTGATAGGGCGCAAATGTGGCGAAATTTTGGCAAACGGGGCAGGTTTGTGTCGAAGGCGGCGGGCCGATAAGGGGGGCAAGCGCCAGAAAGGGAGACCGGGGATGAAGCTGTTTCGCCATGAGAACCGCGAAAGAAACCACCACACGCGGCGCGTCTACGCGCTTTACGAGCTGGCCTATACGGCGGTCGATTTCGGGGCGGCGATCTGCTTTCTGGTCGGGTCGGTGCTGTTTTTCTGGCCCTCGGTGGAGACCCCGGCGATCTGGCTGTTCACTGTGGGCTCAGTGCTGTTTCTGGCCAAGCCCGCGATCCGGCTGGCGCGCGAGATCAAGCTGCTGCGAATGGGCGAATATGAAACCCTGGCCGAGCGGATCGAGCGCTGAGGCGGGCCATGGCGCCGCGCCCTTTCCCCGCTCGGGCCGATGCGCTAAACCGCGCCCGACACCCAAGAGGACGACCCGATGAAATTCACCCTGAGCTGGCTCAAGGAGCACCTGGAAACGGATGCGAGCCTTGATAGCATTCTCGATGCGCTGACGGACCTCGGCCTTGAGGTGGAGGGGGTCGAAGACCCCGCCGCGAAGCTCGGGGCCTTTACCATCGGCAAGGTGCTTGCCGCCGAGAAGCACCCCGACGCCGACCGGCTTAAGGTGTGCCGCGTGGCGACTGACGAGGGCGAGAAGCAGATCATTTGCGGTGCGCCCAATGCGCGGGAGGGGATCACCGTGGTGGTGGCCAAGCCGGGCACCTATGTGCCGGGGATCGACACCACGATTCAGGTCGGCAAGATCCGGGGCATCGAGAGCCACGGGATGATGGCCTCCGAGCGCGAGATGGAGCTGAGCGACGAGCACGACGGGATCATCGAGCTGGAGAGCGGGGAGGTGGGCGAGAAGTTCACCGACTGGCTTGCTGCCAACCGCCCCGAGGCGGTGGACCCGGTGATCGAGATCGCGATCACGCCCAACCGCCCCGATGCGCTGGGCGTGCACGGCATTGCCCGCGACCTCGCCGCGCGGGGGCTGGGCACGCTGAAGCCGCTGAAGCAGCACAGGATCGAGGGCAAGTTCGCCAGCCCGGTGAACGTGACCATTTCGCCCGAGGCGGCGGACGGCTGCCACGTGTTTCAGGGCCGCTACATCCGCGGCGTCAAGAACGGCCCCAGCCCGGCATGGTTGCAAAAGAGGCTGCGGGCCATCGGCCTGCGCCCGATTTCGGCGCTGGTGGATATCACCAACTTCTTCACCTTCGACCGCAACCGCCCGCTCCATGTGTTTGACGGCGGCAAGGCGCAGGGCGACCTGCTGATCCACCGCGCCAAGGGCGGCGAGGAGTTGCTGGCGCTGGATGGCAAGACCTATGCCATGCCCGAGGGCGCGCTGGTGTTTTCCGACGACAAGGGCGTGGAAAGCATTGGCGGGATCATGGGCGGCGAGGAGTCGGGCTGCACCGAGGAGACGGTGGATGTGATCGTGGAGGCGGCCTATTGGGATTTCGTCCAGATCGCGCTGACCGGGCGGGCGCTGAAGGTGAACTCCGACGCGCGCTATCGCAACGAGCGCGGGATTGATCCGGGCTACAACCGGCAGGCGGTGGATGATGCCACGGCGATGATCCTCGAGCTGTGCGGCGGTGAGCCCTCCGAGCTGATCGAAGCCGGGCAGGTGCCGGATGTGAGCCGGGCCTACAAGCTCGATGCCGCGCGGTGCTCGTCGCTGGTGGGCATGGACATTTCGGAAGCCACGCAGCGGGCCTCGCTTGAGGCGCTGGGCTTCGTGATGGACGGCGACATGGCGCAGGTGCCGAGCTGGCGGCCCGACGTGAAGGGCGAGGCCGATCTGGTGGAAGAGGTGGCCCGCATTGCCTCGCTCACCGGCCTTGTCGGCAAGCCGATGGCCCGCGTGGCCCCCGGTGTGCCCAAGCCGATCCTGACCGAGAGCCAGCAGCGCGAGCGTGCGGCGCGGCGCACGATTGCGGCGCTGGGCTACAACGAATGCGTGACCTACAGCTTCATCGACGAGGCGACGGCCAAGCTGTTCAACGGCGGCGATGCGGCCAGCCGGCTGGAGAACCCGATTTCGTCGGAGATGAGCCATATGCGGCCCGCGCTCCTGCCCGGTCTGTTGCAGGCCGCGGCCCGCAACCAGGCACGGGGTTTCTCCGACATGGCGCTGTTCGAGGTGGGCGCGGCCTTTCACGGCGGGGAGCCGGGCGAGCAGCACATGCTGGCCACTGGCCTTCTGGTCGGGGCGACCGGCCCGCGTGACAGCTTTGGCGCCCGCCGCGATGTGGATGTCTATGACGCCAAGGCCGATTGCGAGGCGGTCCTGGCGGCGCTGGGTGCGCCTGAGCGTGTGCAGTTCCGCCGCGAGGCGAGCGACTGGTGGCACCCGGGCCGCTCTTCGGTGATGGCGCTGGGCAAGAATGTTCTGGCGGTCTTCGGCGAGATCCACCCGCGCATCCTGCGGGAGATGGACGTGAAGGGCCCGGCCGTGGGCTTCACCATCTGGCCCGAGGCGGTGCCGGCGAAGAAGGCCAAGGGCGCGTCGCGCGGGGCGGTCGTGCTGGCCGATCTTCAGGCCGTCGAGCGCGACTTTGCCTTCGTCGTCGACGAGGGCGTGGCCGCGATGGACCTGATGAATGCCGCTCGCGGGGCGGACAAGGCGCTGATCGAGGATGTCCGGCTGTTCGACCAGTTCATCGGCGGTTCGCTGGGGGAGGGCAAGAAGAGCCTTGCCATCACCGTGCGGCTCCAGCCGAGCGAGCAGACGCTGACCGACGACGATATTGCCGGGGTTTCGGCCAAGGTGGTCGAGAAGGTGAGCAAGGCCACGGGCGGGGTGCTGCGCGGCTGATCGCGCGGCCCCCGGGCGCGGCTTTTGGGGTGCCCGAAAAAAGATGCCGATTGCATGGAACCGAGGGGCCGTGCCAAGCGTTTGAAACCTGATTGGTTTCAAGGAGGCCCTTTATGGCCCGATTATCGGCTGCGGCGCTCAGCATCGCCCTTCTGGCGTCACCCGTCACGGCCTGCGATATTTCATTGCCCCTTTCGGAGGGGATGTTCCGCGATCTCGATGCGCCACTCGACCAGTTGACGGGCTTGCCTGCCGACGCGGGGGCCTTCGAATATCTGGACGAACATTACCTCGACACCATCCACCTGACCCATGACGGCAAGACCTATCCGTGGACGGCCAAGAACACGGCGAGCACCTGCGCCCGCTCGGGCGGGGCCGGGCGGAGTTGCCGGATGGTGGTGGATACAGAAACGCGGTTTGGCAAGATCACCCTGACGCAGGAAGCCTCGGGCGGGCGCACGCAGTATCGGTATCGGCTTCTGATGGTGGAGGGGCGGCGGCATGTGCGGCTGTTTCCGCGCCCGGCCGTGACCCGCCTCGCGGCGGCCTGCAACCTGATGAAATCGGTCGACAGCTTCCGCCGGACGTGGATGCACCGCTAGGCGGCCCATCCACGCATCTGGTGTTGCGGCGTTGCGGGCTTCAGCCCTCGCGCGGCGGAACGTTGAGGCCGGCCTGCACGGCGGGCCGGGCCTTGAAGCGCTCGATATAGGCCGTGACGTTCCTGAGGTCGGGCAGGCCGACGAGATCTTCGGCGCCGTAGAACTCCAGCCCCATGAGCCAGGGCACGATGGCCATGTCGGCGATGGAATAGTCGCCCGCGACCCAGTCCTTGCCCTCGAGCGCACCGTCGAGCACGCCGAGCAGGCGCTTTGCTTCGTTGATGAAACGCTCGCGGGGGCGGGGGTCTTCGATCTCGGAGCCGGCGAACTTCACGAAGTAGCCGAGCTGTCCCAGCATCGGACCGAGGCCGCCCATCTGCCACATCAGCCACTGGTTGACGATGTGCTTGCCGGTGCCGGGGGCGCCATAGAACTTGCCGGTCTTTTCAGCGAGATAGATCAGGATCGCCCCGCTCTCCCAAAGCGCCAGCGGCTCGCCGCCGGGGCCGTCGGGATCAATGATGGCGGGGATCTTGTTGTTGGGGTTCAGGCTGAGGAATTCGGGGCTTTTCACGTCCTTGTCGGAGACGGTGACGCGGTGTGCCTCGTAGGGCAGGCCCATCTCCTCCAGCGCGATGCCGATCTTGCGGCCGTTGGGCGTGGGGAAGGAGAAGAGTTGCAGCTTGGAGGAGTCTTCCACCGGCCAGCGTTTGGTGACGAGGAAGTCGGAGAGGTCTGTCATGTCTTGGTCCCTGAGTTATGGCTTTTTGGCTACGTAGCGTCAGTGGCCCGGAAAAAAAGCTGAAAAATCAGTCGAAATTGTTTACAAGCCCGCCAGCCTCAGGTGGGGCATAACAAGTGCGCACGAACAGTTGCGAGAGGGACCAAGAACATGATGAAAGAATTCAAGGACTTCATTGCCAAGGGCAATGTGATGGACATGGCGGTGGGTATCATTATCGGTGCCGCGTTTACCGCGATTGTCAGCTCGATGGTGGCCGACCTTATCAACCCGATCATCGGTCTTTTCACCGGCGGTCTGGACTTTACCAACAACTACGTCGTGCTGAGCGGCGAGGTGGCCGAGGGCACCTCGCTGGAAGCGGCGCGTGAGGGTGGTGCGAACGTGTTTGCCTGGGGCTCCTTCGCAATGGCCGTGATCAACTTCCTGATCATCGCCTTCGTGGTCTTCATGCTGGTGCGCTACGTCAACAAGGTGAAGTCGCTGGCCGAGAAGCCCGAGGAAGTGGCGCCGGAAGTTGAAACCGGCCCCTCCGAGCTGGACGTTCTGCTCGAGATCCGGGACTCGCTGAAGAAGGCCTGACCGGGCTGGAATATGTGGAAAAGGGCGCTCTGCGGGGCGCCCTTTTTTGTGGGCCAAGGCCGGGGAGGGCGAACAAAAAAGGGGGCGACACCCTGCGGTGCCGCCCCTGAAGTTTTGTCATTTCTGACAGGGAGAGTTCGTGTTCAGAGCGCCTCGACGTCGCCCCGGCACAGGCCGATATCGTCCAGCTCACGGTCGGTGAGCTTGGAGAGGGCCTTGCGGGTGACGCGGCGGTCGTTCCACTCGGCGATAATGCCGGTGGGACGGGTCAGGAAACGGGTGATCTTGCCGGCGAGAGTGCTGCCGGTGGCGCGAGCGGTCGGGTCAAAGTAGGCCATCGGAAACTCCATCGTGGCACGGATAACTGGGGGCACGACGTTTCACTTTCGCCGCGCTGTGAGGCTCAGTTAGAGGTCTGCTGTTTAAAAAACAAGCAGAGTGAAAACATGTCCGCCATGCGCTTTGTGCATGGCTTCTCGGGGCCGTTTGAGCCTTGTTTAAAAGGGGGTTAACGGCTCTGCTCGTTGGGCGAAAAGCGACACTTTGGCGGCCCGAAATGTCGGAAATGAACCGGGAAGCGCGCAATGTGACGGCAGTATGAAAACTTTTCGCGCTTGGGACTGTTCACGTTTCGTGCTAGCTCTTTCAAAAGCGTCGCGAAATGCGGGCATTCGAGAGGGCGAGCATGAGGATAATCGGGGTCGATCCGGGCCTGCGCAACCTGGGCTGGGGCGTGATCGAGGCCGAGGGCAGCCGGATGGTGCATGTGGCCAACGGGATTTGCCGCAGTGATTCTGCCCTGCCGCTTGCGCTGCGCCTGCAATCCATCTTTCGGGGCCTCAGCGATGTGATCGCTCAATATGCCCCCGAGGCGGCGGCCATCGAGGAAACCTTCGTGAACCGCGACGGGCAGGGCACGCTCAAGCTGGGGCAGGCCCGCGGCGTGGCGCTGCTGGTGCTGGCCGAGGCCGGGCTGGCCCCGGGAGAATATGCGCCGAACACGGTGAAGAAGGCTGTGGTCGGCACAGGGCACGCCGCCAAGGGGCAGATCGCCCATATGGTCGCGCACTACTTTCCCGGCGCGAAGGTTGCGGGCGCGGATGCCGCCGATGCGCTGGCGATTGCCATCTGCCATTCGCACCATTCCGGGCCGGGGGCGGCGAAGCTGGCCGCGGCGCTGAGGGCGGCGGGATGATCGGGCGGATCGCCGGACGGCTGGATTACCGCGCCTCCGATCATGTGCTGATCGACGTGCGCGGGGTGGGCTACCTTGTTTATGTGTCCGAGCGGACGCTGGCCTCGCTGCCCGGACCGGGCGAGGCGGTGGCGCTCTATACCGACCTGCTGGTGCGCGAGGACAACCTGCAACTCTTCGGCTTTCCGACCCTGCTGGAAAAGGAATGGCACCGGCTACTGACCTCGGTGCAGGGGGTTGGAGCGAAGGTGTCGCTGGCGATCCTCGGCACGCTGGGGCCTGAGGGTGTGGGCCGGGCGATTACGCTGGGGGATGCGGCGGCGGTGAAATCGGCGCCGGGCGTGGGGCCGAAACTGGCGGCGCGGGTGGTGAACGAGCTGAAGGAAAAGGCCGCGGGCGTAATGGCGATGGGCAGCTTTGGAGGCGGCGCGCTCACGCCGGAGCCGTTGGAGGTGGTGGAGGCCGATGCGGCTCCTGCTGCCGGCGCGGCCGCCTCGGCGCCCGTGGCGGGTGGCCGGGCAGAAGCGCAGGCCGATGCGCTCTCGGCGCTGGTCAACCTTGGCTACGGTCAGGGCGAGGCCGCGCAGGCGGTGGCGCAGGCGGAGGGCGAGGGGGCGAACGACCTTATCCGCGCGGCGCTGAAGCTGCTGGCGCCGAAGGGCTGAGATGGCAGAGCCGGACCCCACCCTGCGCCCCGAGCCGCGTGAAGAGGATGCCGCCTCGGGCGCGTTGCGCCCCGAAACGCTGGATGACTTCACCGGGCAGGCGGAGGCGCGGGCCAACCTCAAGGTGTTCATCGAGAGCGCGCGGCGGCGCGGGCAGGCGATGGACCACACGCTGTTTCACGGCCCCCCCGGCCTTGGCAAGACCACGCTGGCGCAGATCATGGCGAAGGAGCTGGGCGTCGGCTTTCGGATGACCTCGGGGCCGGTGCTGGCGCGGGCGGGCGATTTGGCCGCGATCCTCACCAATCTCGAGCCGCGGGATGTACTTTTTATCGACGAAATCCACCGGATGAACCCGGTTGTGGAGGAGGTGCTCTACCCGGCGATGGAGGATTTTGCGCTGGATCTGGTGATCGGGGAGGGGCCGGCGGCGCGCTCTGTGCGGATCGAGCTGGAGCCGTTCACACTGGTGGGGGCGACCACGCGGCTCGGGCTGCTGCAGACCCCGCTGCGCGACCGTTTCGGCATTCCGACGCGGCTGAATTTCTACACCGTGGACGAGCTGCACAGCATCACCATGCGCGGGGCGGGTCTGCTGAAGATCGCCTGCGACGAGCAGGGCGCGCGCGAAATTGCGGCCCGGTCGCGGGGCACGCCGCGCATTGCCGGGCGGCTGCTGCGGCGGGTGGTGGATTTTGCGCTGGTCGAGGGCGACGGGCGGATCACCAAGGCGATTGCCGATGGCGCGCTGACCCGCCTCGGGGTGGATAGACTGGGGCTCGACGGGGCCGACCGGCGCTACCTGAGCCTGATTGCCGAGGCCTACCAAGGCGGGCCGGTGGGGGTGGAAACCCTTTCAGCGGCGCTCAGCGAAAGCCGGGATGCGATTGAAGAGGTGATCGAACCCTACCTGCTGCAACAGGGGCTGATCCAGCGCACCCCGCGCGGGCGGATGCTGGCGCAGCGGGCCTGGGCGCATCTGGGCATGGCTCCGCCGATCACGCCGGGTGACCTCTTCGAGTGAGGAACCCGTCGGGCGCGCTGACGTTGAGCGGGTCTGAAGGGAGACTTCCATGCGTGATACCATTCTTGCCACCGCCGCCCTGCTGGGCCTTGCCGCCTGCGTGCCCGAAACCGGCGCCGAGCCTGCGCCCGGCACCATTCCTGCCAGCCTTCAGGGCCAATGGGGCCTGACCGCGCTGGATTGCGAGGGCGGTGCGGCCGCGAAGGGACTGATGACGGTGGGGGCGACCACCGTGAGCTTTTACGAGAGCCGCGCCACGCTGGGCGAGGTGCAGGAGCGGGATTCCAGCCGGATCCGCGCCACCTTCAGCTTCAGCGGCGAGGGGCAGACTTGGACCTCGGACATGATCCTCGACGGGCAGGATGGCGGCGAAACGCTGATCCGCCGGACCTATGGCAATACCGACCTGCCGGGGCCGCTCAAATACACCCGCTGCGGCTGAGGCCTGCCGCCCGACTTGCCGCGCCTGCCGCTCTTTGGCAAAAGCGGGCCATGAGCCCTGACGATATTGCCCGCCTCTTTACCCGCGCCGACGGGAGCTACCATTTTGCCCGCTGGCAGCGCCCCATCGTGCCGATCGTCTTCGGCGTGGAAGAGGAGACGCTGGCGGTGGTCAAGGGCGCCTGCGAGGCGCTGGTGGCCATGGCGGGCCACAAGATGGCCGAGATGGACCACGAGCAGGGGGCGAACCTTTTCTTCTTTTTCTTCCGCGAGTGGGAGGAGCTGCTGGCCGTGCCCGACCTTGGCGGCATGATCCCGGACCTCGAGGCGCTGGTGGCGCGGCTGGAGGAGGCGGAGGCCTCGTCCTACCGGGCGCTGCGGTTCGAGAAGGAGGGGGCGATCCGGGCCGGGTTTGTGTTTGTGCGGATGGATGCGGCGAACCGGGCGCAATCGGCGGAGGCCCTTGCCCTGAGCCAGATGGTGCGGGTGATGCTCGATTGGGGCGAGACGGCCTTTGCAGGGGCCTCGCCGCTGGCGCTGGCCGGCGGGGAGGCGGTGCTTCGGCCCGAGATCGCGGCGGTGATCCAGGCGGGCTACGACCCAGTGATGCCGGCGGTCGCCCATGATGCGAGCCATGCGCTGCGGCTGGCGGCGCGGGTGGGGGCCACGTGATGGGGCATCTGTTTGAGACCGAGGTTTTCTACGAAGACACCGACCTTTCGGGCTTCGTCTACCACGCCAACTACCTGAAATTCATCGAGCGCGCCCGCTCGGCCTGGGTGGCCGGGCTGGGGGTGGATCAGAATGCCATGCGCGAGGCCGGGCTGGTCTTTGCGGTGCGCAGGATCGAGGCGGATTTTCTGGCGCCCGCCCGAATGGGCGACCGGCTGTCGGTGGAGACCGGGGTGGCGAGCCGCACGGCGGCGCGGTTGGTGCTGGCGCAGCGGGTTCTGCGGGCGGGCGCGGTGCTGTTCGAGGCGCAGGTGACGCTGGTGGCCATGGGCACGGGCGGGCGGCCAGTGCGGCTGCCGGAGGCGCTGCGCGGTTAGGTTCGCTTTTCGGGTGGCGGGACAAGTCCCGCCCTACGTCGGCCTCAGCTGATCGGCGCCGGGGGCTGGCAGCGGATGTGGAGATGGGTGCAGCGGGGCGGCGACCAGTCGGTGCGGTCCCAGCAATAGGCCTCTCCCCCGTCGATCAGGCGCAGGATCCAGACCACGGGAGAGCCCTCGTCGGTGCGGCGCTGCTCGTCGTGCAGGTACATGGTGATCGAGCTCTCGTCGCTTTCTATCACGTCATAGACGCCCTGTTGGTCGGTTTCGCCGAGGTAGTTGGTCATCGGGCTATACCAGTCGAACCATGACAGGCTGCGCTCTTCGTTGAAGGCGATGGTGTGGGGGTTCTCGTCGCAGCGCATGGTGTCGACATCGGGGAAGGCCCAGCGGTTGGCGGCGAGGTGCGCGAAGATGTCGGCGGGAAGAGTGGGCTCGGCCTGCTGGGCGGCGACGGGCAGGGCGAGGGCGGTGAGAAGGAGGGGCAGGGCGAGGCGCATGGGAGCGAGCCTAGCGGTGCGCGTGGCCCTTGCAAGGGAAAGGCGGATCAGACGGCTGCCTGCTGCGCGGCCTCGGGGGGCACCTGCTCGGCGGTGGGGATGGGCAGCTGGCTCGCCGCGGCGAGGCCCATTTCCGGGGTTGGCTCCTGCGTGGGCAGGTAGAGGGTGAAGCGGCTGCCCTTGCCGGGCAGCGATTCGGCATGGGCCCGGCCGCCGCAACTGCGGGCAAACCCGTCGACCATGGCGAGGCCGAGCCCGTTGCCGCTTCCCTCGGGCTTGGTTGAGAAGAAGGGGTCGAAGACCTTGGTGATCATCTCCCGGGGGATGCCCGCGCCGTTGTCGGAGACGGAGAGGGCGACGTAATCGGAATGGTGCAGGAAATTGGGGCGCTGCTCGGTCGGGGTGAGGCGGTGGGCCTCGAAGAGCAGTGCACCGCCGTCGGGCATGGCGTCGCGTGCGTTGATGGCGAGGTTCAGGATCGCGGCCTGGAGGTTGGTTTCATCGGCGAGAACGGGCGGCAGGCCGGGTTCGGTGGTGGCGGTCAGGCCGATGCTTTCGGGCAGAACCCGGCGCACGAGGCGTTCGGCCGCGTAGAGCGCCTCGGCGGCGTCGATGGGCTGGGGCTCGACCACCGAGCCGCGCCCGAGGGCCATGAGCTGCCGGGTGAGGGCGGCGCCGCGCCAGCAGGCGGTGAGGGCCTCGGTGGCGCAGGCATCGCGGGCGGCCTTGTCGTCGGAGAGCTGCATCAGCTCGAGGTTGCCCTGCACCACGCTGAGGAGATTGTTGAAGTCGTGCGACAGGCCGCCCGCAAGGGTGCCGATGGCCTCCATCTTCTGGGCCTGGAAGAACTGCCGCTCGGTTTCCAGCAGCTTGCGGTGGGCGAGATTGGCCTCGTACACGGCGACGAGGAAGTAGAGAATGATCAGGATGGCGAGGACCAGCGAGGTGTGGAAGAGGACCCCGCCATGCACGCCCTCCCAGCTGCCTGCGGCGATGACCAGAAAGGCGACGCCGAGGGGCACCATGTAGGCCGCCGAGATCTGCCAGAGCCGGGCGCGCACGAGGAAGACGTTGAGCACGCCGCCCACCATCAGCACCATGGCGCCGAACTTGGTGGCCGGGTCGGCCAGCAGCCAGAGGTAGGTGGGCAGGGCGGCGTAGGCGGTTGCGACCAGCGCGTTGAGGCCGACGAGAAGAGCGAAGAAGCCGCGGGAGCTGGCGGCAGACCACATCGCCAGCACGCCCTTTTCGAGCGCGACGGCCCCGTAGTAGGCGGCGAGCCACCACGGCAGGAAGTGAAGATCGAGGAACAGGGTGCCCGCGGCGGTGCCGACCAGCATCAGGCTGATCCGGGCCACAAATTCCGGGCTACGCACACGTTCTGCCCGGCGCAACACGGCGACGCGTGCGCTATAGTTACTCGTTTTCGTCATACAATCCGTGGGCGTCGCGCGTCTCTCAGACCAGCAATTCGGAGGCGTCGCACGCGGCCCATTCCGTTAACCCTGTGAACCAAGTTACAGGGGCGGATTGAAAATTACAATCCAAAGGCGATGCGGGCATTTAAATTTTCTTTTCTTAGTAAATTTGGCAACTAAATTTACGCCCCGATCCGGTGCGATCAGCCACCGCGTGCGGGGTGCTGGCAGCGGGGCGCTTCAGCCGGTGCAAACCCCCGGTCTGAAAACGAAAAACGCCGCCCGAAGGGGCGGCGTTGATCTCGCGGTTGAAGGCAGGCTCAGAAGCCGAGGCCCTCGTACTTTTTCTTGAACTTCGACACGCGGCCGCCGGTGTCCATCAGGCGGGTGTTGCCGCCGGTCCAGGCCGGGTGAACCGAGGGGTCGATGTCGAGCGACAGCGTGTCGCCCTCGGCGCCCCAGGTCGATTTCATCTGCACGACGTCGCCGTTGGTCAGCTTCACGTCGATGATGTGATATTCGGGATGCAGGTCTTTTTTCATGTCTCTGCTCCTTACGCGTCGGCGTCAGCGCCGCCGAGCGGCTTGTAGTTGGTGACTTCCGCGATACGGGCAGATTTGCCGCGGCGCGAGCGGAGGTAGTAGAGCTTGGCGCGGCGAACGCGACCACGACGCACCACTTCGATGGTGTCGATGTTGGTCGAGTGCAGCGGGAACACCCGCTCGACGCCCTCGCCGAAGGAAATCTTGCGCACGGTGAACGAGCCGGCAATGCTTCCGCCGTTCTTGCGGGAAATGCACACGCCTTCGTAGTTCTGAACGCGGGTACGGGTGCCCTCGGTCACCTTGTAGCCGACGCGAATGGTGTCGCCAGCCTTGAAATCGGGAATGCTCTTCCCGAGGGAGGCAACCTGTTCGGCCTCCAGTTCAGCGATCAGGTCCATCTGATCCACTCCTATCTTTGCCCGTGGTATGCCACGGAGGTTTGGCGTGTCTCAGAGCTTCGGGTTTTATGCCGGGTCCGCCGATTTGCGCCCGCCGAAGGGTTCAGCCACTGTTCCTTGGTGTGCGTCCGGCGGAGCTGGTGCCACGGCCAGACGGTCCGGGGACGATTCCGCCCGCAGACCGGCGCTGTTTAGGGCGTTGGGCCCTTTCGATCAAGGGGTTTCTTGGCGCCGTGGGGTGACGGGTGGCGAGGGCTAGTCCTTATCGGCGGAGAAGCTCTTCCACCATGTCGGGCTCAGCAGCTCGGGGCGCAGGGCTACCAGCAGGATAAGCACCAGCGGCACGCCGAGAAGGGGCGTGGTGAGGACGAGCAGCACCAACAGCAATGCGGTCGGGACGATGAGCATGATCTTGGTGCCAAGCGGCAGGTTGGCGAGGGTGTGTTTCAAGGTATTCAGCAGTCTTCCGGTTCATTTCGGAGCCCTGCCTAGGCGCGAATCCGGGCGGCAGGGTGGCAAGGGTTGGGCGGCCTGTGCACGGGATGGAAACGCTGTGTTCGGGCGCCGGAGAAACCGCCGGGTCGGGGGTGGGGTGGGCCACGTGCCCTATGGCTTCTCGCGCCTCGCCCAGAGGTCGGGGCGGCGGGCGGCGGTGAGCTTTTCGCTCATCTCGCGACGCCAGGCCTCGATGCGCCCGTGGTGCCCCGAAAGCAGCACCTCGGGAATGTCGCGCCCGCGCCAGCTTGCCGGTTTGGTATATTGCGGATGTTCAAGCAAGCCGTTGGAATGGCTCTCTTCTTCGGTGCTGGCCTCGTTGCCGAGCACGCCGGGCAGCAGCCGCACCGTGGCATCGAGCATGGCTTGGGCCGCGATCTCGCCGCCGGTGAGCACGAAATCCCCGAGCGAAACCTCCTCGATCTCGAAGGCCTCCAGCACCCGCTCGTCGACGCCCTCGAAGCGCCCGCAGAGGAGGGTGAGCCCGCGCCCGGAGGCGAGGCGGCGGGCCATGGCCTGATCGAAGGGCCTGCCGCGCGGGGAGGCATAGAGCACGGGCCATTCGGCGCGGTCCGGGGTGCCCTGCGCGGCCTCTTCCAGCGCCTCTGCAACCACATCGGCGCGCAGCACCATGCCCGCGCCACCGCCGGCGGGCGTGTCATCTACATTGCGGTGGCGGCCCTTGCCGTAGGCGCGCAGCGGCAGGGTTTCGAGCGCCCATTTGCCCTCGTCCAGCGCCCGCCCGGTGAGCGAGTGGCCGAGCACGCCGGGGAAGGCCTCGGGGAAGAGGGTGACGATCTTGGCGGTCCAGGCGCTGGCGAGGCGGGGGGCATCGCTCATCAGGTCGCGTGGCGCGCGGCAGGCCGAGATGGAGAGGCGGCCATGGGACTTGGCGCCGTGGGATTTGGAAGGGGCCTTGGGGGTGTCGCTCATTCCACGATCCTGCCTGTTGTCGGGCGCTCGTCCCGGGTGCCGAGAGATGAGGCGAAGCGCAGAAGGTAGCCATCGGGGTCGGCCACCACGAATTGCGACTGCCCATGCCAGCGGGCGCCGTCGCGATACCATGCTTCCTCCAGCGAGCGAAAGAGCGGCACGTCGCGCTCGGCGAGGTAGCCGGCGAGGCGGGGGGCGTTTTCGATGGTGATCTGCAGGTGCATCCCGCGGCCCAGCGGCGGCTCGGGGGGCTCGGATGTCCAGCTCCAGGGGCCGAGCTGTTCCAGCATCAGCGCGTTGCCCTCCTTGGAGAGGTGAAAGAAGCCTTGGGAGGGGCGCGAATAGTCGACCTTGAAGCCGAGCCGCTCGGTATAGAAACGGACCGAAGCGGCAATGTCGGTGCAGCCGAATTCGGGGGTGAGGCTAGACATCGGCGCTGCGCTCCAGCGCGATCATCGCCTTGCCCAGCCCGGCCAGCTCCTCGCCGAGCGCGGGATTGGCGGGCTCGATGGCGAGCGCCACGCGGATGATCTCGCCGCTCTCGGGCATGTCGCGCCAGGCATGGGGATCGTCGTGGATGATGCGGATGGTGGCCCCTGCGAAACGGTCGAGCGCGGGGTGGTCATCGGCTTCGACAAACTGCGCCCAGGCGAGGGCAAGCTGGCGATGGCCGGTGCACAGGTCGATGGCGTCGTCGTTCACGGCGGCCCAGTGCAGCGCCGCATGGTCACGCGGGCAGGGGGTGTTGCGGGCGCGGGCGAGGGCGGCGTCGAAGAGGGCGCCGGGCGAGGCCTGATCGGTGAGGGGCAGCACGACTGCGGCGACGGGCTCGGGGCCGGCATCGGGGGGCAGCGCGTCGAGCGCGGCATTCATCCGGTCGGCGGCCTCGTCATCCAGCGTGGTGCTGGGCACCTCGCTGTCGAGCCGGCCGAGTTCTTCGGCCATGGTTTCGAGCTGCTCGGTGGCGTCGTCGATCAGGGCGCCCATCTCGCGGGTCAGGCGCGGCGGCCAGACAAGACGGGCGAGGGCGGTGGCCCCGAGCCCGAGGGCGAGCCAGGGCCAGGCGGGCAGGGTGGTGGCAAAGCCGGTGAGGGCACGCAGGCCCCAGCCCGCCGAGACCAGCACGATCGCGAGCCCGGCCACCACCGCCAGCGAGGCGAGGGCGAGCAGCGGCTGGGGCGGGATCCGCTCCATGGCGAGATTGAACAGCGCGAAGAGCACCGCGAAGCCCGCCACTGCCAACCACCCGGCGCCATAGAGCCCGGCCGTGACGGGGGCGACATAGAGCGCGGCGATGGCGAGCCAGAACAGGCGCAGGCGCATGGGGTCAGCTTTCGTCGGGCGGGTCGGCCACGATGCGGCCCGCGGCAAGATCGACCGTGGGCACGGCGGCGCGGGTGAAGGGCAGGTAGAAGCTGTCGCTGCTGCCGGTGCGGCGGATTTCCAGCAGGTCGCCGGCGCCGTGATCGTGCACGGCCTGAACCTTGCCCAGCTCGGCGCCGCCCGCATCGGTCACGGTCAGGCCGATGAGATCGTTGTGGTAGAACTCGTCGTCGGGCAGGGCGGGCAGGCGCTCGCGCGGGACGTAGAGCCGGGTGCCCTTGAGCGCGTCGGCCTGCTCCTTGGTGGCAATGCCGCTGACCCGTGCCCCGAGGGCACCCTTGAGCGGGCGGGTGAGGGTGACGGTGAACTGCCGCTTGCCGTCTTCGGTGGAAAGCGGGCCATAGTCGGCGATATCGGAGGGCTCGGCGCAGAAGCTCTTCAGTCGGACCTCGCCCTGCACCCCGAACGCCCCGCCGATCGCGCCGACGCAGATCATCTCACCTTCCGTTGCCGTGCTCATCGCCCGTCTCCCGCGCAGAGGTGGCCGCCATACGTGCCGCCCGCCGCATCACAGGCATCGACCGCCAACTGCCAATGGGCGGCATAGCCGAAAGCGAAGGCGGCGAGAGGGATGAGGAGCTTGCGCAGGAGCCAGAACATGACGGGGGTGTTAGTGGATTCGGGCGGGGTGGGGCAATGGGGAAGAGGCGGTGGGGGGCAGGGGGGCGCCTTGGAGGCGGTGCACTTCAGCGTTCCGGGGCGCTTCGGCCCGGCGGCTATCGGCCGAGCAGCCTGTCCTTGGCGGCCCGGAGCGCGTCGTCGTCCATGTCGGAGCGGTTCAGCTCGAGGAGGGCGTCCAGCACGGCCGGGTCGCGGTGCGGGTTCATGTGACGGGCGGCGTCGAGCCTGTCGCGCCGGGCGGCGGGCACCTGCATGAGATCGAGGAGCGGGGTGGCCGGGCCGAAGGGGAGATCGGCCATCTCTTCCAGCCAGGCGGTCTGGACCGGGCTGCGCAGGCAGGATTGGGTGGCCTCGATGATCGGCGCGAAATTGGCTGCCGCGGGGTTGGCGGCGGCGAAGGAGTCGAAATCGAGGGTCATCCGGGAGCTCTTCACGTGCTCGCCCCAGGCGCTCTTCATCCAGGCCGCGGGTGCGCGCAGCGAGAAGAAAAAGGTGATGTCGGCCACGGGGAATCGCGCCAGCAGGCAGTCTTCGATGACCTGGGCGATTTCGGGCACGGCGGAATAGTCGGGCAGCCCGGCCCGGCCCGCCATGTGGCCGGCCAGCTCCTCGGAGGACAGCAGCAGGTCGCGTTTGCGGCCGAGGTCGAGGCCGGCGAGATAGTCCGTCAGCCGCAAGCGCAGCTTTTCGAGGGAGAGAAAGTCGCGCCAGGTGGAGAAGGCGCGGGTCGCAAAGAGAACGGGCTCCAGCTGTTGCCGGAGCCCGAGAGCCATGAGGGGCCAGAGGTGCTTGCCGTTTGAGCGCAGAAAACTCTGGGCAGAGGTCGTCCCGGTCTTGTGGAAGCCCATGTGGACGACCACGCGCACCGGGCGATCCAGCGCCTCGGCCATAGCGCGATTACTCGGCTTTTTCTTCGGCAGCGGCCTCTTCGGCGGGCGCTTCTTCTGCGGCGGGCTCTTCAGCCGGAGCGGCAGCGGCCTCGGCGGCAGCGGCGGCCTTGGCGGCTTTCTCTTCGGCGCGCTCTTCAGCGGCCTTGCCCGGCTTGCCCTTGTTGGGGTTGCTGCGCTCTTTCTTTTCCAGCACGCCGGCGGCTTCGAGCATACGGCTGATGCGGTCGGTCGGCTGGGCGCCCTGGTCGAGCCAGAACTGCACGCGCTCCATGTTCATTTTCACGCGGTCTTCGCTGTCCTTGGGGAGCAGCGGGTTGTAGGTGCCGAGCTTCTCCTTGAAGCGGCCGTCGCGGGGCATCCGGCTGTCGGCGGCGACGATGGAGTAGAACGGGCGCTTCTTGGAGCCGCCGCGTGCGAGACGAATTTTCATGGCCATTGTGGGTTTCTCCTTTGAAATGGCGGTGCGAGTGCGCGGTGAGTGCACACCCGGCATGGGGTAAGGGCGAGATGCCCTATGATTGGTGTTCCTCGTGGTGCTTGATGACTTCCCGGATGATGAACTCCAGGAATTTCTTGGCGAATTCGGGGTCGAGGTCGGCCCGTTTTGCCAGGTCTTCGAGCCGTGCGATCTGCACCGCCTCGCGGGCGGGGTCGGACGGGGGAAGGTCGTGTTCGGCTTTCAGCACGCCCACGGCCTGGGTGTGCTTGAAGCGCTCGCCAAGGGTGTAGACGAGGATGGCGTCGAGCCGGTCGATGCTTTCGCGGTGACCTTTGAGCAGCTCGGCGGCGCGGGCCACGGCGTCGGCGGACCCGACGCTTTTGGTGACGTCGTCAGTCAACGGTGCCTCCCTTGGGTTTGAAGATGGGGTTGATGTGGTGCTCGATTTCCAGCGCGATGCCGTCCCCGAGCTGGGTGGTGCGCAGGGTTTCGAGGCCGGGGTGACGGTAGACGGCGGCCTCATCGTTGCCGATGGAGGGGGCCTCCCTGTCCTTGGTGCAGCCCAGACGTTCGGCCAGGCGGATCGAGCTGAGGTCGTGGGGGTCGAGGTAGCTTACCGCGCCGTCCCAGCCCTGATCGTGGTAGAAGTGCCGCCGCGCCGCATCGGTCGCTTCGAGCGCATAGCCCCTGCCAGCCTTCTCGGGCCAGATGATCCAGGCGATCTCGCGCTCGGGCCAGCCCGCAGGCGCCCAGCCGCCGGCCATGCCGACGGTTTCGCCCGTGTCCTTGAGATGGACCATCCACATGCCGAAGCCCCGGATCTGCCAGTGGCCGATCTCGGCGGCGTAGAGCATCCAGCTTTCATAGGGGTTAAGCGGCCCTCCCATGAAGCGCGAACGGTAGGAGGCGAAGGTGGCCTTGAAGTTGGGGTAATCCTGCGGCGCGGGCGGTTTGAGCCAGAGCCGCTTGGTTTCCAGCGTCGGGATCGTCACCGGGCGCGGGCCGGGGATAGTCAGCGGGTTTTCCAGCGGGTTGCCGGAGAAGATGGCGGGGGACGCGCTCATGCGCTGGCCTCCATGCCGGCGGCGGCCAGATCGGCGGGCGCGGGGTGGCGCCAGATGTGGATGGTGCCGAACTTCGGGTGGGCGAAGTCGCTGTCGTAGGCCGCGCCGAGGCGCGCGCAGACGCGGGCGGAGCCGGTGTTGTCGGGGTGGACGAGGCTGATGGCGGTTTGCCAGCCGAGCACGTCGTAGGCATAGGCGCGGGCGGCGAGGGCGGCTTCGGTGGCATAGCCCTTGCCCTCATGGCCCTCGAAGAGATCCCAGCCGATTTCCGGCTCGGGCCAGCCCTCGGGGCCGAAGAGGCCCACGAGCCCGGCGGTGGTGGCGCCATCCTTGATGTCGACGATCCAGCGCCCGAAGCCGCGCAGCCGCCACTGGCCCACTTCCATCGCCAGCATCCGCCAGGCGGCGGCGCGGTCGAGCGGACCGCCGACGTATTGGGCGCGGGGCGAGGCGTAGAAGGCGGCGAAGGTCTCGAAATCGGCCTGCTCGGGGGCACGCAGCACGAGGCGATCGGTTTCCAGCGTGGGGATCGTGCTCATTCTTCCGGCCTCCGGTGGCGCCAGATGAACAGCTCCGGGTTGGGCGAGGGGATGCGGTCGGCGTTCATCCGTTTGGCCAGCGCGTTGGAACGGGTGTTGAAGCTGTCGACGTAGCTGACCATCGAGGGCAGGCCGAGCAGGCAGAAGCCGATCTCGCGTGCCGCTTCGGCGGCCTCGCGGGCAAGGCCCATGCCCTCGTAGGCCTCGGTGAAGAACCAGCCCAGCTCCGGCTCCTCGTCGCCCGGCTCGAAGCCGATCTGGACGAAACCGGCGCAGGCCCCCTCGTGCATCACCGCCCAGAGGCCGTGGCCGCGCAGCAGCCAGCAGCCGACCATGGCGGCATATTCACGGAAGGCGCCTTCGCGGTCCTGCACGCCACCGAGGCCACGGGCGCGGACCGGGTCGCAGGCGATCTCGGCAAACACGTCGAAATCGGCCAGCGTGGCCGGGCGCAGGCGGGTGCGGGCGGTGTCGGCCACGGGCAGCAGGGCGGAGACCTGCGCGGCGAGGCGGGCGGCGGCACCGGGGATGGGGGTTTCGTGGGGCGGTCGGTTCAGCGCGGGCATGTCAGGCGTGCTCCGGACGGGGATGGCGGTAGACGTGGGTGTCGGCCGCGGTTTCGCCGGTGGGCAGGGGCGCGGAGATGTCGTGCTGCGCACCCAGACGCTTGGCCAGCGCGATGGAGCGGGCGTTTTCGGGCGCGATGTAGCTGACCAGCGTGGAGAGGCCGCCGGGCCCGAAGGCCCAGTCGCGCGCGGCCGTCGCCGCCTCGAAGGCGATGCCCTTGCCCTGCATTTCCGGCCAGATCGTCCAGCCAAGCTCGACCTCGGGCCAATGCGCCATGCGGTTAAGCGAGACCTGCCCGGCAAGCGTGCCGTCCTTGAGGTCGACCGACCAGCCGCCGTGGCCCCGCAGCGCCCACATGGCGACCTCGGAGGCGAAGTAGGCCCAGCTCTCCTCGCGGCCAAACGGCCCGCCCATGTGCTCCGACCACTCCGATGCCATCAGCGCCGCCAGCGGCTCGAAATCCTCGATCCGGTAGGGGCGCAGGCACAGGCGCTCGGTTTCAATGGTGGGGGCGGTGGTCATGGCCTACTTCTTCTTGCCGAACCCGCTGAGGCCGGGGGGCAGCGCGCTGCCGCCGAGGCCGGGAAGGCCGCTGCCGCCCATGCCGGGCATGCCGCCGAGACCCTTGGGCATGGCGCCACCCATCTGTTGCTGGGCCGCCGCAAGGTCGGCTTCGGACGGGCCGCCCTTGCCGAACATGCCGGCCATGGCCTTCTTGAGCATGCCGCCCTTGCCCATCTTCTTCATCATGTCCGACATCTGGCGGTGCATCTTCAGCAGCTTGTT
Source organism: Oceanicola sp. 502str15 (assembly GCF_024105635.1). Classification (NCBI taxonomy): domain Bacteria; kingdom Pseudomonadati; phylum Pseudomonadota; class Alphaproteobacteria; order Rhodobacterales; family Roseobacteraceae; genus Oceanicola; species Oceanicola sp. 502str15. The sequence goes on from NZ_WYDQ01000001.1 coordinate 4,162,622, forward strand.
CAGCTCGCTGACTTCCTGCCCCGAGCCCTTGGCGATGCGCTTCTTGCGCGACGCCTGAAGCAGCGCGGGGTTGGCGCGTTCCTTCTTGGTCATCGACTGGATCAGCGCGACCTGACGGCGGATGATGGTGTCGTCAAAGCCGGCGTCCTCGACCTGCTTGGCCATCTTGCCCATTCCGGGCATCATTTTCATCATGCCTTCCATGCCGCCCATCTTGAGCATCTGCTCGAGCTGCATCTTCAGGTCGTTCATGTTGAACTGACCCTTCTGGAAGCGCTTCATCATGCGCTCGGCCTGCTCGGCCTCGATGGTCTCCTGCGCCTTCTCGACGAGGGCCACGATGTCACCCATGCCGAGGATGCGCCCGGCGATCTGCTCGGGGCGGAACTCCTCGAGCGCCTCCATCTTCTCGCCGAGGCCGACGAACTTGATCGGCTTGCCGGTGACAGCGCGCATGGAAAGCGCCGCACCGCCGCGTCCGTCGCCGTCCATTCGGGTAAGCACGACGCCGGAGATGCCGACCTTGGCGTCAAACTCCTCGGCCACCTCGACGGCGACCTGGCCGGTCAGGCCATCGACCACCAGAAGCGTCTCGCGCGGGTTCACCGCGTTGCGCACGTCCTCGACCTCGCCCATCAGGGTTTCGTCGATGTGCAGGCGCCCGGCGGTGTCGAGCATATACACATCGTAGCCGCCCATCGTCGCCTGCTGCTGCGCACGCTTGGCGATCTGAACGGCGGTTTGGCCTTCGACGATCGGCAGAGTATCCACCCCGATCTGGCGGCCCAGAACCTCAAGCTGCTGCATGGCGGCGGGGCGGTAGATGTCGAGCGAGGCCATCAGGACGCGCTTGTTCTGGCGTTCCTTCAGGCGGCGGGCGATCTTGGCGGTGGTCGTCGTCTTGCCGCCGCCCTGCAGGCCGACCATCAGGATCGGGGCCGGGGCGTTGTCGACCTTCAGCTCGCCGGGCTCGCCTTCGCCCTGAAGCACATGGACCAGCTCGTCATGGACGATCTTCACGACCTGCTGGCCCGGCGTCACCGATTTGGTGACCGCCTGCCCGGTGGCCTTGTCCTGCACCGCCTTGACGAAGTCCCGTGCCACGGGCAGCGACACGTCGGCCTCCAGCAGCGCCACGCGGACCTCGCGCAGCGCGGTCTTCACATCGTCCTCGGACAGCGCGCCCTGCTTGGTCAGCCGGTCGAAGACGCCGGAGAGACGTTCGGACAGATTTTCAAACATACGCCCGGCCCTCCTTCGGCCTCTTGCAACATGCCCACCCCAGATGGGGCCGGCGGCTCATTTCGCAACCTGAGTTTCCGGGCTCGAATGCAGTTGCGCCCCCGTGGGCGAAACTCGCTGACGGGGGGCGATCCTGTGAAAGCCAGGACCGGAAGCGTTGAGGACTCCCGGAGGTGTGAGGCGGATTTACGCCGCGCTTGGGGGCGAGTCAACCATATGGTCAAGAACGGGAGGCTCTGCTGCCGGGTCCTGCAACAGCCAGCGCAGCACTATGCGGGCGGGTTCTGTGGCGGCGGGCTGGTTTGTGAAGGTGCCGAGGAGCGGGCGGGGAAGGGCAGGGGTGAGCAGCATTGGACGAAAGGCGATGTCGGTCACGCTGCGGCGCTTGCCGGTGGCCGGGTCCTTCTGGCGGAAGCGGCGCGTGGTGCGCTCCACGGCGACGCCGGTGACCTTGGCGAGGGCCATGGCCTCGTGGCGCGCCCGCAGGAGGGCGCGGTGGCGGAAGGTTATGCGGCCCTCGCGCCGGTCGAGGGTGATTTCGGTGGTGTGGGGCGTGAGGGCAAGCAGGGCGGACCAGATCAGGGCGAGGAGCATGAAGGCCGCGCCGAGGGGCATCAGGATCAGGGGGGCGGTGGCGGAGCCGATGAGCAGGTTCACCAGCCCGAGGCAGAAGACGGCGAGCACGATCAGCAGCAGAGCCGCCGAAACTCGGCCCGGACCCTGAACGAGGACCAGCCGGTCGGCGGTGTGCTCGCGGATGTTCACTGGGTGGTTTCGGGGCGGTCCGCAGGGTTCGGGCGTGCGGCCAGCCATTGCTCTATCCGCTGTTTCAGCTCCCGGGCCGGGCCGGGGGCACCGAAGCCGCGCACCGGCACGGGCGCCTTGTCGGTGAGCAATATGGTGCGGTGAATGGTCAGCCCGGTGCCGCCGGGGGCGCGGGCGGGCAGGGTGACGCGGTCGCAGGCGACACCTTCGATGTGGTCGAAGCGGGTGGCGTGGTGCAGCCGGCCGAGGGTGCCGCGTTCTTCGATGCAGCCGGCTCGGCAGTCGATCACGGTGACCGGGCCGGGGCGCAGGGCCCAGAGCAGGGGCAGGAGGAGCAGGGCACCTGCCGCCGTGATCGGCTGGAGCGGTGGCACCAGGATGCCGACGATCAGCAGCGGCCCCCCGAGTGCCGCCAGCCAGAGGGCGGACGGGCGCGGTGCCGGGCGGTTGCGCAGAGTCAGCCTGGGGCTTTGTCCGGCGGTCGGGCTCATGCGGGGGCTCCTCTCCCATGTCACATTGACGCCCGCGCGGCCCCCGAGGTCAAGCCATCTGATCGCGTCCGTCATTGCCCTTGATCGGGAGGCGCGATAAAAACTTCATCCGCCTGCGAAGGAATTGCGCGGCTCGCACGTATTACCTCACATCGGCTCACAATATGCCCATCCGGCCCCCATATGGCAGGATATGGCTTGAGCCGCGCGCAAAACTGAAGACGCTGCTTGCGGAGGCAGCGGAATGTGATAATCTATACTGAACTGTTCAGAACAGTTGATACCCTTGTGCGGGCGCACAGAAAACAGGAAGGTCGTGGCTCATGTTGGATGGTGAACAGATTTCTGCCGGAGGGCGACGGATGAACAGCCTCGATACCTGGGATGAAGTGCGCACCGCCTATCATGTGGCGCGCGTTGGCACGGTTTCGGGCGCGGCCGACGCGCTGGGCGTGCACCATGCCACGGTCATCCGCCACATCGACGCGCTCGAGACACGGCTCGGGACCAAGCTGTTTCAGCGGCACGCGCGCGGTTACACCGCCACCGAGGCCGGGCTGGACCTGTTGCAGGTGGCCAAGGCGACCGATGACCAGTTTTCGCAGCTTGCGGGCCGGATCAAGGGGCGCGGCGAAGAGGTCACCGGCGAGCTGATCGTCACCTCGATCCCGTCGCTCTCTCCCTCGCTCACCGCCACGCTGGCCAGCTACAGCCGCGCCAATCCGCAGGTCACGCTTCGTTTCATGACCGACGAGCGGCTGTTCCGGCTCGAATACGGCGAGGCGCATGTGGCCATCCGTGCCGGCAAGCGGCCCGACCAGCCCGACAACGTGGTGCAGAAGTTCTTCGAACTGGGCCACGCGCTTTATGCCACGCAAGACTACGTCGACGAGATGGGCCCGCTCGACGAGGATGACATGACGCGGCACCGTTTTGTCTCGGAAGACGACCGCGACAGCCGTGCGCCCTTCTATCGCTGGCTGCACGAGATGGTGCCCGATCGCTGCATCACCTACCGCGCCTCGGCGCAGCGCTCGGTGGTGGATGCGATCCGCGCCGGGGCCGGCATCGGGTTTCTGCCCGAAGCGGCGGGCGACAGGCAGCCTGACCTCGTGAAGATGATGTCCACCCGCGAGGAGTGGCGTGCGGCGGTGTGGCTGGTGACGCATGTGGATCTGCATCGCACAGCTAAGGTGCAGTCGATCCTGACCCATCTGAAAGAGACCTACGACCCCTCGACCATGTGAGGGGGCAGGGGCTTGGGCCTTGCCCTAGGGGTCTTCGCCCTGAAGCCCCAGCTCGGCGCCGAGGAACCGCTCGAAGGCATCGAGGTTCACCGGCTCGAACTGGCCGAAGCCCTGCATCCAGACCGAGGCGGCCTTCATCGCGCCCGGCTCCAGCTTGCACCATTTCACCCGGCCGCGCTTTTCCTGGCTGATGAGCCCAGCGCCGGCGAGGATGGTGAGGTGCTTGGAGATCGCGGCAAGGCTCACCTCGAAGGGCTCGGCCACGTCGGTCACGGCCATGTCGTCTTCCAGCAGCATCGCAAGGATCGCCCGCCGGGTCGGGTCGGCGAGGGCGGCGAAGATGGTGTCGAGCGAGGGGCGCGGGCGCAGGGTCATGGCCGAGCGGTAGGACGGGGGCGGGCAATCGTCAACCATTCGGTTGAATATGGACGCGGGCTCCGATCCGATGCCGCAGCGCCGAAATGACCACGCCCGCCTCGGGCTCGTGCCATATAAATCAATGGCTTAGCTCCGCCATCAGCCAATTGACTCCCCGCCCCCCTCCGCCTAGCTTCCGCGCAACTGTCGATGGGGGCGAACATGGCCGGCTCGGATGACGAGCAGCGACTTAAGGAGCTTGAAGGCAAGCTCTCGGCGCATAAGGCAAAATACGCGCCGCCCCCGCCGAAAGACGATCACTACCACGCGGCCTCGCAGGGCTGGCGGATGGTGATCGAGCTGGTTGCCGGTCTCGGGATCGGCTTCGGCATCGGGTACGGGCTCGACGTTCTGTTCGGAACGCTGCCCCTCTTCCTGCTGCTGTTCACATTGCTGGGCTTTGCCGCCGGTGTTCGCGTGATGATGCGCACGGCAGCAGAGTTTCAAAACGCCCCGCACACCGGGGCAGAGGACGAGAAGAGGGACTGACATGGCGACAGAAGCCCACGGCGCAGAGGACGGCCTCGCGTTCCATCCGATGGACCAGTTCATGGTCAAGCCGCTCTTCGGAGACGGCCCGGTGGCGTGGTATACCCCGACGAACGTGACGTTCTGGATGGCCCTCACCGTTCTTGCCGTGATCCTGCTGCTCGTCATCGGCACCCGCCGCCGCGCGGTGATCCCGTCGCGCAGCCAGTCGATTGCCGAAATGGCCTATGGCCTCGTGCACAAGATGATCGAGGATGTCTGCGGCAAAGACGGGCTCAAGTACTTCCCCTACATCATGACGCTGTTCATGTTCATCCTGCTGGCGAACATGCTGGGTCTGCTGCCCGGCGCCTTCACCACGACTTCGCATCTCGCCGTGACGGTAGTGCTGGCGCTCTTCGTCTTCATTTCGGTCACCGTGATCGGCTTCGTCAAGAACGGCGCGCACTTCCTCGAGCTGTTCTGGGTCTCGTCGGCACCGCTGGCGCTGCGCCCGATCCTCGCGCTGATCGAGGTGATTTCCTACTTCGTGCGCCCGGTCAGCCACTCCATTCGTCTGATGGGCAACATGATGGCCGGTCACGCCGTGATCAAAGTCTTTGCAGCCTTCGCGCCGCTGGTCCTGTTTTCTGCCGTCGGCATCGCGGTTACGCCGCTGTCGATCCTGGCGATCACAGCGATCTACGCGCTCGAGCTGCTCGTGGCCTTCATCCAGGCCTATGTCTTCACCATCCTGACCTGCGTGTACTTGAAAGACGCGCTGCACCCGGCCCACTAAGGCTGGCGGTCAGACAACCAAGTTTCTAGCCAATTCCAACGTAAGGAGAATTCGACATGGAAGGCGATATCGTTCAAATGGGTGCTTTCATCGGTGCAGGCCTGGCCTCTGTGGGCATGGGCGGCGCTGCTATCGGTGTGGGCAATGTTGTGGGCAACTTCCTCAGCGGCGCTCTGCGCAACCCCTCCGCCGCTGGCGGCCAGACGGCCACCATGTTCATCGGCATCGCATTTGCGGAAGCCCTGGGGATCTTCTCGTTCCTTGTCGCGCTTCTGTTGATGTTCGCCGTCTGAGGCAAAACTTCTGATCCTTACGGCCGGGGGGCAGCGATCCGCGTCCCCCGGTGTCCCTTTAAGGTTTCCGGAGAGAGCCCATGGCAACTGAAAACTCTGTAGCCGAGCACGTCAGCCCCGCCGACATGGAAGCGGCTGGCCGCTGTGTCGGGCCCGATGGCGGTGCCATCGGCATGCCGCAGCTGTGCTTTGACTGGTTTCCGAACCAGATCTTCTGGCTCCTCGTCACGCTTGTCGCGATCTACTTCGTGCTGAGCCGCATCGCCCTGCCGCGCATCGCCGCGGTTCTGGCCGAGCGCTCCGGCACGATCACCAATGACATCGCGGCGGCCGAAGAATTCAAGATGAAGGCCGGTGAGGCCGAGAAAGCCTATGAGAAGGCGCTGGCCGATGCCCGCGCCGAGGCACAGGCGATTGCAGCCGAGGCCCGTGCCGAGGTGCAGAAGGATGTGGACGCTGCCATCGCCAAGGCCGATGCCGAGATTGCGGCCCGCACCGCCGAAGCGGAAAAGGCGATTGCCGAGATCCGTGAAAGCGCGCTCAGCAATGTCGAGGTCGTGGCCAAGGATACCGCCGGCGAAATCGTCGCGGCTCTGGGTGGCAAGGCCGATGCAAAGGCCGTGACCGCTGCCGTCGAAGCCCGGCTGAAAGGAGCGTCGTGATGAACATGCGTTACTGGCTCACCACCGCCGCCGTTTCCCTCGCGGCCTCGCCCGCGCTGGCCGCCTCCGGCCCGTTCTTCTCGCTGCGCAACTCCAACTTCGTTGTGCTCATCGCCTTCCTGCTGTTCATCGGCGTGCTGCTCTTCTTCAAGGTGCCTTCGATGATTGCCGGTCTGCTCGACAAGCGGGCCGACACGATCCGCGCCGAGCTGGATGAAGCCCGCGCCCTGCGCGAAGAGGCCCAGACCGTTCTGGCCAGCTTCGAGCGCAAGCAGGCCGAAGTGGCCGAGCAGGCCGAGCGCATCGTGGCGCAGGCCAAGGAAGAGTCCAAGCTCGCCGCCGAGCAGGCCAAGGTCGATCTGGAGAAATCCATCGCCCGCCGCCTTGCCGGGGCCGACGAGCAGATTGCCTCTGCCGAAGCTGCTGCCGTCCGTTCGGTGCGCGACCGTGCCGTGCAGGTGGCCGTGGCCGCCGCAGGCGACGTGATCGCCAAGCAGATGGGGGCCGCCGAGGCCAACAAGCTGATCGACAGCGCCATCGACGAGGCTGGCGTCAAGCTGCACTGAGCTTGCTGGAAACCTATCAGAGCGGCCGTCCTTCGGGGCGGCCGTTTTCTTTTGTGCGGAACCCATGGGGGCAGGCGCGGGGTTGAGGTGGCAGACGTCCCCTCAGGAGAGCCCGATGACCTACACCCGTTTCGCCGCCATGATCGCCACCTCTACGGTGGTGATGTTCGGCCTGATGTATCTGAACACCTACGCGCTGGAGCATGTGTTCTTTTCCGAGACGCGTCTTTACATGGCGCTGCTCATGGGCGCGGTCATGGCGGCGATCATGCTCGGGTTCATGTGGGGGATGTATCCGGGCCGGGGTGTGAAGCTGGCGATCCTTGCCGGGGCATTGGTTGTCTTCTCGCTGGCGCTGCTTCTGATCCGCAGCCAGGTGACGGTGGGCGGGCTCAGCTACATGCGCGCGATGATCCCGCATCACTCGATCGCGGTGATGACATCGACACGGGCCGGGATCGAGGACGCCCGGGTGGCGGAGCTGGCGGGCGGGATCGCGGCGGCCCAGCGGCGCGAGATCGCCGAGATGCGCTGGCTCATCGCCGAGCTCGAGGCGGGCCGCAGCGTGGCCTCGACCTACCAAGACCCGGCCCCGCTGCCCGGCAGCGTGGAGGGCGCGCTTACGACCCTGCGCCTGTCGACCCTTCATCCCGCGCCGCTTACGGCCGCACAGGCGGCGGAGCTGGTCTCGGGGCCGACGGCGGGGTGCAACTTTCGTCAGACCAAAGCCGACACGCCGATCTTCTGGACCAGTGCCGAGGGCGACATGGGGGTGATGCTGCTCAACGGCACCTTCCTGCGCCTCGGGGGCGGCGCAGGCACCTATGAGGCGGACAGTCTGCGCATGGAGATCACCCCGCTTGGCGAGGAGGCGGGGGGACGCGCCGATGCCGCGCTGGTCTTCTCGATCGAGAACGGACCGACCCGGGGCTACCGTGGCTTCTGGACCTGTGCCCAATGAAGCGGCAGATCCGGTCACGTTTTCTTAGGCCATCCGGTTTAGCATTGCAGGGGCGCACGGCGGCTTTAGGTTAAGCATATGTCTGACATCACCGATCCCTCCATCCTGCCTCATGCGACGCGTCCCTACAGCCGCGCCGAGCTGATGACCGATGCCCTTGTTCACATCGCGGCGCTGGCGCTTGCGGTGGGGGCGGTGCCGGTGCTTATCACCCTCACGGCGGTCTGGCGCGGCGATGCCATGGGAATCGTGGGCGTCTCCATCTACGGGGCCACGCTCATCGCCATGCTCACCTGCTCGCTGCTCTACAACCACCTGCCGCGCGACGAGTGGCGCGCCATGCTGCTGCGCTTCGACCAGTCGGCGATCTACCTCAAGATCGCGGGCACCTATACGCCTTTCGCCCTGCTGGCCGGGGCGGGGCAGGGGCTGCTGGTGTTCATCTGGGTGCTGGCGGTGGTGGGCACCGTGGCCAACTTTGCCTTGCCGCGCCGCCCCACGGTGGTGGGCGTGGGCCTGTGCCTCGCCATGGGCTGGGCGGTGCTCTTTGGCGGGCAGGATCTTCTGGCCGTCACCTCCACACCTGTCATCGTGCTGATGGCCGTGGGCGGCGGGCTCTACTCGGCGGGCACGTTGTTCCTGATGTTGGGGCGGATGCGCTTTCACAATGCGATCTGGCACTTCTTCGTTGCGGTCGCCTCGATCATCTTCTTCATCGCCGTCTTTCTCCACGCCGCGCAATCGGCGGTGTGACCGCTGCTCAATGGCGTGCCCTTGCGGGCGCATTCCTTTTGTTGATTGGCGCTGCATGGCCTGCGTGGCACCTTGACCCGAGCGATAAGGCCATGGGGGAGGGCGGGGCATGAGACAGATCTCGCGCGTGCTGCGGTGGGTGCTGCTCTGGCCGCTCGTTGCGGCGCTGCTTTACCTCGCAGCAGCGGCTGTTGGCGGGCTGGTGCCGGGACCAGTGGCCAATGTCGCGCCGGGCGAGGGCGCGCCCGTGGAGATCGGGCTGATCGCCGGGCCCATCCATTATGACTTTCTTTTGCCCGCAACTCCCGAGACCCGCGCTGCCCTCGCCTTTGCAGCAGAGGGCGGTGTGCCGCTGGATGCACCGGAGGTGGCTCATGTGCTGGTGGGCTGGGGCGCGGCCGGGTTTTACACCACCGCAGGCAGCTACGGCGACGTTACCGCCTCCACCGTGCTGCGGGCGGCAACCGGGGATGCCTCGGTGCTGCGGGTCGAGGTTTATGCTGCGCTTCCCGAGGGGCTCGACTACCCGCGCCTCCGCCTCACGGCAGGACAATACAGCGCGCTCCTCGCCTTCATCGCCCACACCCGCTCCGGCCCGGCGGTGGAGGGCGCGGGCTTCAGCCAGACCGATGCCTTCTTCCAAGCACGCGGGCGCTTCCACCTCTTTCGCACCTGCAACACATGGATCACCGATGCCCTGCGCGCGGCTGGCCACCCCGCGGGCGCCTGGACGCCGACCCCCTATGCCGTGACCCTCTCGCTCTGGTGGCACGGTTGATGTGCAACTGAAAGGTTGCACGAATCGCGCAGGCCTGCCAGACATCATGCAACCAGGGAGTTGCGTCATGAAAGACAGCATCGAGAAAAGCACCCATATCGCCGCCCCGCGCGCTGCCGTCTGGGCCGCGTTGGTGGACGCGCAGGCCTTCGGGACATGGTTCCTCTGCCGTTTCGACGGGCCCTTCGTGATCGGCGAGCGGCTGGGTGCCGAGATCACCGGCTACGGCCATGAAGGGATGCCCTTCTGGATCGAACCGGTCGAGATCGCGCCGCAGGAGAGGCTGGTGTTCGACTGGCCTGCGGGCGAGGAGGTGTCGGGCGATGCGCCTGTAACCCGCGTCACCTTCACCCTCGCCGAGGAGGGCGCTGGCACACGGGTGACGGTGGTGGAGTCTGGCTTCCTCTCCCTGCCCCCGGAGGTGGCGGAGCGGAAATATCCCGACAACGAGGGTGGCTGGACCATCCAGCTTCAGAACCTCACGGCCCATGTCGCGGCCTGACCCCGCCCGGCTCTTCGCCGCCCTTGGCGATCCGTTGCGGCTCGAACTGCTGGGTCGGCTGGCGCGGGTGGAAGCCCTGCCGCTGGGGCGGCTCGTGGAGGGGTTGGGGGTAACACGGCAGGGGGCGAGCAAGCACCTTGCCGTGCTGGAACAGGCCGGGCTGGTGCGGGCCGAGAAGCAGGGCCGGGAAAAGCTCTTTTTGCTCGCGCCCGACGCGCTCACAGAGGCACAGGGCCACCTCGCCCGGCTGGAACGTGGCTGGGAGGACGCGCTGGCACGGCTCAAGCGGCACGTGGAATAGGTCGGGGTTGGGCGGCCACCCCCCCCTCCCTGTCAGCAACCCGCTGGCCCCCGACGCGCCCCCGTGGCATGTAATCCCCGACACCACCCGGGAGGCGCATATCATGGCATTCGGCAAGGGCTGCCACCTTCATCTGATCGACGGATCGGCCTTCATCTTCCGCGCCTACCACGCGCTGCCCCCGCTCACGCGCAAGTCCGACGGGCTGCCGATTGGCGCCGTGGCGGGCTTCTGCAACATGCTGCACAAGTATATCGAGGCCAACACCGGCCCCGATGCGCCCACCCATGCGGCGGTGATCTTCGACTATTCCGGCAAGAGCTTCCGCAACGAGATCTACGACAAGTACAAGGCCAACCGCCCGCCCGCGCCGGAAGACCTCGTGCCGCAGTTTCCACTGACCCGGGACGCCACCCGCGCCTTCAACGTCGCCTGCGAAGAGATCGAGGGTTACGAGGCAGATGACATCATCGCCACCCTGTCCTGCCAGGCGCGGGACGCGGGCGGGCGGGTGACGATCATCAGTTCCGACAAGGACCTGATGCAGCTCGTCGGCGACGGCGTGGAAATGCTCGATGCGATGAAGAACAAGCGTATCGACGTGGACGGGGTGATCGAGAAATTCGGCGTGAAGCCCGAGCGCGTGGTCGACGTGCAGGCGCTGGCTGGGGATTCCACGGATAACGTGCCCGGCGCGCCCGGCATCGGCATCAAGACGGCGGCGCTGCTGATCAACGAATACGGTGATCTCGACACGCTGCTGGAGCGGGCGGGCGAGATCAAGCAGCCCAAGCGGCGCGAGAGCCTTCAGGAGAATGCCGAGCTGATCCGCATCTCCCAGCGCCTCGTCCAGCTCGATTGCAACACCCCGCTCGACTTCACCCTCGACGACCTTGAGGTGAAAGACCCGGACCCGGAAGCCCTGCTCGCCTTCCTCGCCGAAATGGAGTTTCGCACGCTCGCCAAGCGCGTCGCCGAGCAGTTCGGCGCCGAGGCCCCGGTGATCGACGACACGCCGGGCACCACTGGCGGAAGCGATGGCGCAGACGCCTCCGACATGCCGGACCCGACGGCCTCCGAAATCCCCTTCGACCATGCGAAATACGAGCACGTCTCCACCCGGCAACAGCTTGACGACTGGCTCATGCGCGTGGCCTCCGCCGGTTACGTCGCCGTCGATACCGAAACCACCGGCCTCAACGAGATGACGGCCGGCCTCGTCGGCATCTCGCTTTCCGTCACCCCCGGCGAGGCCTGCTACATTCCGCTCGCCCATGTGAAGGGCGGCGGCGATGACCTTTTCGCCGATGACACCCCCGCCGAAGGGCAACTGCCGCTGAACGAGGCCCTGGATGCCCTGAAGCCGATGCTCGAAGACCCGTCGATCCTGAAGATCGGCCAGAACATCAAGTATGACGCAAAGATCTTCACCCGCTACGGCGTAAACGTGGCCCCCTTCGACGACACCATGCTGCTCAGCTACGCGATGTACGGCGGCTTGCACGGCCACGGGATGGACGCGCTGTCCGAGCGCTACCTCGGTCACAACCCGATCCCGATCAAAGAGCTGATCGGTTCGGGCAAGAGCCAGATCACCTTCGACAAGGTGCCGCTGGAGGAGGCCGTGAAATACGCCGCCGAAGATGCCGACATCACCCTGCGGCTCTGGCAGGTCTTCAAGCCCCGCCTGCACCGCGCCAAGGTGACGACGGTGTATGAAACGCTGGAGCGCCCGCTGGTTCCGGTGCTGGCGCAGATGGAGATGCACGGCGTGAAGGTGGATCGTGACACGCTCTCGCGCATGTCCAACGCCTTCGCCCAGAAGATGGCCGGGCTGGAGGCCGAGATTCACGAGCTTGCGGGTGAAAGCTTCAACGTCGGCTCCCCCGCCCAGCTTGGCGAGATCCTGTTCGAAAAGATGGGGCTGGAGGGTGGCAAGAAGGGCAAGACCGGCAAGTATTCCACCCCCGCCGATGTGCTCGAAGACCTCGCCACGTTGCACGAGCTGCCCGCCCGCGTGCTCGACTGGCGGCAACTCTCCAAGCTGAAAAGCACCTACACCGACGCGCTGCAAACGCACATCAACGCCGAGACGGGCCGGGTGCACACCTCCTACGCCATCACCGGCGCCAACACCGGACGGCTGGCCTCGACCGACCCCAATCTGCAAAACATCCCGGTGCGCACCGAGGAGGGCCGCCGCATCCGCGAGGCCTTCGTGGCCGAGAAGGGCAACAAGCTGGTATCACTCGATTATTCCCAGATCGAGCTGCGCATCCTTGCCCATATCGCCGACATCGAAGAGTTGAAGCAGGCCTTCCGCGAGGGGCAGGACATCCACGCGCTCACCGCCTCGGAGATGTTCAACGTGCCCCTCGACGAAATGACGCCCGACATTCGCCGTCAGGCCAAGGCGATCAACTTCGGCGTCATCTATGGCATCTCCGGCTTCGGCCTCGCGCGCAACCTGCGCATCCCTCGCGCCGAGGCGCAGGCCTTCATCGACCGCTACTTCGAACGCTTCCCCGGCATCCGCGCCTACATGGACAACACCGTGGCCTTCGCCAAGGAACACGGCCACGTGCAAACCCTCTTCGGGCGCAAGATCCACACGCCAGAGATCAACGCCAAGGGCCCCGGCGCGGGCTTTGCCAAGCGCGCCGCGATCAACGCGCCGATTCAGGGCACGGCGGCTGATGTGATCCGCCGCGCCATGGTGCGGATGCCCGAGGCGATCGAGGGCCTTCCGGCAAAGATGCTGCTCCAGGTCCACGACGAACTGATCTTCGAAGTCGAAGAGGCGGCCATCGACGACACCATCGCCGTGGTGAAAAAGGTCATGGAAGGCGCCGCCAGCCCGGCGGTGCATCTCGACGTTCCGCTGGAGGTTGATGCGGGGCAGGGCGACAGCTGGGCCGAAGCACATTGATTGACGGGCTGCCCCCATGCTCCTCGCCCTGAACAAACCGATGAACCTGCTCTCGCAATTCACCGACGAGGGCCAGTGGCAGGGGCTTTCGCGCCTTGGCCTGCCGCCAAAGGTCTACCCGGCGGGGCGGCTGGACCGGGACTCCGAGGGCCTGCTGCTGCTCACCGATGACGGCGCGCTGCAGGCCCGCATTTCCTCGCCCAAGTTCAAGATGGCCAAGACCTATTGGGTGCTGGTCGAGGGCACGCCGGATGCCGCCGCGCTGGAAGCACTGAAGATGGGCGTGACCCTCAAGGACGGCCCCACCAAACGCGCCGAGGTTTCCGTGATCGCGCCGCCCGAGGGCCTGTGGGAACGCGCCCCGCCCGTGCGCATCCGCAAGGCCCCCGACACATGGCTCACCCTCACCATCCGCGAGGGGCGCAACCGGCAGGTCCGCCGGATGACAGCCGCCGTCGGCCACCCGACCCTGCGCCTCATCCGGGCACAGATCGGCCCCTGGGCGCTCGACGGCCTCGCCCCGGGCGCATGGCGCGAACTCGACGCGACGCCGCCCGAACCCCGCCGGAAGACCCTGCGCCTCAAGCGCTAGCAGGCCCCGCTACGGCGCTCGTCGAACCCGCCGCGATGCCGCTCCATCCGGTAGAAATCCGCCAGCGCCTTGCCCGGCTCGATCCGGAAGCGCTCGCCGCTGTCCATGCCCTTGATCCGGTCCACGCGGAACATTCGGAAGTCGTCTCGCAACTCGCACCAGCCGATCAATGTCCACGTCCGGCCCCAGAAGATCAGCGACAAGGGCCGCACCACGCGCGCCGTCACGGCCCCCTCGGCATCGCCGTAGTCCAGCACCAGCCGCTCGCGGGCATCCACCGCCCGCTCGATTCCATCCAGCCGCCGCCGGGTGTCGTCATCCATCAGGTAGGGCATTGAAAACGCATGTATCTGCAAGCCCGCCGCCTTGTCGCGCTCGGCCTCGGGCAGCACGGCAGAGATCTTCACCAGCGCCTCCTCGGCGGCCTCGGCCATCTCCAGCCCGCCCCAGGCCCGGATCAGCCGGGCACCCGCCACCAGCGCCACGATCTCGCTTCGGTTGAACATCAACGGCGGCAGGTCAAAGCCCGCGCGCATCAGGTAGCCTACACCCGCCTCGCCCTCGATCGGCACGCCCGAGCCCACGAGATCCGCAATGTCGCGGTAAATCGTGCGCTCGGACACCTCCAGCCGCTCGGCCAGCATCCGCGCCGTCACCAGCCGCCCCCCTCGGAGCAGCTGGACGATCTGAAACAGGCGATCCGCGCGGCGCATCCCTCAGCCCTTGCTGTATTCGAACAACCCGATGGAATTTCCATCCGGGTCGATCGTATAGGCAAAGCGCCCGGAAGGAATGGGGATAATCCCCGGCAGCACCCGGCCCCCGGCCTCCATCGCCCGCTCCAGCGCGGCTTCGAGCACGGGCACATGCAGATGCACCGTCACCCCGGTGCCATCGCCCGCAGGCTTGCCGGCATAGAGATGGCCCGCCACCCCATCCATCGGCGATTTCACCGGCAGCATGGCCACCGGGTTCGGCCCCTCGTCATTGCGCTCCAGCGGATGGCCCAGCACCGCGCCGTAATAGGCAATGGCAGCATCCAGATCGCTCACCGGAATCTCGCACCACACCAGCGCGTCATCAGGCAGGGCGGTTGCATCGGCGGGGTTTGTCATCGTTTCGGTCATTGCAGGAACTCCTCGGCAGGGTTGAACATGCCCCATCATGGCCCCCCCCTCCTGACAGCTACCTGTCAGGAGCCTGTCAGCCGCTCTGAAGTTTCTCGCAGCCCGTTCATTTTCTTGCGGAAAATACTCCCGCCGGAGGCATCCCAAAAAATGGAATGCGCCGCAGGCGCTCAATTGAACAGGAGGTCAGGGCAGTTCGGCGGCGGGGATGATCCTGAAGAACCTGCCGCCCGACCACAGGCCGAACCAGTCGTCCTGCACGGTGCCGATCTCTACCAGCCGGTAAAAGCTCTTGCGGTCGATCAGCGCCTCCAGCCCTGCGCGCACATGCACGTAGGGCGAAGGTTCGCCGGTTTCGGGGTCGCGCTCCACCCGAATCGGGTTTTCCGGCCCGGCTTCCGAAAGGTCGCCCACGTTGGTCTCGAAGGTCAGCACCTGCGCTTCGCCGCTGCCGGAAGCGGTGAAATCCACCGCAACGAAGGGGGCGTCATCCACCGTGATCCCGACTTTCTCCACCGGGGTCACGAGAAAGTAATCGCCGCCCTCCTTCTTGAGGATGGTCGAGAACAGCCGCACGAGTTCGGGGCGGCCGATCGGCGTGCCGAGGTAAAACCACGTGCCATCGCGGGCAATCCGCATGTCGAGGTCGCCGCAGAACTCGGGGTTCCACAGGTGAACGGGCGGCAGCTTGCCCTTTTTGGCGGCGCTTCTGGCCGCGCTTTCGATGCTTTGGGCGTCGGGTTTCACAATATCTTGTCTGGCCTTCGATTTCGCCATTGGTCTCACATGCGATAGATGGCTTACTGGGCCCTAACCTAGCCGACCAAGGAGAAATGTCATGTCCGATGAAGCGGGGCTCGTGCCTGAAATCGAGGCGCTGGCCGAAAAGCTGGGGCAGGCGAGGGCCTCCATCAGCCGCAGGTTCATCGGTCAGGAGACAGTGGTGGACCTCGTGCTTTCCGCCCTCATCTGCGGCGGTCACGGCCTGCTGATCGGCCTGCCCGGCCTCGGCAAGACCCGGCTGGTCGACACGCTCTCGACCGTCATGGGGCTGAACGGCAATCGTATTCAGTTCACCCCCGACCTGATGCCGGCCGATATCCTCGGCTCCGAGGTGCTCGAAACCGCCGAAGATGGTACCCGCGCCTTCCGCTTCATCGAAGGCCCGATCTTCTGCCAACTCCTGATGGCCGACGAGATCAACCGCGCCAGCCCGCGCACCCAGTCGGCCCTGCTTCAGGCGATGCAGGAAAAGGAGGTGACGGTCGGCGGCCAGCACCGGGTGCTCGATGCGCCCTTCCACGTGCTCGCCACGCAGAACCCGATCGAGCAGGAGGGCACCTATCCGCTGCCCGAGGCCCAGCTCGACCGCTTCCTCGTGCAGATCGACGTGCAATATCCGACCCGCGACACCGAGCGCGACATCATCCTCGCCACCACCGGCGCCCAAGAGGCCGAGAGCCATCAGATCTTCTCGGCAGCCGAACTGATCGCCGCGCAGGGCCTGCTGCGGCGGATGCCCGTGGGCGAGAACGTGGTGGAGCTGATCCTCGATCTGGTCCGCGCCTGCCGCCCCGAAGACCCGACCGCGCCCGAGCAGGTGCAGCGCTCGGTGTCCTGGGGTCCCGGCCCCCGTGCCGCGCAGGCCCTGATGATGACGGTGCGCGCCCGCGCCCTGCTGGAAGGCCGCCTCGTGCCCTCCGCAGAGGACGTGCTGGCCATGGCCGCCCCCGTGCTGACCCACCGCATGGCGCTGTCGTTCGCGGCGCGTGCGCGGGGCGAGGAGCTCTCGAGCGTGATCCGCGCCGTCGCCGAAGGCGTGACCCGCGTGGAGTCTGCCGCTTGAGCGATGCGCCTTCAGTTGCTCTCCATGCCGGCGTAGGGCGCGGGCTGCGGTCCCGGGCCGAGGGGCTGGCCGCCGCGCTGCCGCCGCTGCTGGCCGATGCCGAGCACCTCGCGCAAACCGTGCTGCTGGGGGCCCATGGCCGCCGCCGCTCGGGCATGGGCGACGAGTTCTGGCAATACCGCCCGCTGGCGGTGGGCGATGAGGCGCGCAGCATCGACTGGCGGCGCTCGGCCAAGTCCGATCAGCACTTCGTGCGCGAGAAGGAATGGCAGGCGGCGCAATCGGTGATGCTCTGGGCCGACGAGGCGATGTCGATGCGCTTTTCCGGTGCTCCCGGCAAGCGCCCCTCCAAGGCCGAGCGCGCCCGGCTCCTCAGCCTTGCCGTGGCCGTGCTGCTGGTGCGCGGCGGGGAGCGCGTGGGGCTTGCCCGGCTCGATCAGCCGCCCCGCTCCGGCCCGCTGCAACTGATCCGCATCGCCGATGCGCTGGGCGGGGCGATGGAGGCCGAGGAAAAGGCGCTGCCCGGCCCCGATTACGGCGCACCGCGCGGCGATACCCTGCCGCTGCATTCCCGTGCCGTGTTTCTCAGCGATTTCATGGGTGACATCGACGCGGTCGAAACCGCGCTGGCCCGCGCCGCCGACCGTGGTGTGCGCGGCGCGATGGTGATGATCCTCGACCCGCAGGAAGAGGAGTTTCCCTTCGACGGGCGCACGATCTTCGAGAGCATGGGGGGCAGCCTCGCCCATGAAACCCGCAAGGCCGGCGATCTGCGCAGCCGCTACCTCGCGCGGCTCGCCGCCCGCAAGGACCGGCTGGAGCAGCTTGCCCGCACCACCGGCTGGCAGTTTACCACCCACCACACCGACGCCCCGGCGCAAACCGCGCTGCTCTGGCTCTACGGTGCGCTGGAGCATGGCCGCTGATGTTTGCCATCGGCCCCATAGGTTTTACCGCGCCGCTCCTGCTCTGGGCGCTGGTCGTGCTGCCGCTGCTCTGGCTGCTGCTGCGCGCCGTGCCGCCCGCGCCGATCCGCCGCCGCTTTCCCGGTGTCGCCCTGCTGCTGGGCCTCGAGGATGAAGACAGCCAGACCGATCGCACCCCCTGGTGGCTGCTTTTGCTGCGGATGCTTGCCGTGGCCGCCATCATCATCGGTTTCGCCGGCCCCGTGCTGAACCCCGAAGAGCGCCGCGAGGGCACCGGCCCGCTGCTGATCGCGCTCGATGGCGGCTGGGCCGATGCCCGCGACTGGCCGGGCCGCATGGCCCGGATCGAAGGGCTTCTGGCCGATGCCGCCGCCACCGATCGCCCCGTTGCCGTGGTGTCGCTCACCGCGCTGCCGGCTCCCGGCGAACTGCCCATGCTGGCCGCCGGTGCATGGTCGCCGCGCCTTGCCGGCCTCGAGCCCACCGCATGGCCGCCCGAGAGCGGCGCAGCGACGGAGTGGATCGAGAGCCTCGATGAGGGTTTCGAAACCTACTGGCTGTCGGACGGTCTTGCCCATGACGGCCGCGAGACGGTGCTGGCCGCGCTGGAAGACAAGGGGCCGGTGACGGTGTTCGAAAGCCCCCGCCGCCCGCTCGGGCTGCGCCCCGTCCGGTTCGAAGACGGGCAGGTGCGCCTCACCGTGCTGCGCCCCGACGCGCTTGCCGCCCAGACCGCCACCGTGCTGGCCTATGGCCGCGACCCCTCCGGCACCGAGCGCGCGCTGGCGCGCGCCGAGGTCGCGTTCGACACGGCCGCCACCGAGGCTGAGGTGGCCCTGGTGCTGCCCGCCGAGCTGCGCAACCGCATCACCCGCTTCGAAGTGCAGGGCATTCGCGGGGCAGGGGCCGTGACCCTCTCCGACGACGGGCTGCGCCGGCGCGAGGTGGCGCTGATCGCAGGCCGCGAAGATCGCGAGGGGCTGGAGCTGCTCTCGCCGCTGCACTACCTCGAACGCGCGCTGGAGCCGACCGCCGATCTGGTCGAGGGCACCCTGCCCGATATCCTGCTGGCCAACCCCGACGCCATCGTCTTCGCCGACGTGGCCGACCTGCCGGACGCCGAAAAGGAAGACCTGCTGGCCTGGGTCGAGGAGGGCGGCCTGCTGCTACGCTTCGCCGGGCCGCAACTGGCGGCCTCCGATGTGAGCCGGCGCGAGGAAGACACGCTGATGCCGGTGCGCCTGCGGGAGGGCGGGCGCTCGGTGGGGGGCGCGATGAGCTGGGGCGAGCCCAAGGCGCTGCGGCCCTTTCCCGAGACCTCGCCGTTCTACGGCCTCGCCCTGCCGGACGACGTGACCGTGACCGCCCAGGTCATGGCCCAGCCCGACCCTGAGCTGGCCGACCGGGTCATTGCCTCGCTGGCCGATGGCACGCCGCTGGTCACACGCAAGCGGCTGGGGCAGGGCTCTGTGGTGCTGTTTCACGTCACCGCCAATGCCGAATGGTCGTCGCTCCCCCTCTCCGGCCTCTTCGTGCAGATGCTCGAACGGCTGGCCATTTCCACCCGCCCCGCAACCCCCGATGCGGGCGAGCTGGAAGGCACCGTCTGGACACCCGAGCGGGTGCTCGACGGCTTCGGCGTGGTGCAGGACGCGGGCACGCTGCCCGGTGTCGAAGGCGCAGACCTCGGCGCGGCCCTTGCAGGCACCGCCCCGATCGGGCCGGACCTGCGCCCGGGGCTCTATGCCGGGGAGGACAGGTTGATCGCGCTCAACGTGCTGGGGCCCGAGGCGGTGCTGGAGCCGGTGAGCTGGCCTGCGCGGGTGCCGGTCGAGGGGCTGGCCGTCAACCGCGAGACGGCGTTGAAGGGCTTCGTCCTCACCGCGGCGCTGGTGGCGCTGGCACTCGATATCATCGCCTCCCTCTGGCTCGGTGGCCGCCTCTTCGCCCCGCGTGCGCGCAGCACCCGGCGCACGGGCGCGGCGGGCGCCGTGCTCATCGCCGCGCTCCTCATCACCGCGCCCGATGGCGCATCAGCGCAGCAGGAAGACGTCGACCTTCTGGCGCTCGAGGCCACCACCGAGGTGGTGCTCGCCCATGTCGTGACCGGCGATCCGCGGCTCGACGAGGTGGCCCACGCCGGGCTGCGCGGCCTCTCGGACACCCTCTTCCGCCGCACCTCTATCGAGCCCGCCGAGCCGCTGGCGGTGAACCTCGAAACCGACGAGCTCGCCTTCTTCCCTTTCCTCTACTGGCCGGTGAACCCCAACCAGCCGACCCCCTCCGCCGAGGCCTATGCCAAGCTCAACCGCTACCTGCGCACCGGCGGCATGATCCTGTTCGACACCCGAGATGCCGATATCGGTGGCTTTGGCGCCGCCACGCCCGAGGGGCGCAAGCTGCAGGAGCTGGCCCGCCCGCTCGACATTCCGCCGCTGGAGCCGATCCCGCAGGACCACGTGCTCACCCGCACCTTCTACCTGTTGCAGGATTTCCCCGGCCGCTGGGCCAGCCGTGACGTCTGGGTCGAGGCCGCGCCGGAGGATGCCGAGGTGGTCGAGGGCATGCCCTTCCGCAACCTGAATGACGGCGTGACACCGGTGGTCATCGGCGGCAACGACTGGGCCGCGGCCTGGGCAGTGGAAAACAACGGCGCGGCGATGTTCCCCGTGGGGCGCGGCTACGCGGGCGAGCAGCAGCGCGAGATCGCCTATCGCTTCGGGGTGAACCTCATCATGCATGTGCTCACCGGCAACTACAAATCCGACCAGGTCCACGTGCCTGCGCTGCTCGACAGGCTGGGCCAATGATGAACGCCGACAGCATCGTCTTCGCGCCGCACCTGCCGTGGATCGCGCTCTATGCCGCCTGTGCCCTCGCGGTGCTGCTCATCGTGCTCGCCATCTGGCGCGGGCTGGCCGGCTGGTGGCTGCGGGCGCTCGCCGCCGTGGCGCTGCTTGTGGCGCTGGCCAACCCCTCGCTGCAACAGGAAGAGCGCAACCCGCTCTCCGACATCGTGCTGGTGGTGGTCGATGAAAGCTCGTCGCAGGCCCTCTCCGACCGCGCCGACCAGACCGGGGCCGCCCTTGGCCGGGTGCTGGCGCAGATCGCCGCCATGCCCAACACCGAGGCCCGCGTGGCCGTGGTGGGCGATGGTGAGGGCGACGAAGGCACGCGTGCCATGGCCGCGCTCTCCGAGGCCTTGGCCGAAGAGCCGCGCGCCCGGGTCGCCGGGGCGATCCTCATCTCCGACGGCCGGGTGCACGACATGGAGCGCACCCCCGATCTGCCCGCCCCGCTGCACCTGCTGATGACCGGCCATTCCACAGACTGGGACCGCCGCCTCGTGATCCAGAACGCCCCCGCCTTCGGCATCCTCGGGGAAGAGGTCAACCTCACCCTGATGATCGAGGACCAGGGCGACGTGCCCTCCGGCGCGGGCGCCGGCGCCACGGTGCCGCTCTCCATTGCGATCGACGGTGAGGAGCCGCGCACCTATGACGTGCCGGTGGGCGAGGAGCTGTCGCTGCCCGTCACCCTCAGCCATGGCGGCAAGAACGTGATCCAGTTCATCACCCCGGCGGCGGAGGGCGAGCTGACCGACCGCAACAACGCCGCCGTCGTGCAGATCAACGGCGTGCGCGACCGCCTGCGGGTGCTTCTGGTGAGCGGCGAGCCGCATCCGGGCGAACGGACCTGGCGCAACCTGCTGAAGTCCGACAGCTCCGTCGACCTCGTGCACTTCACCATCCTGCGCCCGCCCGAAAAGCAGGATGGCGTGCCGGTCTCCGAGCTGTCGCTCATCGCCTTCCCCACCCGCGAGCTGTTCATCGAGAAGATCGACGAGTTCGACCTGATCATCTTCGACCGCTACAAGCGCCGCGGCATCCTGCCCACGCTCTACCTCGACAACATCCGTGATTACGTCGAGCGCGGCGGGGCGGTGCTGGTGGCCGCCGGGCCGGACTTTGCCAGCGCCGATTCCATCTACCGCTCGCCGTTGGGCGACATCATGCCCGCCTCGCCCTCGGCCCGCGTGCTGGAAGACGGCTACCTGCCCGAAGTCACCGAACTGGGCGAGAAGCACCCTGTCACCGAGGGGCTCGAGGCGCTCTATCCCTCCGAGGAAGAGGGCGTGCCGGGCTGGGGCCGCTGGTTCCGCCTCGTCGATCTGATCCCCACGCCGGGCGAGAATGGCGGGCAGGTGGTGATGTCGGGTCTGGAAGACCGCCCGTTGCTGGTCTTGCAGCGCCACGGCGAAGGTCGGGTGGCGCTGATGGCCTCCGACCACGCATGGCTCTGGTCACGCGGCTTCGAGGGCGGCGGGCCGCAGCTCGAGCTGCTGCGGCGACTGGCGCATTGGATGATGAAGGAGCCCGACCTCGAAGAAGAGAGCCTGACCGCCGAGGCCGTGGGCCAGGAGATGACGATCACCCGCCGCACCCTTGGCGATGCGCCCTCCGAGGTGGAGGTGATCGGCCCCGATGGCTCGGTCTACGTGGTGCCGCTCGAAGAGGTTTCGCCGGGGCTCTACCAGGGCGTCTTCGAAGGGCCGGACCTTGGCCTCTATCGTCTTGCCGAAGGCGACAAGACCGCCGTCGTGGCGCTCGGGCCGTCCGCGCCCAAGGAGTTCGAGCAGACCATTGCCACGGGCGAGGTCGTCCAGGCGGCAGTGGATACGCGGCGCGGTGGCGTGGTGGCGCTGGAAGAGGGCACCCCCGGCATTCGCGAAGTGCGCGAAGGCCGCGTGGCCTCGGGTCGCGGCTGGGTCGGGATCACCCCGCGCGGGGCCTATGTCACGGCTGATGTCACGGTGATTCCGCTGGTGAACCCTCTGCTCTTCCTCGTGCTGGCCGCACTGCTGACGTTGGGTGCCTGGCTGATCGAGGGGCGACGCGGCGCGAAGGGCGCCTGACGCCGCCACGCGGCTGTTGGCCACCAGTCCATTGCCGCAGGCCGTAGGGTGGGTGCCAACCCACCATCCCGCTAGCGCAGATCCACCTGGTATCGGGTGCCGTCCCAGCCTTCGGGCAGGGTGCTGGTCTCGATCCAGACCCGAGTCACGCCCTGCGGGATCTTCACCCCCGACAGGCTGCGGGTGAAGGGCTGTTCGTCGACATGGGGATGGAGCAGCTTGCGGGTGCCCAGCACCCGGCCGGTCTCGTTCGTCACCCGCCAGCCGTTGGCGTAATCCTCCCAGCCTGTGTCGGCATGGGAGAGGGTCACGTCAAACCGCCAGGCACCGCCCGATGGCGCGGCCTTCACGGCCTCCACCACCGCCGGATCGGCCATTGCGGGAAGAGCGAAGAGAAACGGGATGAGCCAGCGCATGCCGGGCACTGTGCCACAGTATTGCGCTGCTCTGGGTCACAACCCTGTCAGCCGTCGGGCTGCATCAGCACTTCGCGCGACTGGCTCCAGAACTCCCGCCGCCAGATCACCACGGCGCTGACCACCGCGCCCAGCCCAAGGCCCCACGGCCCCACCAGCCAGCCAATCGCGCCGAGCGCAAAGTAGATCGAGCGCATTCCGCGGTTGAAGCTCTTGGCGGCGGTTATGTTGATCTCGGCGGCCTTGGCGGCGCGGGGGTAGGTGGCCGGGTGGTCCTCGTCATTGGGAATCGCGCCCATCACCACCGAGGAGTAGCCAAACAGCCGGTGCGCCCAGACGAACTTGAGGAAAGCATTGGCGAGGAAGAACAGGATCAAGGTGATCTTGACCTCAAAGGCCAGCGTGGTCGTGGTGCCGAGCGAAAGGTCTGCCGCAACGCTCGCCAGCTGCTCGGGGTTGCCGATCACCGCCAGCCCGCCGCCAATGGCGATCATGCAGGCCGAGGCAAAGAAAGTGGTGCCCTGCCGAAGGTTGCCGAGGATGGTGGCGTCGAAGATGCGCGGCTGGCGGGTGACATGCTCGCGCAGCCAGTCGCGCCGGTAGGCCTGCATCAGCACGGAGACTGAGGGCTTGCCGGCGGGCGGATGCTCCACCACCCATCCAAGCCCGGCCCAGAGCGTGAGAATGAGCGCGACGGCCACGGCATCGGCACTGGAAAACGGGGCAAGAAGAGGCATCAGATCCATGGCCGGACCCTATGTCGCGCCAGCTCCGGTTGCCAGATGGCAAAATTGGTTATATTTTCTGACCAATTCGCCAGCAACGGAGCCCGCCGCCATGGAAATGCCCGAGCCAGACCCGCAGATCCTTGCTCGAAAGGCCCGCATCGTCGAGCGCCTGCGCGCCGTGCTGCCCGGCGGGGTGATCGACGCGCCCGAAGAAGTGCGGGCCTATGAGTGCGACGCGCTCACCGCCTACAAATGCCCGCCCCTCGCCGTGGTGCTGCCCGCCACGACCGAAGAGGTCTCTGCCGCGCTCGCAGTCTGCCACGCCGAGGGCGTGCCGGTTGTGCCGCGCGGTTCGGGCACCTCGCTCGCGGGCGGGGCGCTTCCCACCGCCGACAGCGTGATCCTCGGGGTCTCGCGCATGGCCGATGTGCTGGAAAGCAATTACCCCGACCGCTACGTGCACGTGCAGACCGGGCGCACCAACCTCTCCGTCACCGGTGCGGTGGAGGCGGACGGCTTCTTCTACGCGCCCGACCCCTCGAGCCAGCTTGCCTGCGCCATCGCGGGCAATATCGCCATGAACTCCGGCGGGGCGCATTGCCTCAAGTACGGCGTGACCACCAACAACCTGCTCGGCGTGACCATGGTGCTCGCCGATGGCACCATCACCCGTGTCGGCGGCCCGTGGATGGATGCGCCCGGCCTCGACCTGCTCGGTCTCATCTGCGGCTCCGAGGGCCAGCTTGGCGTGGTCACGGAGGCCTGGCTCCGCATCCTGCCCAAGCCCGAAGGCGCTAGGCCCGTGCTGATCGGCTTCGACAGCTCCGAGGTGGCGGGCCAATGCGTGACCAACATCATCAAGGCGGGCGTGCTGCCCGTGGCCATCGAGTTCATGGACCGCCCCTGCATCCGTGCCACCGAGGCCTTCGCAGGCGCGGGCTACCCCGATTGCGAGGCGCTGCTGATCGTCGAGGTCGAAGGCTCGGAAGCGGAGATCGACGCGCAGCTTGCCTTGATCTGCGGTATCGCCGAAGAGCTGAACCCGGTGGAGGTGCGCCAGAGCGGCTCGGCGGAGGAAAGTGCCCGCATCTGGCTGGGCCGCAAATCGGCCTTCGGGGCGATGGGCCAGATCAACGATTACATGTGCCTCGACGGGACGATCCCGGTCAGCGAGCTGCCCCTCGTGCTGCGCCGCATCGGGGAGATGAGCGAGGAGTTCGGGCTGGAGGTCGCAAATGTCTTCCACGCAGGCGACGGCAACATGCACCCGCTGATCCTGTTCAACGCCAACGAGGAGGGCCAGCTCGAACTGTGCGAACGTTTCGGGGCCGAGATCCTGAAGCTCTGCGTCGAGGTCGGCGGCTGCCTGACCGGCGAGCATGGCGTGGGCATCGAGAAGCGCGACCTGATGGAGGTGCAATATCGCCCCGACGATTTGGCCGCGCAGATGGACGTGAAAGACGTGTTCGACGCGGGCTGGATCCTGAACCCGGCCAAGGTGTTTCCGCTGACGGTCTCGGCGGGGCGGCGGCGCGCGCCTGATCGGGCGGCGTGAGCGCTGTGGGATCGGGGTAGAGTATTTTGAGCAAGAAAATGAACAGGTTGAGCATCATGGAACCGGCGAGCGAGGTTGAGCTGGCAGAGGCGCTGGCGGCGGCGGACGGGCCGGTTTCGGTGCGCGGCGGCGGCACACGCGGGGTGCGGGGCGAGGGCGAGCCGCTGCGCTACGCGGGGCGGGGGATTTCGCTTTACGAGCCGGGCGCGCTGACCTTGGTGGCACAGGCCGGCACGCCGGTGGCCGAGATCGAGGCGGCGCTTGCGGCAGAGGGCCAGCGGCTGGCCTTCGAGGTGCCCGACATGCGTGGGCTGCTCGGGACCGAAGGAGAAAGCACCATTGGCGGCGTGGTCGCGGCCAATGCGAGCGGGCCGCGGCGGGTGTCGGTCGGGGCGGCGCGTGATTTCTGCCTCGGGGTGCGCTTTGTCGATGGCGCGGGCCGGGTGGTGCAGAACGGCGGGCGGGTGATGAAGAATGTCACCGGCTACGATCTGGTGAAGCTGATGGCCGGAAGCCATGGCACGCTGGGGGTGTTGAGCGAGGTGTCGCTGAAGGTGCTCCCGAGGCCCGAGGTGGCCGGGGTGCTCTCGCTCGGCGGGCTCTCGGTGGCGCAGGCGGTGGCGGCGATGTCTGCCGCGCTGGGCACGCCTTGGGAGATCACGGCGGCCTGCCATACCGACTTTGATGCGAATGACCGCGCCTCGACGCAGCTCAGGATCGAAGGGATGGCCGGGTCCGTGGCCTATCGGCTCGGGCGGCTGAAGGAGGCGCTGGGCGGCTTCGGCGAGGTCGAAACCGTGGTGAGCGACAGCCACGATTGGCCGTGGTTCCGAGATGTGCAGAGGTTCGCGGGCGGGGCCGAGGATGTCTGGCGGCTGCATTGCAAGCCTTCCGACGCGGCCGGCCTTGTGGAGCGGCTCCCCGAGGGGGCGAAGGTGATGCTCGACTGGGGCGGGGCGCTGATCTGGGCCGCCGTGCCGGAGGGCACCGACCTGCGCGCCGCTCTCGGGGCTTTCGATGGCCATGCAACGCGGGTGCGCGGGCAGGGGGGCGGTATCCCCCGGTTCCACCCCGAGCCGCCCGCTCTGGCGGCGCTCACGGCGGGGCTGCGCGCCAAGTTCGATCCGCGTGGCATCTTGAACCCCGGGTTGATGGGGTGAGCGGATGGACCTGATGACAGGCCTCATCATGGGCGGCCTAATCGTGCTTGCCGCCATGCTGGCCACGGCGCTGGCACGCCCTGTCGCCGTGCCTCTGGCGATCGTGGGCCTCGGCGGCGCGATCCTTGCTTTTATGGGCTATTCCATGAACACCTCGCCCTGCACCGGCGATGCGGCGGGCTGTGGCATGTCGAGCGGGTTTGAGGCGCTGATCCTGATGTCCGTGGCCGCTCCGCTGGTCTGCGGGGCACTGGCGGCGGTGCTCTGGCGGCTGGTGGCCGGGCGCGAGGCCGGGCTGGGTACGCGGCTGCTCTCCATCGTGGTCTCCGCCGTGCTGCTCACCCTTGTTGGCCTTCTCTTTCTCTGACGGGACGAACCAAAGATGAAAACCGAATTCACCGAGGCCCAACTGGCCGATCCGGGCACCGCGCGGGCCAACGAGATCCTGCGGGCCTGCGTGCATTGCGGCTTCTGCACCGCCACCTGCCCGACCTACCAGGTGCTGGGCGACGAGCTCGATAGCCCGCGCGGGCGGATCTATCTCATCAAGGACATGCTCGAGAACGAACGGGTGCCCGACGAGAAGACCGTCAAGCACATCGACCGCTGCCTCTCCTGCCTTGCCTGCATGACAACCTGCCCCTCGGGCGTGCATTACATGCACCTTGTCGATCACGCCCGCGCCTACATCGAAGACAACTACAAGCGCCCGCTCCCCGACCGCGCCCTGCGCTGGCTGCTTGCGCGCATCCTGCCCTATCCGGGGCGGTTTCGGCTGGCGCTGCTGGGGGCCAAGATTGGCAGACCATTCCGCAGCCTGATCCCCTCGGCCCGGTTGCGCGCGATGCTGGAGATGGCGCCCAAGCGCATTCCGCCGGTCTCCCGCAACGACGACCCGCAGAGCTTTGCCCCCACCGCTCCACGCCGCAAGCGCGTGGCGCTGATGACGGGCTGTGCCCAGAAGGCGCTGAACACCGATATCAATGATGCCACCATCCGCCTGCTCACCCGGCTTGGCTGCGAGGTGGTGGTGGCCGAGGGCGCGGGCTGCTGCGGCGCGCTCACCCACCACATGGGCCGCGAGAGCGAGGCGCATGGCACCGCCGCAAGGAACATCCGCGCCTGGGTGTCCGAGATGGACGGGCACGGCCTGGATGCCATCGTCATCAACACCTCGGGCTGCGGCACCACGGTCAAGGACTACGGCCACATGTTCGGCCAAAGCGAGCTGGCCGATGAGGCCGCGCGGGTGGCCGGGATCGCCAAGGATATATCCGAGGTACTGGCCGAGCTGATGCCGGAGGCCCCGGTTGCGGCCCGCAACCTTGCCAAGTCCGAGATCGCGGGCACCGACGCCATGGCGCAGAGCGCGGAGGGCAGCGGGCCGATCCGAGTGGCATATCATGCTGCCTGCTCGCTCCAGCACGGGCAGAAGATCAAGGACCACCCCAAGGCGCTGCTGAAGGCGGCAGGTTTCGAGGTGGTGGAGCCGGCCGACAGCCACCTCTGCTGCGGCTCGGCGGGCACCTACAACCTGATGCAGCCCGAGATCTCGGGGCAGCTCAAGGCCCGCAAGGTGCAGACGCTGGAGGCAAAATCCCCCGACATCATCGCGGCGGGAAACATCGGCTGCATGATGCAGATCGGCTCGGGCACGGCCACGCCCATCGTCCACACCGTCGAGCTGCTCGATTGGGCGACCGGCGGGCCAAAACCGCCCGCGCTGGGCTGACCTCCGCCAACTCAGGCAGCGCCGCGGCTTTCCTGCAACGTTTGCAGCCGCGGCGCGCCCCTTGCCACAAAATCGCCCCACGGCGCCGATAGGTCCGGGCGCAGAGATCAGTTCGGGACCGTCATGCGCCAAGCCTTCTTCTCCGCCCTTGCCGGGGCCCTTTGCCTTCTTGGTCTTCCCGCCACCGCACAGGACACCGGGCTGACCCGGATGGCCACCTCCGATCAGGGGCGCGGCTGGGAGGCCGTCGGGCGGCTGGAGATGGGGCGCAAGAGCTTCTGCACCGGGGCGCTGATTGCGCCCGACCTGGTGCTGACGGCGGCCCATTGCCTCTACCACATGGACACCGGCGAGCGGATCGAGATCGGCGATGTCGAGTTTCGCGCGGGCTGGCGCGAGGGCCGCGCCGAGGCCTATCGGGGCGTGCGCCGGGCCGTGACCCATCCGAACTATGTCTACAAGGGCCGCGACCAGCTGGATCGGGTCGCGCTCGACGTGGCGCTGCTTCAGCTCGACAGGCCGATCCGCAACATCCGCGTCACCCCGTTCGACACCGCCGCCGCGCCGCGCGAGGGTGACAGCGTCGGGGTGGTGTCCTACGCGCAGGACCGGGCCGAGGCGCCCTCCTACGAGAGCGGTTGCGAGGTGATCGAGCGGCGAGGCGGGGTGCTGATGCTCTCCTGCTCGGTCGATTTCGGCTCCTCCGGCGCCCCGATCTTCACCATCGGGGCACATGGGCCGCAGGTGGCCTCGGTGATTTCGGCCAAGGCCACCATGCAGGGCCGTCCGGTGGCGCTGGGCACCGAGATCGGCCCCGTGCTCGACGTGCTCATGGCAGAAATCGCAACCGGCGGCGACGTGCTGAACCGGGGCGGCACGGTGCGCTTTCTGGGCGGCACCGATGGGGGCGAACGCCGCGAGATCGGCGCCCGCTTCGTCAAGCCATGATCCGCCGCGCCCTCCTTGCCGCGCTGGCCCTTGCCACCGCCACTCCCGCGCTGGCCGACAGCGCCCTGCGCCGCCTGTCGCTGCGCTCCGAGGGGCTGGGCTGGGAGGCCGTCGGGCGGCTCGACCTTGGCGGCGGCTCTTTCTGCTCCGGCGCGCTGATAGAGACCGACCTCGTGCTCACCGCCGCGCATTGCCTGTTTGACCATGCGGGCAACCGCGCCAACCCGCGTGCCATCATCTTTCGGGCTGGCTATCGCGACGGGATGGAGGTGGCCACGCGCACCGGGCTCCGCGCCGTGGTGATGCCGGGCTACGTGCCGGGGAGCGACGATGTGATCGGCCAGCTCATGGCCGATGTCGCCCTGCTCCAGCTCGACCGGCCCATCGCAGCGGCCAATGCCGAGCCCTACGGGATTTCGGCCAATGTCCGCGCCGGAGAGAACGTGGCCGTGGCCTCCTACGGGCAGGGCCGCGAAGAGGCGCTGTCGCTGCAACGCTCCTGCTCCGTGCTGGGCGAGCGGCTCGGCGCTCTGGCGTTCTCCTGCGATGTCACCTTCGGCTCTTCCGGGGCACCGGTCTTCGACCTCACCGGCGGGCGGCCCGAGATCGTGTCGATCATTTCCAAAGGCGCGCGCGAAGAGGGCAAGGTGCTCTCGCTCGGCATGCGGGTCGAACCTGCGGTGCGCCAGCTTCGCGCCGACCTGCGGGCCGGGCGCGGGGTTTTTCCGCAAGTTGTCGGCGCGGCCAAGCGGGTTGCCGTCGGGGCGTCGTCCAGCACCGGGGCCCGCTTCGTGCGGCCGGGCTCTGGGCCGAGGTTCGTCAAACCCTGACACCCGTGCATCTGCGCGCTTTCCGCCCGCCGATCCGGGCACCCCACACCCCTTGAATCCACCAAAATCCACCCCCACATATCTCCTGCACGGGCGCCACACGGGCCCGCGCAGAACCCCGCGCCTGTCCGCAGCAGGAAGGCGCATGTGACTGAAAACGCTTATCTATCGCTCAATGGAGGATACCCATGCGTAATTACGACCTTTCCCCCCTCTACCGCGCCACCGTCGGCTTCGACCGCTTCGCCGACCTGATGGACCGCGCCCTCACCGCCGACGGCACCCAGCCGACCTACCCGCCCTACAACATCGAGAAAGTCGCCGAAAACGACTACCGGATCTCGGTTGCCGTGGCCGGGTTTGCCGACTCTGAGCTTTCGGTCGAAGTGAAAGAGGGTGCCCTGATCGTCTCCGCCAGCAAGGGCGAGAGCGACGAGGGCAAGAAGTACCTTCACCGTGGCATCGCCACCCGCGCCTTCGAGCGCCGCTTCACCCTGGCCGACCACGTCAAGGTGACGGGCGCAACCCACGCCGATGGCATGCTGCACATCGACCTCGTGCGCGAAGTCCCCGAGGCCCTGAAGCCCCGCCGGATCGAGATTGCCGGTGGGTCGACCAAGACCATCGAGGCCACGAAAGAGACCGTCGAGGCGTAAGCTTCCGGTTTCGGTGTAACGACAGGGGCGCGCGGGGAAACTCGCGCGCCTTTTCCTTTGCCGCCGCCTCCGCTTCCCGCAACATCCGGGTCGAGCGGCGCTCCCTTCCCGGTCATGCAGGCCGGGAAAGAGGGAGATCGCTGCAATGAACTTTCTGCTGATCCACGGAAGCTGGCACGGGGCCTGGTGCTGGTACAAGGTCGCGCCGCGCCTGCGGACCGAGGGGCACCGGGTGATCGTGCCCGATCTGCCCGGACGCGGCCGGGCGCAGCGCCCGCGCCAGCTCATCACGCTCAACATGATGGCCGCCCACCTCGTACCACTGCTGCCCGAAGGCGAGAAAACCACCATCGTCGTTCACAGCCGCTATGGCATCCTCGCCTCCCGGCTGGCCGAACTGGCCCCCGAGCGCATCGCGCGCACCATCTACCTCGCCTCCTTCATGCTGCCCGAAGGCGCCCGCGCCGCCGATTACTTTCGCGCCGACAAGGGTTCGCTCCTGCGGCCTCATATCTCCATCGGAAAGCTCGGCATGTGGGATGATCTCGCCCCGGAGATCTACCACGAGGGTCTCTACCACGATTGCAGCACAGAAGACGTGGCTCTGGGCCACAGCCTGCTTTGCCGCGAGCCCCTGCGCCCCGCGCTGGCCCGCCTTGCGCTCACAGCAGCTCGATACGGCTCCGTGCCCCGCGCCTACATCCGGCTGACCGAAGATCGCGCGGTAACGCCCGCATTGCAGGACAGATGCCTGTCCGAAACGCCGGTCGAACGGGTGGAAGAGCTGAAGGCCAGCCATTCGGCCTATTTCTCGCAGCCCGATGCGCTGGTCAAAACCATCCTGCGGCTTGGCGGAAGCTGAAGGGCAGGGGCCCCGCGATCAATACCGCGGCGGCTTGCTCTTCCACGTCCCGAGCCATTTCCGCCACCCGGCCCGCTTTTCATTGGCCGCCGCCTCAACCCGGTCCCACCGGTCCTCCGCCGCATCGAGCGTCGGGTCCAAGGCCCGCTCGCGGAACTGCCGCCACATCGCCCGGATGAACAACAGCGCGATGCCCAGCAGCACGAAGAAGGAAATGTTGAACCACGGAATCGAGTAATGATCCGGCCCGTCGATCGGCTTCACGCCGATCGCGTTGGGATAGATCGAGAAGAACCGGTTGCGAAAGCCGTAATGCGTGATCAGCACCCACTGCGGGGCGGCGCTGGTCGAGATGTATTCCTGCGCGTCGGCCTGAAGGTCGGAGCTGTCGAACTTGAAGTAGGGCGGCCAGATCCAACCCGAATCCTCGTTGCGATACACCATCACCCCGGTCGCCTCGCGCGGGATGAACCCGAGCAGAAACGACTTCTGCTTCACGGTCTGGATGAAGCGCACATCGCGGGTGGCCATCTCGGCCGCGCCGCTGTCGGCCTGCGCGTAGAACATCCGGTTGAAGCCAGAGAAGTCCTGCCGGATCACCTCGGTCCCGGTGATGCGCACCACGTCATGCTGGGGCAGCACGTAGAGGAAGATCAGCGCGATCATGGTGATGAAAGCCCATTTGATCGCGCGCCAGAGTATCCGCATATTGCCCCTCAGTTGGCGTTGGTCAGGTAGAGGATCACGCCGACGACGATCACCGGGATGACATAGACCAGCAAGATCAGTTTCTTGCGCAGCCCGCTGTGATAGGCCGCCATCCCGCCCTCGATATAGGCACTCCGCGCCGCATCGTCACCCCCGTCCGGGTGATCCTCGGCCCAGCGGTCCTCCAGCTTTTCGCGGCGGATCGAGCGCGAGTAGATCGAGATGCAGAAATAGAGCACCGTCAGAACGATGAACCCCACCACGACCAGCCGTATCAACCCCATCCGTTACCTCCTCACCGCGCCCCATGGCCCGACGATCCTGATGCGCTCTTCCGAGACACGGGGTTCGGGCGGGGGGCTTGGCTCTTCCATCGCATCTTCCCCGGTGCCGAAGAGTGCCGCCCGCGCCCCCTGCTTGTCCACCGCGTATTCGCGGGCGAGGAAATCGGCGACAAATTCCTTCTTGCTGTCCGGCCACTCCCGGTAGAGCGCGTAGAACAGCTCCTTGTGGCAGATGAAGAGCTGGCGCACGTCGAGCCGCGACAGCTCGGAAAGCAACTGGTTGATCAGATCGCGGTCGGGGTGGTTGGTGGCGCGCAGCGTATAGAAATAGGCCGGATGGCTCGAGGTAATCTTCGGCCAGCCCCCGCCCTGCTCGGCCCAGCGGACCAGCTCGTTCAGCGCATGAAACTCCGGCGGCAGGGCGCTGCCAAGCGTCTGCGCCAGCTTGCGCAGATCGCCCCGCGAGCGCGAGGGCACGTCCTTGCCCAGCGTCGCGGCCACATCGACCAGGATGAAATCCATCTTCTGCTTCAGGATCGCCGTCGCATCGGTGCCTTTCGCCTTCACGATCGGCTCGACGAGGTTGTTCAGCTCCAGAAACTTCGCAATCCCGGCCCGGTCGGAGAGGTCGAACAGATAGGGCGAGGGGATCTTGCCGATGCTTGCCTTGTCGCCGCAGGCAATCGTCGCCGGATGCTCCACATCGCGGAAAATGTAGAGCCCGCCAAAATGCGCCGTCCAGAAGTTGCCCTGGGTGAAGCTGGGCGCCTTGAAGGTCACCGGGTTGCGGGTGACATCCCCAGTCTGCTTGGCCAGCCCGATCATCTCGGCAATCAGCACATCATCCCACCAGGCATCGGGCT
This sequence comes from Oceanicola sp. 502str15, assembly GCF_024105635.1. Classification (NCBI taxonomy): domain Bacteria; kingdom Pseudomonadati; phylum Pseudomonadota; class Alphaproteobacteria; order Rhodobacterales; family Roseobacteraceae; genus Oceanicola; species Oceanicola sp. 502str15. Next base: position 4,195,944 of record NZ_WYDQ01000001.1, read on the forward strand.
TGGTCTTGAAGGTGGCGATCTTCTCGGAAAGCGCCTCGGCCTGCTCGATATGCCCCGAGGTGGTATCGGCCCGCACGGTGATCTTCTTGATGTCGAAGAGGCGGGCGGGCGTGTTGACCTCGAAAACGGTATTATCCAGCTCCCCCAGCACCGCATCCCGCGAGGTCAGCGCAAAAAGCTGGCTCTCGTTCTCCTCGATGAACTGCCGCAGAATGCCGCGGCTCATGGAGAACTTGGCGTTCAGCAGGGGGGCGGTTTTCTGCGCGGTTGTGAGGAGGATGAACTGCCGGTTCACCCCGTTTGGGTTGAGATAGAGCAGATCGTCGAACTCGAAGGCGATCTCGGGGGAGAAGCCGGAGATATCGACGTGGAAGTCGGGCAGCTCCGTCCGCTTGCCGGTGAGCTTGTGGAGCGCCCGGTTGTAGCGGTCGATCAGGGCAGGGGAGGCGACCTCGATGAGGTTGCCGAACATCAGGCCGCGGGTGATGAGGCGTTTCATGATTCCTCTCCAAAGCAAGACGGAGGTACAAAGTCTCGATGCGCCTCGCTAATAAGTATGCCTTTTGGAAGATTGTTGAACAGCGCGAAAGTCTCCGCATATTTCATCATGTTGGCGCCGGTAGTGGTTTGGCAGTTATAAAATAGCACGGCGAGTTCGTAGTCTGAAAAAAGTGCTCGAAACAGCTTCTTATGTCGAGGCTGGCAGTGTGGGTTCTCCGAAATCGTCCGCATTGCGTTATATGTGAAGCGAAAATAGTGGCCCAAATTTGCGCCTTGCTTTTCGTACAAATCCCGATATTCGGCTAGGGTTTCAGCCAATGATTCAGCCGGGGAAACACCGCTCCAATCCTTGTCTTTGTCAAACAGGAGGTTGTAGAAGAACGGAAAGTAGTCTCTTCCTGATACTGTGAGCCGCTCTTCGCTCACCAACCGACCCTCCGAGAACCTTAAAGGTCGGTATGTGTGTCTAATCGAACTGGTTATTGAATTTTGAGTTGAAATCAGCTCAAAGAATGAAGTTTCGAATCTCTGCTTCTCATAATTCAGGTTCGACTCGTGGAACTCTTCTTCAGTAGCAGAAAGTACTTCTCTCTGCGCCGCCAGCTCTTGGCTTTGAAGCCAGACGGTAACTATTATCCATAGAAAAGCGAGAGTTCCGGCTATCCCAGCTAGGGTATCACCAATCTCGTTTGAGCTCGACTTCAGGAACATGCTCCATCGCTCGGAACAAACCTTGCCCTGCCAAACGTGAAACGAACAAACTTCTTGTTGGGCGAGGGCAAAGGTAACTAATCCGACGGTAGCTGTTCCAAGCAATCCCCAGATGATTGGATTCTGAATTCTCCAGAACGAGATTGGGGCTAGCTTGTCCCTCACCCCTTCCCCTCCAAATACCGCCGCTTCGCCTCCTCCTGCCGCCCGAAGTCCCGCACCATCCCGTCAATCGCCACCTCGTCCGACTTGTCGGCGTAGCGGAACTCGCTATCCGCGTACCTATTAACCTCCTGAATCACCATCTCCATGGTGATCGGCTGGCGCAGCTCCGAAACCATCCCCAGCTTCTCTTCATATGGCTTGAACAGGAACAGCTCCGGCTCCTCCATCCACTCGTCGGGCAGCTCGAAGTCCATCGCGCGGACCTTCACCGCGTCGGTGATGTTCTTGATCGCCCGCCCGGTAAACCGCTCATCCGCCTCCTGGATCGCCTTCAGGTAGCGGCCTACCTTGGCAATCGTGTCCAGCGCCCCGATCTCGGCCTGCACCCGGTCGAACACCTCCAGCAGCCCCGCCTCATGGGGCTTGCTATGCCCCTCGAAGCTGGCCGACACCGCCTTCTTGATCTCCTGCGCCGCATAGGCCTCGTGATCCCCGAGGGGCAGCGAATGGTTCTTGCCCATCAGCAGATAAAGAATGTCGATGTAATCCTCCCGCGTCTGAGGCCCGTCCACCAGGAACCGCGCCCCGGCCCGCTGCCGCAGGGCGTCATCCACGTTCTCCGGGTAGTTCGAGAACATCCCGAAGGTGCAGTTCCCCCGCACCACCGTGTTGGCCCCCGCAAAGGCCTCCATCAGCACCGCCGTCACCTCCTGCTGGCCGGCGCTGCTCTGCCGGTCGCCGCGCTTGCCCGCGATCTGGTCGATATCATCCACCGTCCCAAACCCGATCACCCCAGGGTCCAGCACGTTGTTGATGAAGGCCTTCGCGTTCTGCCCCGACTTGCCCTGATAGCTGTCGATATTGTCGATGCCGAAGTTCTGGTAGCGGAACGGATAGCCCGCCACACCGCAATATTCGCTCACCAGACCGGCCATCATCTGGATCAGCGTCGTCTTGCCGGTGCCCGGCGCGCCATCGCCCATGAAAGTGAAGATGAAGCCGCCCAACTCGACGAAGGGGTTCAGCTTGCGCTCGAAATCATAGGCCATGATCATCTTCGCCAGCCGCATCGCCTGATACTTGGCGATGTGGTTGCCCACCACCTCGTTGGGCTTCTTGAACTGCATCACCAGCGTGCTGCCCTTGGCCTTGCGCGCCGGGGTAAAGCCCGCGATGGTCAGGTCATCGGCCTCCACGCGATACTTCGCGCCGGTGAAGGCCCCCACGCGCGGGGCGGTCTGGCCCCGAAGCGCCACCTTCTCCATCAGTTGCTCGGCATAGGCCATGACCGTGGCCACCAGCTTCGGCTCCGCATCGGCAAAGCTCGCCAGCTCCTGGTCCAGCTCCCAGAGGCAGCCGTGGAGCGCCAACGGCGCGTTGTCGGTCAGCACCTCTTCCACCGCCCCGATCTCCACCGAAGCCTCGCCCGCCGAACTTGCCAGCAGGAAGGAGGTCGCATTGCCGAAGGAATACATCACCGCCAGCGCCTCGGCGGCCAGAAGCTCGGAAAATTCCGCCTTGCGGGTCTCGGGCAGGCGGCCTTCAAGGTTTTCCTTCTTCAGCTCCACCAGCCCGGTCGCCTCGCCAAAGCCTTCGCCCACGGCGAGCGCCACGGCAATCGCGCGGCGCAGGGCGTGCAGAACCGTGGCCTGCGTGGGCGAAACCAGCGGGTCGCCCTCATCGGCGGACTCGATGCGCTCCACCAGCCGCACCCCCTCGGGGCGGGCGCTGCTGCGGGTCACCAGTCCCGGCGTGGTCGAGCGAAACCGCCGCCGTGTGCCAATCCCGGCCGAGCGCTCGGGCGTGGCGGCCTCCTTGGGTGCGGCGATCCGGGGGGTATGGTCGATGCCTTCCAGCATCCCCGCCGCCGCCTCGTAATGCTTGCGGATCTCTTCTTCCCGAAGTTCCATCTCGTCGCTCGAAAGGCTCATCGCTCAATTCCTTCTCGAAACCCGCCTCATTTTCTTGCCGGAAATATCTCCCGCCGGAGGCATAAAATCTATCTGTAGCCAAACACCCGCCCACCGGGCGACACCACGAACTTGCGCACGCCCGAAAAGCCCGGCGGGTTCTTCTCGGCCAGCACCTGGTAGGGGCGTTCGGGCATGATGATGGCGCGTTGCTGCCGCGTGGCCCCGGTGTCGGCGCCGCGGCCCGAGAAAGGGTCGAGGGTGAATACCTCGCGCTCCACCGACGAAAACCAGCCCGCCTTCTCGCTGCGCACCCGTTCGCTCACCAGCTCTTCCTCGGTCCAGGCCAGCGCCCAGTCCTGCCCCTCGGGGGCCTTGGCCTCGGCCAGCACCTCGCAGAGCGGGCCGGATTGCACCGTATAGGCGGAAGAATACATCGGCCCCACGTGGAAGCGCCGGATGCGCTTGGGGTGCAGGTCGTCGAAATCGGTATCGAAGCCTTGCGCGATGGTCAGCAGCTTCAGGCCTGAGAAGCTCTGCGCCATCAGATGAGCCTGCGCTGCGGGCCAGCGGCGCTCGTCCTTGGGCAGGCTCACGCGGCCGGAATCCTCGCAATCCATCAGGTAGATCACCGGCAGGTTCACCTGGCTGTCGAAGATCGCCCAGTGGATCAGGAAGTTGCGCCGCTCGCCGCTGCTGCTCTGCCAGAGCGCCTCGGGGTCATTGCGCGCCCAGAAGATATTCTCGCCCAGCAACGCCTCGTAGTAGAGCCGCTGCGCCATGGCATATTGCAGCTTTGTCGGAATGCTCAGCTCGCCCACGATCTGGCGGATCATGTCATCCTTCAGCGCGGCGGCATCGGGCATGTTCTGCAAATGCCGCCCGGCCTGCTGGGCATCCACCGCCATGGTCAACATTTCCTGAAACACCGGAAAGCCGCTCTCGTGCCGGTCAAAATCGAGCTTGCCCACCGGCGTGCCCTCGCGGCCCGTCAGCAGGTATTTGTTGCCGAGCGCCGCAAAGGCGTTCGACAGCCCGCCGATGTAGCGACCCAGAATGGTAACTTCCGCCTTCGAAAGGCTTCCCTCCACCTCCATCGCCGCCGCCACCTTGGCCAAATGCCCGGTGATCGCCTCGAACTTCGAGAAATACCGCCGCGTGGCAAACTCGTCGTTCAGCTGCGCGTGGTCGGCGGTGAGGGCCTTCTTGGTATCGGTCATGCCGTTCCCGTAGGCTGGGTGAAACCCACCACCCCCCGTGCGGAGGGTGGCAAGGGCTTACGCCCCGTAAATATTCTTGTCGTGCTTCTCGACAATCTTCTCGAAGCGCCGGGCAAAGCGTTCGTCAGCCTTGGCCTTCTGTTCCAGCACCTTGCGGGCAAAGACCATGTGGTCTTCATGGGCCTCCATCATGTCGGCCATCCGCTGGTTGGTGGCCGCGCCGATGCCCGCCATGGCGGCCTGGGCCTCCTGGTCGGTCTTCACCCCGATCTCGTTGATCCGGTGGGCGACGTCCTGCTGCTGGGCGGTCTTCAGCGACTTGGTGAGCGCATCATAGAGCACCACGCGCTGCTTGGTGTCTGTCTGCAGCTTGTTGATCAGCACCATCTGGGTTGCGGCCTGGTTCTGCAGCGAGTCGACCCAGGTCTTGCCCTTCTCGATGTAGCGCTCCAGCGTCTGACTCTTGGCCAGCTTGACCTGCTCCTCCTGCACCAGCTCGTTGTACTTGTTGTTCAACTCGGCCAGCTCGGTTTCCAGCTTGGTGCGGGCGGCGGCGTCCTGCTCGACCGAGATCTTGTTTTCCAGCTCGATGATCTTGGGATCGAGGGCGGTGACTTCGGCGCGCAGCGCCTCAAGTTCGCCCACAGTCAGCTCGCGCTCGTCGAGGGTTTCGGTCAGGTTGGCCTCCACCTTCACCTTCTCGCCGTTCAGGATGGTCAGCTGGTTTTCCAGCAGCTTCACGATCACGTCCGACTTGGAGATGAGGTCTTGCAGCTTGTCGTCGATATTGGCGGTGCGGATGCGCTCCTGCCGCAGGCTCTCGGATTTGCCCGCCGAGAAGATGCCCACGAAGCTCTCCCAGCCGGTCTTGTCGCGGATCTCCGAGAAATCCTCCGAGAAGCCGGTGGTCACATCGTCGAGGCCCATGATGAGCTCTGCGATATTGGCGTTCATAAGCTCGGTGTGCTGGTGCACGTCCTCAAGCGTGGCGTTCTCGATATCGATCTGAATGTCCTGCCCCTCGGCCATCTTCTGGCGGGCGGTCTCGATCCGGCTCGAAAGCTCGGAGATCTTGCCCTGGGTCTCGGCCACCTGGGCCTGGGATTTCTCGATCATCGCATCAAAATCGGCCATCTCGCGTCCTCAAATTACATGGTGCTGGGGCGTATGTGGGGGTTTTAGCGCGTTTTGTTAAGGATCGTCACGTGCCAAATGCGGTCATCCGGGGGCCGATCCCTGCCACCCCGGGCAGGAATTTTGGAACATCCCCGCCGCTCTCCCGTTGGTTGCGTAACACGTGATCACAATCGGGGGACGATTCCTTGCACCAGCTCGCCAGCCGCCTTGGCCTGCGCACCGATCCAACCATCTTCTTCATCTCTGCGGGGCTGACCCTGCTCTTCGTGCTTGCGCTGGTCATCGCGCCCGAGCCCATCGGCGATGCTTTCGCCACAGGGAGGGCCTGGATCGTGACCAATCTCGGCTGGTTTTTCATCCTCGGCGTCAATGTCTGGCTCGGCTTCCTGATCTGGGCAGCCTGCTCGCGCCACGGCCATATCCGGCTCGGGCCGAAGGGCTCGCGGCCCGAGTATACCAACCTCAGCTGGTTCACGATGCTCTTTGCCGGCGGCATCGGCACCGTGCTGATGTTCTGGGGCGTGGCCGAACCGATCTCGCATTTCGCCGAGCCGCCGCTGCAGGGCGTCACCCCCTTCAGCGAGGAGGCGGCGCAGGATGCGATTTCCATCGCCATCTATCACCTCGGCCTGCACACCTGGGCCATCTTCGCGCTCCCCGGCCTCGCCTTCGCCTACTTCATCAACCGCTATGAGCTGCCCGTCAGGGTCAGCTCGGTGTTCTACCCGTTGCTGCGCGAGGGCATCCACGGCCCCGTCGGCAAGGCGATCGACATCGCCTCCATCCTCGGCACCCTCTTCGGCGTGGCCGTTTCCCTCGGCCTCGGCTCCAGCCAGATCGCGGCGGGCCTTGATGCGCTCACCGGCTCGGGCACCGGCCCGGGCGTGCAGGTGATGATCCTCGCCGTGCTCACCGTGGTCGCCATCGGCTCCATCGTCGTCGGCCTCGACAAGGGCGTGAAGGTGCTCTCCAACCTCAACATCGGCATGGCCGTGGCGCTGATGATCTTCGTTCTGGTCTTCGGCTCCACCCTCTTCCTGCTGCGCGGCATCGTCGAAACCTTCGGCCTCTATTTCGAGAACCTGCCGCACCTGATGTTCTGGAACGACATGCTCGCCAACGAGAACCCCGACAACCCGCCCTGGGGCTGGCAGGGCAGCTGGACGGTGTTCTACTGGGCCTGGACCGTCACATGGTCGCCCTTCATCGGCCTCTTCGTCGCGCGCATCTCGCGCGGCCGCACCATCCGCGAGTTCGTCTTCGGCGTGCTGCTCGCACCCTCGCTCTTCACCCTCGTCTGGTTCTCCATCTTCGGCTGGCAGGCGATGGAGTTCGACGGGTTGGGCCTCGCCGCCCGCGCCGCCATGGGCGAGGCGGCAGGCGAGATCAGCGCGGCAGTGGCCGAGTCTGTGCCGCTGGCCATGTTCGCCTTCTTCGAGCATTTCCCCTTCACCGAGTTCATCCAGGGCTTCGCCGTGGTGATCGTGGCGATCTTCTTCGCCACCTCGTCCGACTCCGCCTCGCTGGTGGTCGACATGCTCTGCACCGGCAAACCCACCCCCGGCCCGGTCGGGCAGCGGGTGTTCTGGGGCGCCGCCGAGGGGCTGGTGGCCGCCATGCTCATCATCCTCGCCGGCGAGGCCGGGCTGACGGCGCTGCAACAAGTCATCACCGTGGTCGGCCTGCCGATCTTCCTGCTGGTCTGCATGATGATCCCCTCGTTGATCCGCGGCTTTGCCGAGGAAGACATCGAGCACATCAACATCGGCACCCGCCCCGAGCTCGAGGCCTTCCACCCAGATGACGACGTGGAAATCGACGCCCGCAGCACCGCCGGGCGCACCCCGGAGCGCCCCGCACCCGCGGAGTAGGCGATCGGGCGTTGTGGCGGCACGGGCTTTGCGCCTAACGTGCCGCCATGCCTTCCGATCTTGACGCCCGCCTGTCCCAAGCCATCCGCGCCCGCGAGGGCGAGCTGGTGGCGCTCTGTGGCGACCTCGTGCAGATCCCCACGCTCAACCCGCCCGGCCAGCACTACCGCGCGATATGCAGCTACCTCGCCGAACGCCTCGGCAAGCAGGGCTTCGAGGTCGAGATGATCCGCGCCGAGGGCGCCCCCGCCGACTCCACCGAATATCCGCGCTGGAACGTGGTTGCCCGCCGCGAGGGCAAGCGGGCAGGGGAGTGCGTGCACTTCAACTCCCACCATGACGTGGTCGAGGTCGGTCGCGGCTGGACTGTCGACCCCTTCGGCGGCGAGGTGAAGGACGGCAAGCTCTATGGTCGCGGATCCTGCGACATGAAGGGCGGCCTCGCCGCCTCCATCATCGCCGTCGAAGCCTTCCTCGAGACCTGCCCCGATTTCTCCGGCGCGGTCGAAATCTCTGCCACGGCGGATGAGGAATCCGGCGGCTACGGCGGCGTCGCCTACCTTGCCGAACGTGGCTGGTTCTCGCCCGAGCGCGTGCAGCACGTCATCATCCCCGAACCGCTCAACAAGGACCGCATCTGCCTCGGCCATCGCGGCGTCTGGTGGGCCGAGATCGAAACCTTTGGCCGCATCGCCCACGGCTCCATGCCGTTTCTGGGCGACTCCGCCGTGCGCCACATGGGCGCCGTGCTGGCCGAAATGGAGGCCACGCTCTTTCCGCTGCTCGCCACCAAGCGCACCGACATGCCGGTGGTGCCGGAGGGCGCCAAGCAGAGCACGCTCAACATCAACTCCATCCACGGCGGCGAGGGGGATCACCCGGAAGACTACACCGGCCTGCCCGCCCCCTGCGTCCCCGACAGCTGCCGCATCGTGATCGACCGGCGCTTCCTGATCGAGGAGGAGCTGGCCGAGGTGAAGGGCGAGGTCACCGCGCTGATGGAAAAGGTCAAAGCCGCCCGGCCCAGCTTTACCTACGAGATCCGGGACCTCTTCGAAGTGCAGCCTACCATGGCCCCCGAAGATGCCCCCATCGTGCGCACCACCGCGGCCGCCATCGAAAAGGTGCTCGCCCGCCAGCCCGATTACGTCGTCAGCCCCGGCACCTACGACCAGAAGCACATCGACCGCATCGGCAAGCTCTCCAACTGCATCGCCTACGGCCCGGGGATACTGGACCTCGCCCACCAGCCCGACGAATGGGTCGGCGTGCAGGACATGGTCGACAGCGCCACGGTCATGGCCCTCGTGCTGGCCGAGCTGCTCGCCCGCTAAACCGCCTATGCAGCCGTGCCCTCGCCCGCTAACCTGAGGGAAACCACTCAGGGAGGCCCAGCCCCATGACCCTTCGCGCAACCCTTCTCGCCACCGCGTTCCTTGCCACGCCCGCACTGGCGCAAGACAGCATCACCCTCGGCATGGTGCTCGAGCCGCCAAACCTCGACCCGACCGGCGGCGCGGCGGCGGCCATCGACGAGGTGGTCTATGCCAACGTCTTCGAGGGCCTCACCCGCTTTGCCGCCGACGGCTCGGTGGTGCCCGCGCTGGCCTCCGGCTGGGAGGTCTCGGACGATGGCTCCACCTATACTTTCACCCTGCACGAGGGCGTGAAATTCCACGACGGCAGCGATTTCACCGCCGACGATGTGGTCTTCTCCCTCGACCGCGCCCGCGCCGAAGACAGCACCAACGCGCAAAAGGCCCTCTTCGCCGGGATCGAAAGCGTCGAGGCGGTGAACCCGACGACCGTGAAGATCACCCTCGGCCAGCCCGATGGCGCCTTTCCCTTCAAGATGGCCTGGGGCGATGCGGTGATGGTCGACGAGGCAAGTGCCGCCGACCTCGCCACCAACCCCGTCGGCACCGGCCCCTTCACCTTCACCGAATGGGCGCAGGGCGACCATGTGACCCTCACCCGCAACCCCGACTACTGGGGCGAGGCCCCCGCGCTGGCCTCGGCCACCTTCAAGTTCATCACCGACCCCAACGCCGCCTTCGCCGCCATGATGGCCGGCGATGTCGATGCCTTCCCCAACTTCCCGGCGCAGGAAACCCTGCCGCAGTTCGAGGGCAACCCGCAGTTCAAGGTGATCATCGGCTCGACCGAGGGCGAAACCATTCTGGCGATGAACAACGCCGAGCCCCCGCTCGACAACGTGAAGGTCCGCGAAGCCATCGCCCATGCGATCAACCGGCAGGACCTGATCGACGGCGCGATGAACGGCTACGGCACCCCCATCGGCACCCATTTCGCCCCCCACAACCCCGACTACGTCGACCTGACCGAGCTGTCGGCCTTCGACCCCGAAAAGTCGAAGGCCCTGCTGGCCGAGGCCGGCGTCTCCGACCTGACCCTGCGTCTCGCCCTGCCACCCCCCGCCTACGCCCGGCGCGGCGGCGAGATCATCGCCGCCCAGCTGCGCGACGTGGGCATCGCAACCGAGATCACCAACATGGAATGGGCCCAATGGCTCGAACAGGTGTTCAAGGGCCGCGACTTCGACCTGACGATCATCAGCCACACCGAGCCGATGGACATCAACATCTACGCCCGCGACGACTATTACTTCCAATACGCCGCCCCGGACTTCAAAAGCATGATGACCCTGCTCGAAGGCACCACCGGCCCCGACGCGCGCTCCGAGATCCTGAAAGCCGCACAGCAAAAGATCGCGGAAGACTTCGTCAACGGCTACCTCTTCCAGCTCCCCAAGACCGGTGTCGCCAATGCCAAGATCGAGGGCCTCTGGGAAAACGCCCCGACCCAGGCCAACGACCTCACCGGCGTAAGCTGGGCCGACTGAGCCCCGCCCGCCCGGCGCTCCCACCCGCCCACCCCGCGCCGGACGGCCGCCGCTCAGTCGGCCCCGCGGCGTGGCGTGGGTTGATATGTCGGGCAGAGTATTTCGAGCAAGAAAATGGGGCAGGGCACCGCCTGTTCATTTTCTTGCTGCAAATACTCCAGTGCAGGGTCTGCGGCGCGCGCAACAGCCGTTAGAAAGCCCCCCGCGCGCCACACCCCGTAGGGCGGGACTTGTCCCGCCGCCCCGATCAGCCCTTCAGATGGGCTTCGAGATCATCGAGCCGGTCGTGACCCCAGAACAGCGCCCCGTCGTCGACCACGTAGAATGGGGCGCCGAACGCCCCCTTCTCCACGGCTTCGTCGAGGTTCTTCCCATAGGTCTCCGCCCCGGCCAGCAGGCCGCGGTCGGCGATGCCCGGATCAAACCCCGCCGCCGTCAGGCAGGCCTTGATCACATCGTCCTGCGCAATGTCCTTCTCTTCCGCCCAGACCGCCCGCAGCAGCCCCTGCGCCAGCGCGCCCACGTCGCCGCCGCCCTCGGACTGCGCCGCGATCAGCGCGTAGCTCGACGGTGCGGCATTGGTCGGAAAATGCGCCGGGGTGAAGGTCATCGGCAGGCCCGTCTTTGCCGCCGCCCGCTTCAACTCCTGCATCCGGTAGGCCTTGCGGTTCTCGTGCCGCTCGCCCGGCGGGGTGCCGCCGGTGCGGGCGAAGAGCGCCATGATATCCACCGGCTTGTAGGCGATGCTCGCCCCCGCGCCGGCCGCAATTTTCTCCAGCCGGTCGCCCGCGAGATAGGAGAAGGGGGATATGGTGGAGAAGAAGTAATCTATATGCGGCATTTGCACCTCCCGGGCTCGCGCGTTTCTGGCCCTGACGGTAGGCCGGTGCTATGGGGTGTCAACATTACGATTCTGTCACGCGCGAGGGGAACCGCGATGCCCAATCCGACCGAACCCAAACTGATGTCCGGCAATGCCAACATGCCGCTGGCCAAGGCGATCTGCCGGCGCATGTCCATGCACCGGGGCATGACCGTGGGGCTGGTCGATGCCCGGGTCGAGCGGTTCAACGACCAGGAGATCTTCGTCGAGGTCTACGAGAACGTCCGCGGCGAGGACATGTTCATCATCCAGCCCACCTCCAACCCCGCGAACGACAACCTGATGGAACTGCTCATCATGTCCGACGCGCTCAAGCGCTCCTCGGCGGCGCGCACCACGGCGGTGATCCCCTACTTCGGCTATGCCCGGCAGGACCGCCGCACCAAGGCCCGCACGCCGATTTCGGCCAAGCTGGTCGCCAACCTTATCGCCGAGGCCGGCATCGAGCGGGTGCTGACGATGGATCTCCACGCCGCCCAGATCCAGGGCTTCTTCGACATCCCGGTCGACAACCTCTACGCCTCGCCGATCTTCGCCCTCGATATCCAGCACCACATGAAGGACAAGCTCGAGGACGTGATGGTCGTCAGCCCCGACGTGGGCGGCGTGGCCCGCGCCCGCGAGCTGGCCCAACGGATCGGGGCGCCGCTCTCGATCGTCGACAAGCGCCGCGAGAAGGCGGGCGAAGTGGCCGAGATGACAGTGATCGGCGACGTGAAAGACAAGGTCTGCGTGATCGTCGATGACATCTGCGACACCGCCGGCACGCTCTGCAAGGCTGCCGAGATCCTGATGGAGAACGGCGCGACCGAGGTGCACAGCTACATCTCCCACGGGGTGCTCTCCGGCCCGGCGGTGGAGCGGATCACCAAGTCGGTGATGAAAAGCCTCGTGATCACCGACAGCATCGAGGCCACCGAGGCGGTCAAGGCCTGCCCCAACATCCGCATCGTGCCCACCGCCCCGATGTTCGCCCAGGCGATCCTCAACATCTGGTCCGGCACCAGCGTCTCCTCGCTCTTCGACCACAACACGCTGGTCCCGATCTACGAGGGCTTCTACGGCACCGACGTCTGAGGCGTAGGGCGGGACTTGTCCCGCCATCCTCCTACCGGCGCAGCACCAGCGGCAAGATCGCCAGCACCAGCACCGCGCCCAGGGCAAAGGGCGCGCCCGGCCAGTACAGCGTGCCGCCCTCGGCGGTGAAGGCCCGGAACAGCGGCGTGAAGATCAGCGGCGCCAGAACCGCGGCCAGCGAGGCCAGCGCCGCGATCACCCCCTGCACCATGCCCTGCTCGTCCTCTCCCGCCCCGTTGGCCGCAATCGCGGTGAGCGTGGGCGGCACCAGGTCCGACAGGGCGGCCAGCGGCATCACCAGCACCACGATCCATGTGGTCGTGGCAAAGCCGAAGACCGCCATCGCGAAGCCCGAAATCACCAGCCCCAGCACCACCAGCCGCCGCTCGCCCAGCCGTGCCACCGCCAGCGGCATCACCACGCCCTGCGACAGGGCCATCAACGCCCCGTAGGCCGAGAGCGACAGGCCGACGGCCAGCGTGCTCCACCCCAGCGCCGCCTTGCCCCAGAAGGCCCAAAGCACCGGGTAGACCATGTTGGCGAACTCGAAGAGCGCAAGGCAGATCAGAGGCACCGCGAGGCCGGGCAGGGCAAAGGCCCGGCGGAAGCTGGCAAAGGGGTTCATGTCGCGGGCGCCGAAGGCGCGGCGGTTCTCCTGCTTCAGAGATTCCGGCAGCACCAGCAGCCCGAGGCAGAGGTTCGCCGCCGCCAGCCCGGCGGCCAGCCAGAACGGCGCCGTCACATGCCAGCCCGCCACCACGCCCCCCAGCGCGGGCCCCATGACGAAGCCGATGCCGAAGGCCGCGCCGATCAGCCCGAACCGGGCTGCACGCTGGTGTTTTGGCGTGATATCAGAGACATAGGCCGTCGCGGTGATATAGGTCGCGCCCGCCACCCCGGCCAGCGTCCGCCCCAGCAGCAACAGCCAGAAGCTGTCGGCCAGCGCCATCACCACGTAGTCGAGCGACAGGCAGGCCAGCGCCACCAGCAGCACCGGCCTGCGCCCCCAGGCATCCGAGATCGAGCCCACCACCGGCCCGAACACGAACTGCGCCCCGGCATAGGCCGCCATCAGCACACCGGCCCAAAGCGAGCCCTCGCCCACGTTCCCCGCGCCCACCCGCTCCATCAGATCGGGCATGATCGGAAACACGATGCCGATCCCGATGGCGTCGAGCATCAGGGTGGCAAGGATGAAGAACAGAGGGCCGTTCACGCGAGGCATGTGGGCTTCTCGCTGCGGGCGATGTGCCCGGCAAGCAAAATATTGATGACAGGAACGGGCCGTCAGGCCGATTGAACCGGCCTCGTCTCGCTTCAGGCCGGGTCAAATCCCCCGCCGCAGGCGCCTTCTCCAGCATGTGATGCGGTGGTGCTCAAGGCCGTCGCCGCCTCGCCCCGGGGGCGCCAGCGGTCGTCCGGCCTCAGTACATGTCCCAGTCGTCCTCGTGGCGCAGCTCGCCCATCGCCATCCAGCTCGCGCGCACCCGGGCCACTCGGGTGTCGCCCCAGGTGCGGAACACCAGCTCAAAGCCATCTTCGGTGATGTTCTCCGCCCCGATGTCGGCCCGCTGGTTGGTCTTCTGGTCCATGTCCCACATAGACAGGTTCACCATCACCGTGGGCGGCGTACGATAGGTTTCCGAGAAGCTCACCGCCCGACGCGCCTGCCGCGGGCCTGTGCCCGTCCACATCTCGCCGCCGTCCTCGAAATCCGAGAACAGCACGACAGAGCCCTCATCGACCCCGACCAGGTGATTGCGCAAGCGTTTCATTCAGTTCGTCATAACCCCGTCATCCCTGGTCCGTGGATAAAAGTAGATTTGGGCGAAAATTGGAACCAAAACGTAAAAAGCCCCGCCAATTTCTCGGCGGGGCTTCTGAAAATTGTCTTGTTTCGGGGGTCAGCTGCCGGAGCGCGGCGCAACACCCAGATCGTTGCCCAGAGCGGCGATATCGGCCGCGGTCTTGGCGAGGGCGTCGAGATCCTCGGCGCTTGCATTGTCACGTGCGGCGGCGGCGTCGGAGAGAAACTGCTCCAGCGTCTCCGGGGTCAGCTCCTCGGCCGGCACGGCGTGCTCGGCCAGAACGGTGGTGCCGTTCTCGTTAATCTCGGCAAAGCCGCCGATCACCGCGTATTTGCTTTCCGCACCGTCCTCGGCCTTCACGGTCAGAACACCGGGGCGCAGGGTGGTAATCATCGGGGAGTGCTGCGGCATCGCCGTCAGGTCGCCCTCGGCACCGGGAATCTGCACTTCACGGGCCGCCAGCGAGGCCAGACGGCGCTCGGGCGAAACCAGATCAAACTGCATGGTGTCAGCCATGGGTGGCTCCTGTTGGTTGGTGCTGCCCCCCGCGCCCGCCGTGAGGCGGGGCAGGGGGCGTTAGCTCTTAGGCGGCGTCGGCTGCCATCTTCTCGGCTTTGGCCTTCACCTCGTCGATGCCGCCAACCATGTAGAAGGCGCCCTCGGGCAGGTGGTCGTACTCGCCGGCCACAACGGCCTTGAACGAGCTGACGGTGTCTTCCAGCGGCACCTGAACGCCGTCGGAACCGGTGAACACCTTGGCCACGTCGAACGGCTGGGAGAGGAAACGCTGGATCTTCCGGGCGCGGGCCACGGTCAGCTTGTCCTCTTCCGAGAGTTCGTCCATCCCGAGAATGGCGATGATGTCCTGAAGCGACTTGTAGCGCTGGAGGATACCCTGCACGTCACGGGCAACGTTGTAGTGCTCTTCACCCACGATCAGCGGGTCCATCAGGCGCGAGGTCGAGTCCAGCGGGTCCACGGCGGGGTAGATGCCCAGCTCGGAGATCGCGCGGTTGAGCACGGTCGTCGCGTCGAGGTGGGCAAAGGTGGTTGCCGGGGCCGGGTCGGTAAGGTCATCCGCGGGCACGTAGACGGCCTGGATCGAGGTGATCGAGCCGTTCTTCGTCGAGGTGATCCGCTCCTGCATCGCGCCCATGTCGGTCGCGAGGGTGGGCTGGTAGCCCACGGCTGAGGGGATACGACCCAGAAGCGCCGACATCTCGGAACCGGCCTGGGTGAAGCGGAAGATGTTGTCCACGAAGAACAGCACGTCGGTGCCGGTCGCATCGCGGAACTGCTCGGCCAGGGTCAGGCCGGTCAGCGCCACACGGGCACGGGCTCCGGGAGGCTCGTTCATCTGGCCGAAGACCAGCGCAATCTTGGAGTCCGGCAGGTTGTCCGGGGTCAGAACGCCGGATTCGATCATCTCGTGGTAGAGGTCGTTGCCCTCACGGGTCCGCTCGCCCACACCGGCGAACACGGAGAGGCCCGAGTGCACCTTGGCGATGTTGTTGATCAGCTCCTGGATCAGAACCGTCTTGCCCACGCCGGCACCGCCGAACAGGCCGATCTTGCCGCCCTTGGCGTAGGGCGCCAGCAGGTCGATCACCTTGATGCCGGTCACCAGCACCTCGGCTTCGGTCGACTGGTCGGCGAAGTCGGGGGCAGGGGCGTGGATCGGGCGATGCTCGTCGGCCTCGACCGGGCCCTTCTCGTCGATCGGCTCACCGATCACGTTCAGGATGCGCCCCAGCGTGGCGGTGCCCACGGGCACCTGGATGGCGGCGTTGGTGTCGGTCACTTCCTGACCGCGCACCAGGCCCTCGGTGGCGTCCATCGCGATGGTGCGCACGGTGTTCTCGCCCAGGTGCTGCGCCACTTCGAGCACCAGCTTCTTGCCGTTGTTCTCGGTGGTCAGCGCGTTGAGAATCGCGGGCAGCGTGTCGTCGAACTGCACGTCGACAACGGCGCCGATGACCTGAGTCACTTTGCCTTTTGCGTTAGCCATTTTCGTTTCCTCTTCGTCAGAGCGCCTCGGCGCCCGAAATAATCTCGATCAGCTCGTTGGTGATGACGGCCTGGCGCGAGCGGTTGAACTGGATCGTCAGCTTGTCGATCATGTCGCCCGCGTTGCGCGTCGCGTTGTCCATGGCGCTCATCCGGGCACCCTGTTCCGACGCACCGTTTTCCAGCAGCGCGGTGAAGATCTGCGTCGCCACGGCGCGCGGCAGCAGGTCGGCCAGAATGGCCTCCTCTTCCGGCTCGTAGTCGTAGACCGTCGCAGCCTCTTCGGCAGCTTCCTCGGTGGCCTCGAAGGCCGCCGGGATCACCTGAAGCGCGGTCGGCTTCTGGGCAATGACGCTTTCGAACTCGGCATAGAAGATCGTCGCCACGTCGAACTCGCCCGCGTCGAAGCGGGTCAGCACGTCGCGGGCAACACCCTGCGCGTCGGTGTAGCCGAGGTTCTTCACCCCGCTCAGGTCGACATGGCCGATGAAGTGGCTGGAGAGGTCGCGTTTCAGCTGCTCCCGGCCCTTCTTGCCGACGGTGAGGATCTTCACCTCCTTGCCGGCCTTGATCAGTTCCTGCGCGCGGGCGCGGGCAAGCTTGACGATCGAGCTGTTGAAGCCACCGCAGAGGCCCCGCTCGGCAGTCATGACCACCAGCAGCTGCACCTTGTCGTCGCCCGTCCCAGCCAGAAGGCGCGGGGCGGAGTCGGAACCGGCACTGGCACCGGCCAGCCCCGCCATCACGGCATTCATCCGCTCGGCGTAGGGCCGTCCGGCCTCGGCAGCTTCCTGTGCCCGCCGCAGTTTCGCGGCGGCCACCATCTGCATGGCCTTGGTGATCTTACGAGTGCTTTTGACACTCTCGATCCGATTTTTTAGGTCCTTTAGGCTCGGCATGAGCTATCTCCCCGGCCAGCCTCAGGCAAAATCTTTTGCGAACGCGTCCAGAGCGGCCTTGATGTTGTCGGCCAGCTCGTCCTTCACCTTGCGATCGTTCTCGGTGATGTCCTTGAGCAGGTCGGCATGCTTGCCACGCAGGTGCGACAGCAGCCCGGCTTCGAACCGGCCCACATCGGACACCGGCACGTTGTCGAGGTAGCCGTTGGTACCGGCGTAGATCACACAGACGATCTCGGCGTTGGTCAGCGGCGCATACTGCGGTTGCTTCATCAGCTCGGTCAGGCGCGCACCACGGGCCAGCAGGCGCTGGGTGGAGGCGTCGAGGTCGGAGCCGAACTGCGCGAAGGCGGCCATCTCGCGGTACTGCGCGAGCGACAGCTTCACCGGGCCTGCAACCGAGGACATCGCCTTGGTCTGGGCCGACGAACCCACACGAGACACCGAGAGGCCGGTGTTCACGGCGGGGCGGATGCCCTGGTAGAACAGCTCGGTCTCAAGGAAGATCTGGCCGTCGGTGATCGAGATCACGTTGGTCGGAATGAAGGCCGACACGTCGCCGCCCTGGGTTTCGATGATCGGCAGCGCGGTCAGCGAGCCCGAACCATGCTCTTCGTTCAGCTTGGCCGAACGCTCGAGCAGGCGAGAGTGCAGGTAGAACACGTCGCCGGGGTAGGCTTCACGGCCGGGCGGACGACGCAGCAGCAGCGACATCTGGCGGTAGGACACGGCCTGCTTGGAAAGGTCATCGTAGATGATCAGCGCGTGGCGGCCGTTGTCGCGGAAGAACTCGGCAATCGAGGTCGCGGTATAGGGGGCCAGGTACTGCATCGGCGCCGGGTCCGAAGCGGTCGCGGCAACGACGGTGGTGTATTCGATCGCGCCGGTCTCTTCGAGCTTCTTCACCAGCTGCGCCACGGTCGAGCGCTTCTGGCCGACGGCAACGTAGACGCAGTAGAGCTTCTTGCTCTCGTCGTCGCCGGCGGCGTCGTTGTAGCTTTTCTGGTTCAGGATCGCGTCGAGCGCCACGGCGGTCTTGCCGGTCTGACGGTCGCCAATGATCAGCTCGCGCTGGCCACGGCCGATCGGGATCATCGCGTCCACCGACTTGAGGCCGGTCGCCATCGGCTCGTGCACCGATTTACGCGGGATGATGCCGGGGGCCTTCACGTCCGCGATCGAACGCTCGGTGGTCTTGATCTCGCCCTTGCCGTCCAGCGGGTTGCCGAGGCCGTCCACGACGCGGCCGAGCATGGCGTCGCCCACGGGCACGTCCACGATGGCCTTGGTGCGCTTGACGGTGTCGCCTTCCTTGATGTCCCGGTCGGAACCGAAGATCACGACGCCGACGTTGTCGCTTTCAAGGTTGAGCGCCATGCCCCGGATGTTGCCGGGGAATTCGACCATTTCACCGGCCTGGATGTTGTCGAGCCCATGCACGCGGGCAATACCGTCACCGACGGAGAGCACGCGGCCGACTTCGGCAACTTCGGCCTCCTGGCCAAAGTTCTTGATCTGGTCTTTCAGGATTGCGGAGATTTCCGCAGCTTGGAGAGCCATTAGCCGACCTCTTTCATTGCGTTCTGAAGGGAAGACAGTTTCGAACGGATCGAGCTGTCAATCATTTGCGAGCCGAGTTTCACGACGAGGCCGCCAATCAGGGCTTCATCGACGTGCGTATCGAGTTTCACGTCCTTGCCGACCTTCTTTGCGAGAGTCTCGGCGAGTTTCTTCTTCTGGGCGTCGGTGAGGGCCTTGGCCGAGGTGACTTCTGCCGTCACCTCTCCGTTTTCCTCAGCGATCATCGCCTTGAGCGCCTTCACCAGCTGGGGCAGGGCAAACAGGCGACGGTTCTGCGCCATCAGGCCCAGCGTCGAAGTGGTCAGGGCGTCGAGGCCCATCTTCTTGGCCACCGCCGTTGCCCCGGCAGCCTGTTCGGCGCGGGTATAGATCGGGTTGTTGATGAGATCCCGGAATGCATCACTCTCGTCGAGTGCCGCGCCGAGCGTGTCGGCGTCGCTTCCCAGCGATTTCAGTTTCTTGTCGCTCTTGGCGAGGTCGAAGAGCGCTGATGCGTAGCGCGCGGCGATGCTTGCGGATATCGAAGCCGTCTCGGACACGTCCACCCCTCGTTGTCGTTTTGGCCCGTTTGAATATGTGGGCTCTAGGCATAGATCGGGCATCACCGTCGCCGGTGCCCCCCGAAGTCGATGGGTGTCTAGCAGACGGTTTATGGGCTCGCAACTGCTTAAAGTGTCGGGGGCTGGAAGGTAAAATGCATGTAAAACAGTGCGTTAGCCCTTGTGCGACAGTTTGGTGTCATTTGGCCGCTGCCCGGCGGGGGGAATCTCTTTTGGCTCTGAATGCCATTGTATACCGTCGACCTGTCGCGATTTCCCGAGCATTGCCAGTGGCTTGCTGCAAACTCTCGGGCGCGGGGCAGGGGCTTTGCCGGCCCGCGGCCGATTTCGCACCTGCGGCATTTGGCGCAGCCCGCCCGGATCGGCCCGGGCGCAACCGCCACCCGCTCAGGCCGGTTCCACCCCGGGCTGGCGCGCGCCTTCCAGCACCGGCACCCTCTGGCGCTGCTTCTTGCGCACCGCGCCGCCGGGCGCATAGACCCGCTTGCTCGCCTCCAGAATGAGCACGCCCCCCGCGAGGTAGCCCGACACCTTCCGCCCGGTCTTCTCCCAGAAGTTCGAAGACTTCACCCAGAACCGCCGGTGGCTCGGCGGGCTGAACAGCGCGGCAAGGTGGCGCTCCGGCACAAAGCCGTTGGCCCGCAGCTGCGCTTCGAGCTGGGTCAGCGAGTAGGGGCGACCAAAGCCGAAGGGCGTCACATCGCGCCGCGCCCAAAGCCCGGCCCGGTTGGGCACGATGAAGATCGCGCGGCCCCCGGGGCCCAGCACCCGGTGCACCTCGGCCAACAGCCGTCCCGGGTTGTCGGTGGTTTCCAGCCCGTGCAGGCAGACGAGCTTGTCGACCTGCCCGGTGGTGACCGGCCAGAGCGTCTCTTCCACCAGCACCGAATGGTTGGGCCCGCCGGCGGGCCACGGGGCCACGCCCTGCGCGCCCGGCATCAGCGCCATCACCCGCCGCGCATCCGCGAGGTAGGGGCGCAGCAGCGGCGTTGCAAATCCGTAGCCCGCCACCGTCTGTGCCTTTGCCTCCGGCCAGAGCGTCGTCACCTGGTCCCGGATTGCCCGTTGCGCCACACGCCCTAGCTGGGTGCGGTAATAGAAGTTCCTCAGGTCGAGAACGTCCAGATGCATCGGTTGCCGGTAGCCCTCGCTTGGGTCGGGGTCGGGATTGGATTAGTCTGGCCAGACCATATCAGCGCGAAAGGGAAACGCCATGCCCCTCGAAATCCTCACCGTCCCCTGCCTCTCCGACAACTACGCCTATGTGGTCAAGGGCCCCGACGGGGTCTGCCTGATAGATGCGCCCGAGGCCGCGCCGATCATCGACGCGCTGGAGTCCAGCGGCTGGACCCCGGGCGTGCTGATGATCACCCACCACCACCACGACCACGTCGGCGGGGTGGAGGAGCTGCGCGAGAAATACGGCCTCAAGGTCATGGGCCCCAAGGCCGAGGAGGCCAAGCTGCCCCCGCTCGACATGGCGCTTGCCGAAGGGATGAACGGGGGCAACGGCGAGGGCTACACCGTGCCCCTCGAGGTGCCCGGCCACACCCTCGGCCACCTCGCCTTCCATTTTCCCAACGGCGGGGCGCTCTTCACCGCCGACAGCCTGATGGCGCTGGGGTGCGGCCGGGTGTTCGAGGGCACCTTCGAGCAGATGCACAACTCGCTGCAGAAACTCGCTGCCCTTCCGCCCGAAACCATGGTCTACTCGGGGCACGAATACACCATGAGCAACGCCCGCTTCGCCCTCAGCGTCGATCCCGACAACCCCGCGCTTCTCGAACGGGTCAAGAAAGTGGCAACCCGGCGCGAGGCCGGCGAACCCACCGCGCAGGTCACGCTGGCCGAGGAACTGGCCACCAACCCCTTCCTGCGGTGCGGTGACGCAGGCATCCGCGCCACAGTCGGCATGGAAAACGCCACCGATGCAGAGGTTTTTGCCGAAATCCGGCGGAGAAAGGATGCATTTTGAGCGCGGGGCCCTATAATGCCGCGAACGCTTTTCGGGGCGCCGCGCCGCACTCGGGTTTGCCGATCACAATTTGTGCAAATCCGGCCCTCGCGTGAAAAAACTCTCACAAAAGACTTGAAGGTTCGGGTTTTCCACCGAACTTTAATCATATGAGGCCACGGTCAAGGACGGGCCAACCCCACCTAGGCCACCAGGGAAAGGAGCACATCGCGTGCCATCGTTTTCGAACACCCTCGAGCAAGCAATCCACGCCGCTCTGGCGCTGGCCAACGCACGCCGCCATGAGCTCGCCACGCTGGAACATCTCCTGCTGGCGCTGATCGATGAGCCTGACGCCGCCAAGGTGATGCAGGCCTGCTCGGTCGATCTGGACGAACTTCGCAGCACTCTCAACGACTTCATCGACGAAGACCTGTCGACTCTCGTGACCGAGATCGAAGGTTCCGAAGCCGTGCCAACCGCCGCCTTCCAGCGCGTGATCCAGCGGGCTGCGATCCACGTGCAAAGCTCCGGCCGCACCGAAGTGACGGGCGCAAACGTGCTGGTGGCCATCTTCGCCGAGCGCGAGAGCAACGCCGCCTTCTTCCTGCAGGAGCAGGACATGACCCGCTACGACGCGGTCAACTTCATCGCCCATGGCGTTGCAAAGGACCCCGCCTTTGGCGAGGCCCGCTCGGTGTCGGGCGCAACCGACATGGATGAAGAGAGCGCCAGCGCCGAAACCGTCAATGCCGAGCCCGAAGAGAAGGAAAGCGCACTCACCAAGTATTGCGTCGACCTGAACGCCAAGGCGCGCGACGGCGATGTCGATCCGCTGATCGGGCGCGAGTCCGAGGTCGAGCGCTGCATCCAGGTGCTCTGCCGCCGCCGCAAGAACAACCCGCTTCTGGTGGGCGATCCCGGCGTGGGCAAAACCGCTATTGCCGAGGGGTTGGCCCGCAAGATCGTGCAGGGCGAAACCCCCGAGGTGCTCTCCAACTCCACCATCTTCTCGCTCGACATGGGCGCGCTGCTCGCCGGCACCCGCTATCGCGGCGACTTCGAGGAGCGGCTGAAGGCCGTGGTGACCGACCTTGAAAAGCACCCCGACGCGGTGCTCTTCATCGACGAGATCCACACCGTCATCGGCGCCGGGGCCACCTCCGGCGGGGCGATGGATGCCTCCAACCTGCTGAAGCCAGCGCTTCAGGGCGGCAAGCTGCGCTGCATGGGCTCCACCACCTACAAGGAGTTCCGCCAGCACTTCGAGAAGGACCGCGCCCTGTCGCGGCGCTTCCAGAAGATCGACGTCAGCGAACCCACCGTCGAAGACTCGGTGAAGATCCTCCGGGGCCTCAAGCCCTATTTTGAGGAGCACCACGACATCAAGTATACCGCCGACGCGATCAAATCGGCTGTCGAGCTTTCGGCCCGTTACATCAACGACCGCAAGCTGCCCGACAAGGCGATCGACGTGATCGACGAGGCGGGGGCAGCCCAGCATCTCGTGGCCGAAAGCAAGCGCCGCAAGACCATCGGCACCAAGGAGATCGAGGCCGTCGTGGCCAAGATCGCCCGCATCCCGCCCAAGAACGTCAGCAAGGACGACGCCGAGGTTCTCAAGGATCTGGAAGCCTCGCTCAAGCGCGTGGTCTTCGGGCAGGACAAAGCGATTTCCGCGCTCTCCTCGGCCATCAAGCTGGCCCGCGCGGGCCTGCGCGAGCCCGAAAAGCCGATCGGCAACTACCTGTTTGCCGGGCCCACCGGCGTGGGCAAGACCGAGGTCGCCAAGCAGCTCGCGTCGCAACTCGGCGTGGAGCTGATGCGCTTCGACATGTCGGAATACATGGAGAAGCACGCGGTCTCGCGGCTGATCGGCGCGCCTCCGGGCTATGTCGGCTTTGACCAGGGCGGCATGCTCACCGATGGCGTCGACCAGAACCCGCATTGCGTGCTCCTGCTCGACGAGATCGAGAAGGCGCACCCGGATGTCTACAACATCCTCCTGCAGGTGATGGACCACGGCAAGCTGACCGACCACAACGGCCGGACAACCGACTTCCGCAACGTGATCCTCATCATGACCTCCAACGCCGGTGCGGCGGAGCAGGCCAAGGAGGCCATCGGCTTCGGGCGTGATCGCCGCGTCGGCGAGGATACCGCCGCCATCGAGCGCACCTTCACGCCGGAGTTCCGCAACCGTCTGGATGCGGTCATCAGCTTCTCGCCGCTGGGCAAGGAAACCATCGTTTCGGTGGTCGAAAAGTTCGTGCTCCAGCTCGAGGCCCAGCTGATGGACCGCGACGTGACCATCGAGCTCACCCCCAAGGCCGCCGAATGGCTCGCCGACAAGGGCTATGACGACAAGATGGGCGCCCGCCCCCTGGGTCGCGTGATCCAGGAAAACATCAAGAAGCCGCTGGCGGAAGAGCTGCTCTTCGGCCGGCTGATGAAGGGCGGTATCGTCAAGGTCGGCGTCAAGAACGGCGAGATCGACCTGCGCATCGAGGAGCCGGCCAAGGCCCGCCTCGGGGCGAAGAAGAAGCCACCGCTTCTCACCGCCGAATGACGGCACGGCCAGCAGAAACAGGGGGGCGCCTTCGGGCGCTCCCCTTCGCCTTTCTGGCCCTCGCCCTCTCCTCCGCCCCCGCGCTCGCCGGCCCGCCCCTGCTGGGCCTGCCGGTCGATTGCGAGCTGGGGCGCACCTGCTACATCCAGCAATATTTCGACCGCGACCCGGCCCCCGGCGAGGTGCAGGACTTCAGCTGTGGCGCGCTCGCCAACGATGGCCACGGCGGCACCGATTTTGCCGTCGCCACCCTGGCCGAGGTCGCCGCCGGGGTCACGGTCATCGCCGCCGCCCCGGGGACGGTGCGCGGGTTGCGCGACGGGATGCCCGACATCTCCTCCATGTCCGACGACGCGCCCGACCTCGAGGGCCGCAATTGCGGCAATGGCGTCGTGATCGACCACGGCGATGGCTGGACCACCCAGTATTGCCACATGCGCCAAGGCTCCGTTGTGGTCGAGGAAGGCCAGCGCGTTGCCATGGGCACCCCGCTCGGGCTCATCGGCATGTCGGGCCGGGCCTCCTTTCCGCATATGCACCTGAGCGTCCGGCAGGGCCCCGACAAGGTCGATCCCTTCGCGCCCGATCCCACCTCCGCCTGCGCGCTCCCCACCGGGGCGCAGGGCGACGCGCCCGCGCCCGAGCAGGCCACCCGCGCCACCCCCGGCGGCCGCACCGGACTCTGGCTCGAGCCGCCCGCCTATGTGCCCGGCGGCCTCATCGCCGTGGGCCTCACCTCCGCCGTGCCCAGCATCGCAGAGGTCCGCGCCGGCCTGCGCACCGCGCCCGTCACGGCGCCCAAGACGCCCGCCATGGTGATCTGGGGCTATGCCTTTGCGGGCGAAGCCGGAGACGAGATCGAGATTGTGTTCGAAGGCCCCGAGGGCGAGATCGGCCGCCATACCGATGTGCTCGACAAGGCCCAGCCCTTCGTGCTGCGCGCCTATGGCAAGCGCACCCCCGCGGCCGGCTGGCCATGGGGCATCTACATCGGCACGGTGATCCACCGGCGCGGCGAGGTCGAACTTGGCCGCCGCTACATCCAGACCGAAGTGAACTAGCGCAGAAAGCCGATCGCGTAGGTCGTCGCCATCTGGTGATGCGCGAGGTATTCGTCGAGCTTGCCCTGCACCGGCTGCCCGCCCGGCGCGGTGCCGGTTTCCAGCGCACCGAGGCCGCCGGAGATGAACAGGCAATCAAGGCCCTCGCCCATCGCCCCCTTCACATCGGTCAGCACCCCGTCGCCAATGCACAGCACCGGCCCCGCAGGGTCGCCCCCCACCTCCGCCAGACGGGCGCGGGCAAGGTCGTAGATCGGCGGATGCGGCTTGCCGAAATACAGGCTCTCGCCCCCCATCTCGGTGTAAAGCTGCGCCAGCGCCCCGGCGCACCACTCGCGGCTCTCGCCCCGGTCCACCACGATATCGGGGTTGGCGCAGAGCAGCTTCAGCCCCTTCTGCTTGGCATAGAGAAACTGCGCGCGCATCTCCGACGGGTCGGCAAACGGGTCGAACGGGCCGGTGCACACGATGCCCTCGGCCTCTTCCAGCGCCACCTGTTCGATCGCCACCGGGTCTTTCACAATGTGCAGCGGCTCAAAGAAGGTCTGGTCGAAGGGCTGGCCGACAAACCACACCTTGCTGCCCACCGCGCCGGTGAACATCGCCGCGCGGGCGCTATCGCCCGAGGTGGCGATCACATCCCATGCGTCATCGGGCACGCCCCATTTGCCAAGCTGCTTTTGCACCTCGGCGCGGGCGCGGGGCGCGTTGGTGAGCAACACCACCTTCTTTCCGGCAGCGCGAAACGTCTGCAACGCGGCCACCGCCTCGGGAAAGGCGGTGACGCCATTGTGGACGCAGCCCCAAAGATCGACGAAAGCCGCGTCGTAAAGGTGCGAAACCTCCGCGAGGCTCTCGACGATGCGGCTCACAGCTTGAGCGCCGGGATGATCTGCTTCTTGCGGCTCATCACGCCGGGCAGCACCACGCTGTCACCGCTGACCGAAGCACCAAAGCTCTTCTCGGCCACGGTCTTCACCAGCTCGTTCGGCACCAGCAGCGTGGCCTCCTCGGCCAGAATGTCGATCACGAAGAGCAGCACCTGGTCCACGCCATCCTCGGCGGCCACGGCCTTCATGCTCTCCATCAGGCTCTCCTTGCGGTCGAGCACGATCTTGGGCGCGGTGGTTTCCAGCACGGAAACGCGAAACTTGGTGCCCTCGACGGGGTATTCCTTGCTGTCCATCCGCAGCAGCTCGGCATCCGAAAAGGCCGAAACATCGCTCTTGGCCTCGAACATCTCTGAAGCATAGGCGCTCAGGTCCAGCCCAAGATCGGCGGCCAGCTCCTCGGCCAGCGCCTTGTCCTGATCGGTGGTGGTGGGCGAGCGGAACTCCAGCGTGTCGGAGAGGATGCAGGAGAGCATCAGCCCCTTGATCCCCTCGGGCATCTTGGCCGCGTTGTCGCCCATCAGGTTGTGCATGATGGTCGCGGTGCAGGCCAGCGGCTTGATGGTGATGTCGATCGGCCCCTTGGTCTCGATCCCGCCGGTCAGCTTGTGGTGGTCGATGATCTGGAGGATGTCGGCGTCGTTGATCGCCTCGGGCAGCTCGGCGGGGTTGTTGGTGTCGACGATCACCACCTTCTCACCAGCCTCGACGCCGCTGATGATCGCGGGCCGCTCGTAGCCCCATTTCTTCAGCACGAAGGCCGCCTCGGTGTTAGGCTCGCCCAGCAGCACGGCCTCGGCGGGCTGGCCGCGATGCTCAGACATGTACCACGCCCAGATGAGCGGGGAGCCGGTGCTGTCGGTGTCGGGGGATTTGTGGCCAAAAACCTTGATCGTCATGTGGTGCCTGCGTGTCTTGAGGAGGAGTCGCGCGCCTTATAGGCGGGGCAGGGGGCCTTGTCACCCGCGGGGTGACGATCAGCCGCCCGAGAGGGTCGAGAGCGCGAAGGCAATCAGCAGCCCCAGCGTCACGGCAACGCCGGTGCCATAGCGCTCTTCGCGGAAGGCCTGCGGAAACACCTCCGTCGCCAGTGAGGCCGTCACCGCGCCCGCCGCGAAGCCCCGGATCAGCGCCAGCACCTCGTCATCCACGCCCGCCAGCGCGAAGTTGCCGATGATCGCGGCGGCGGCGAGGATCAGCGCGGTGCCGGTCCAGAGCCACATGATCCGCCCGCGCCCCATCTCGCCCTCCCGCATCTCCTTGGCCCCGCCCGCCGCTTCGGGCAGGTTCGAAAGTAGGATCGAGCCCGCCAGTGCTGCCACCTCCGGCACGCCCGCGCCGATCAGCGCCACACCGAGGGCGAGGTTCTCGGGGATGCCGTCCAGCGTGATCGCCAGCAACAGCCCCGCGCCCTCGCTGCCCTCGGTCTGCTTCTCGATCCACCAGTCCAGCCCGGTAAACACCAGCGCGCCTGCGGCGACCGCCACCGAAAGCTCGATCAGCGAGGTCTGTTGCAGCGCGGGCTGGATCAGCTCGATCGTCACCGAAACCATCAGCGCCCCGCCCGCCATGGCCACCATGAAGCCTTCCAACCCCTTGGGCAGCTTCCCCCAGAGGCCCCAGGCCGCGCCAATGATCAGCGCGGCGGAAACCACGGCAACGGTGAGAAAAAGCATGGCGCGCGCTCCGGCAATCGCCGCGTCTAGGCGGCTCCGGCTAAACGCGCGGGGCGGCGGTGTGGTTCACATCAGCACGGGGTAAAGCGAGGCCACCAGAAGCAGCGCCATCGTGATGTTGAAGGCCCGAAGCCGGGCAGGGGAGGTAAGCAGGCGGCGGATCTGCTGGCCAAGCGCCGTCCAGAGGCTGATCGACGGAAAGGCAACCAGCGCGAAGGCCAGCACCACCGCAGCCACGGCGGGCAGGCTGTGGTCGGGCGCGTAAAGCGACAGGCCCGAAAGCGCCATGGTCCAGGCCTTGGGGTTCACCCATTGGAACCCCGCCGCCTGAAGCAGCGTCAGCGGCCGGCCCTCGGCGCTGGCCTCCCGCGGCGCGCCCGCATTGGCGATCTTCCACGCCAGCCACAGCATGTACCCCACCGCTGCCGCCTTCAGCACCAGTTCGGCCTGCGGAAACACCTCGAACACGGCGGCCAGCCCCGCGCCCACGGCCGAGAACAGCACCAGCATCCCCACTACGATCCCGAACATATGCGGCAGCGAGCGGCGGAAGCCGAAGTTGGCGCCCGAGGCGAGCAGCATCATGTTGTTCGGCCCCGGCGTGGCGGTGCAGACAAAGGCAAAGCCGATGAGGGCGAAGAGGAGCGAGTCGGTCATGGCGCAACTATCGCCGCGGTCTTG
Organism: Oceanicola sp. 502str15; assembly: GCF_024105635.1. Lineage (NCBI taxonomy): Bacteria > Pseudomonadati > Pseudomonadota > Alphaproteobacteria > Rhodobacterales > Roseobacteraceae > Oceanicola > Oceanicola sp. 502str15. The sequence goes on from NZ_WYDQ01000001.1 coordinate 4,223,968, forward strand.
CGGCAGGTGCTTGCGTTTTCCCGGTGCGCAGGCGAATAATGCGCAACATATGACGAAGATTGATGACATAAACCGCCGAATATTGCGCGAACTCAGCCGCGATGGCCGCATCAGCAACACCGATCTGGCCGAGCGGGTGGGCCTCTCGCCCTCCGCCTGCCTGCGCCGGGTGCAGGAGCTGGAGCGCAGCGGGGTGATCAAGGGCTATCGCGCCGTGCTCGACCCGGTGGCCATGGGCAAGGGCTTCGTCGCAATGCTGGGCGTCGGCTTGTCGGTGCATACCAAGACGGCGCAGGAAGACTTCGAGCGCGCCATGCTGCACGCGCCGCAGGTGCGCGAGGTGCATGGCGTGACGGGAACCATCGAGTATCTGCTGCGCGTCGAGGTCGAAGACATCGCCAGCTTCAAGACATTTCACACCGACATCCTGGGCGCCTTGCCGCAGGTGACATCCATCACGACCTATGTTGTTGTCTGCTCTCCCAAGGACGAACGCGGCTAGGGCGAATTTTCCGCAAGCCTTCGGTTGACTCCCCTCCCACACCTCCTTACATCGGCTCCGTTAGCACTCGCTCATGGTGAGTGCTAACGGCAAGATTAACCTCGAACGAAGGAGCGTTCAGAGATGGCATTTACCCCGCTTCATGACCGTGTTGTCGTCCGCCGCGTCGAATCCGACGAAAAGACCGCCGGCGGCCTCATCATCCCCGATAGCGCCAAGGAAAAGCCCGCCGAGGGCGAAGTTGTGTCCGTTGGCGCCGGTGCGCGTGACGACGCAGGCGCCCGCATCGCCCCCGATGTGAAGGCCGGCGACCGCGTGCTGTTCGGCAAATGGTCCGGCACCGAAGTTCAGATCGACGGCGAAGAGCTGCTGATCATGAAAGAGTCCGACATCATGGGCATCATCGCCTGAGTCACCCGAATTTCACCAACGTCCTCAGAGACATAGGAGAATTGTAAAATGGCAAAAGACGTCAAGTTCAACACCGACGCCCGCAACCGCATGCTGAAGGGTGTCAACATCCTTGCCGATGCGGTCAAGGTCACCCTCGGCCCCAAAGGCCGTAACGTCGTGCTCGAAAAATCCTTCGGCGCGCCCCGCATCACCAAGGACGGTGTTTCGGTCGCCAAGGAAATCGAACTGGAAGACAAGTTCGAGAACATGGGCGCCCAGATGGTGAAAGAGGTTGCCTCTCGCACCAACGACGAAGCCGGCGACGGCACCACCACCGCAACCGTGCTGGCCCAGGCCATCATCAAGGAAGGCCTCAAGTCGGTTGCCGCCGGCATGAACCCGATGGACCTCAAGCGCGGCATCGACCTTGCCACCGCCAAAGTGGTTCAGGCCATCAAGGACGCCGCCCGCGAAGTGAACGACAGCGCCGAAGTGGCTCAGGTCGGCACCATCTCCGCCAACGGCGAAGCCGAGATCGGCCAGCAGATCGCTGACGCGATGCAGAAGGTCGGCAACGAGGGTGTCATCACCGTCGAAGAGAACAAGGGCCTCGAGACCGAGACCGAAGTTGTCGAAGGCATGCAGTTCGACCGCGGCTACCTGTCGCCCTACTTCGTGACCAACCCCGAGAAGATGATCGCGGAGCTGGAAGACTGCATGATCCTGCTTCACGAGAAAAAGCTGACCTCGCTTCAGCCGCTCGTGCCGCTGCTCGAGCAGGTGATCCAGTCGCAGAAGCCGCTGCTGATCATCGCTGAGGATGTCGAAGGCGAAGCCCTCGCAACTCTCGTGGTCAACAAGCTGCGTGGCGGCCTGAAGATCGCTGCCGTCAAGGCACCGGGCTTCGGCGATCGCCGCAAGGCCATGCTGCAAGACATCGGCATCCTGACCGGCGGTCAGGTGATCTCCGAAGATCTCGGCATGAAGCTCGAGAATGTCACCATGGACATGCTCGGCACCGCCAAGACCGTGACCATCACCAAGGACGAAACCACCATCGTGGACGGCCATGGCGAGAAGGCAGAAATCGAGTCTCGCGTGTCGCAGATTCGTCAGCAGATCGAAGAGACCTCCTCGGACTACGACCGTGAGAAGCTGCAAGAGCGCGTGGCCAAGCTGGCCGGCGGTGTTGCCGTGATCCGCGTCGGCGGCATGACCGAAGTGGAAGTGAAAGAGCGCAAGGACCGTGTCGATGACGCGCTCAACGCGACTCGCGCTGCCGTTCAGGAAGGCGTTGTCGTCGGTGGCGGCGTGGCCCTGATCCAGGGTGCCAAGGCGCTCGACGGTGTGACCGGTGCCAACTCCGACCAGAACGCCGGTGTGGCCATCGTGCGCAAGGCGCTCGAAGCTCCGCTGCGTCAGATCGCCGAGAACGCCGGTGTCGACGGTTCCGTCGTCGCGGGCAAGATCCGCGAAAGCGACGACAAGTCGTTCGGCTTCAACGCCCAGACCGAAGAATATGGCGACATGTTCAAGTTCGGCGTGATCGACCCCGCCAAAGTGGTTCGCACCGCGCTGGAAGACGCTGCTTCCGTGGCCGGCCTGCTCATCACCACCGAGGCGATGGTTGCCGACAAGCCCGCCAAAGAGGGTGCCGGCGGCGGTGCCCCCGACATGGGCGGCATGGGCGGCATGGGCGGCATGATGTAAGCCAGCCCGGCTTTCGAGACTACGGGAAAGGGCCGCCTTCGGGTGGCCCTTTTTCTTTGCGCTCCCGCAGGCTAGGCATCGCCATGCGCCTCGCCCTCCTGATCGCCCTCACCATGGCCGCCTTCGCCGCCAACTCGCTGCTCAACCGCGCGGCGGTGGATGCTGGGCTGACCGACCCGCTGGGCTATGCGCTGATACGCGTGGCCTCGGGCGCGGCAATGCTCTGGCTGCTGCTGGCGCTGCGGGGCAGGGGACTGTCTGTACAACCGGTGCCCGTGGCAGGGGCGATCTCCCTCACCGCCTACATGCTGGGCTTCTCGCTGGCCTACCTCACCCTCGGTGCGGGACTGGGTGCGCTCATCCTCTTCGGGGTGATCCAGATCACCATGTTTGCCGTCGCTGTCACTACCGGTGCCGCGCTCGGGGCCCAAAGGCTGGCCGGGGCAGTTACCGCCTTTTCCGGCCTGGCCTTTCTGCTCTGGCCCGGCGGTCGCATATCTGTCGACCCGGCAGGCGCGGCGCTGATGACCGTGGCGGGGATCGGCTGGGCCTTCTACACCCTCCAAGGGCGCGGCACAGCCGACCCGCTGGCCGCCAGTGCCCGCAACTTTCTATGGTGCCTGCCGCTTGTCGCCCTGGCCGCCGTGCTCGCCCGCCCAGACTGGCCCGCGCCCGGCGGCGTGGTCCTCGCGATGGTCGGCGGGGCGGTGACATCGGGCTTGGGTTACGTGCTCTGGTATGGCGTGCTTCCCCGGATCGAAACCACCACCGCCGCCGTGGTGCAGCTCTCCGTGCCGGTGATCGCCGTGGTCGCGGGCGCGCTGATTCTGGGTGAGGCGCTGAGCCTTCAGTTGCTGATTGCCGGCGCCGCCGTGCTGGGCGGCATCGCGCTGGCGCTCACCGCGCCAGCGGCTCCAGCGGATCGTAGCCAAACCCGCGATTGAAGGCGACGCTGCCAAGGCTGTCCGGCTTGTGGGGCAGGGCGGCCAGCTCGCCCGCCGTCACCCAGCGCCGCTTGCTCACCACCTTCTCCGGGTCTTCCCAATCGTCCGTCACCTCACCGGCCAAGACCTTGCAGCGAAAGAAGATTTCCACCTGATGAAAGCCCGTCGCCTTCTCGTGATACTCGTTCACAAGGCAGGGCGGCCCCACCTCCACCGTCAGCCCGGTCTCCTCATGCACCTCGCGGGCGAGGTTCTCGGGGAGCGATGCGTGCATCTCCGCCCCGCCCCCGGGCGCGCACCAGAGCTGGTTCTTGGGATCGGCCCAGGCGTTGACGATCAGCAGGCGGTTGTCCTGCACGATGATGGCACGGGTGGCGAGGCGGATGGGCATGGCCGCACCGTGACGCTGCGGCGCGGGAGTGGCAAGGGGCGCTTGCCGTGCCTACATGCCTCCCATGCGCCTGATGCTCGCCCTCCTCCTCGCCCTTTCCGCCGCCCCCGCCGCGGCGAAAGACTGCGTGGTGCTGCTCCACGGCCTCGCCCGCGGCACCGGCTCCATGGCGCCGCTCGAACTGGCGCTCACCGAGGCGGGCTACAACGTGGTCAACAAGGGCTACCCCTCCACCCGCCAGCCGGTTGAAACCCTCGTCGCCGCCGTGCCCGCCGCCTATGCCGCCTGCGAGGGCGCGCGGGTGCATTTCGTCACCCACTCCATGGGCGGCATCCTGCTGCGGATGTGGCTGGAAGAGGCCCGCCCCGAACGGCTTGGCCGGGTGGTGATGATGGGGCCGCCCAACGAGGGCAGCGAACTGGTCGATACGCTCTCCGACTGGGCGCTGTTTTCTGCCGTCAACGGCCCGGCGGGCGACCAGCTCGGCACCGACCCGGCCTCGGTGCCCAACACCCTCGGCCCGGCGTGGTTCGGCCCCGGCATCATCGCCGGCACCCTCAGCTTCAACCCGGTCTATTCCTCGATCATCCCCGGCCCGGATGACAGCAAGGTCGCCGTCGATCACACCCATGTCGAGGGCGAGGCCGACTGGCTCGCGCTGCCCGTCACCCACACCTTCATGATGACCAACCCGGTCGTCATGGCACAGGTGATGACCTTTCTCGATACCGGCGCCTTCGACCCCTCGCTCGGCTACGCCGACGCTGTGGCCATGGGGCTGAAGGAGATCACCGAGTAACCGGCTTCACCCGGTTCACATGCCCCATCTTCCGCCCGGCCCGCGCCTCGGCCTTGCCGTAGAGATGCAGCGCCGCATGGGCCTCCCGCGCAATCTCCGGCACCCGCAGGATGTCGTCGCCGATGAGGTTTTCCATCTCCACGTCCGAGTGCCGCTTGCCATCGCCCAGCGGCCATCCGGCCACGGCGCGAATGTGCTGCTCGAACTGGTCCACCGTGCAGCCGTTCTGCGTCCAATGGCCGGAATTGTGCACACGCGGGGCGATCTCGTTCACGATCAGCGCGCCCGGCGTCACAAAAAGCTCCACCCCCATGACGCCCACATAATCCAGCGCATTCAGGATCTTGCCCGCCATAAGTGAAGCATCCACCGCCAGCCGGGGCGGCAGCTTCGCGGGCACGGTGGTGGTGGCCAGAATGCCGGATTTGTGCAGGTTCTCGCCAAGGTCGAAGCACACCACCTCCCCCGTCAGCCCCCGCGCGGCGATCACCGAAACCTCGAGGCTGAAGTCCACGAAGCCCTCCAGAACCGCCTCGGCGCCTTCCATCGCGGCCCAGGCCGTGGGGGCATCCTCTGCCGCCTTCAGCCGGGCCTGCCCCTTGCCGTCATAGCCCAGCCGCCGGGTCTTCAGGATCGAGGGCGCGCCGATTGCCGCCACCGCCTCGGCCATCTCGGCCTCCGAGGCCACCGCCGCAAAGGGCGCGGTTTCCAGCCCGAGCCCGCGCAGAAACTCCTTCTCCGTCAGCCGGTCCTGGCTGACCCGCAGCGCCTCGCGTCCGGGGCGGATCGGGCGCACCGCCTCCAGCACGTCGAGCGCGGCGGTGGGGATGTTCTCGAACTCGTAGGTGATGACATCGACGCTCTCGGCAAAGGCCCTCAGCGCCGCCTCGTCGTCATAGCCCGCCTGTGTCACCCGCGCCGCCACATCCCCCGCCGGGGCCGCCCCCGGCTCGAAGATATGCGCCCTGTAGCCCAGCCGTGCGGCGGCAACCGAAAGCATCCGCCCCAGCTGCCCGCCGCCCAGAATGCCAATCACCGACCCCGGCGCGAGCGGCTCAGACATCGCTCGGCTCCTCCGGGATCGAGGCCGAAAGCGCCTCGCGCCAGGCCTCCAGCCGCTCCGCCAGCGCCGCGTCGGAGACCGCAAGGATGCCCGCCGCCATCAGCCCCGCGTTCACCGCGCCGGCCTCGCCGATCGCCATGGTCGCCACCGGAAAGCCGCGCGGCATCTGCACGATGGAATACAGGCTGTCGACCCCGCTCAGCGCCTTGGTCTGCACCGGCACGCCCACCACCGGCACCCGCGTCTTGGAGGCCATCATTCCCGGCAGATGCGCCGCCCCGCCCGCGCCCGCAACGATCACCTTCAGCCCCCGTCCGGCGGCCTCCTTGCCGTAGGCCCAGAGCCGGTCGGGCGTGCGGTGGGCCGAAACGATCTTCGCCTCCCAGGCCACGCCAAGCTCGTCCAGCACATCGGCGGCATGCTTCATCGTCGGCCAGTCCGACTGGCTGCCCATGATGATGCCCACAACGGGTTCTGCCATGCTTCAAGGCTCCTCTGCCGCGAAAGAGCGGCCTTTATAGCCGCGCCGCCGGGTTACGCAATGTTACGCAATGATATCGGGGTAAAGCTCGTCTTCGACGCGGGCAATCTCGTCCTTCAGCGCCAGCTTCTTCTTCTTCATCCGCTGGAGGGTAAAGCCATCGCCCTTGCCCTTTTCCAGAATCGCATGAATCGCCTCGTCCAGCTCGCGGTGCTCGCGCTTGAGCACTTCCAGCTTCACGCGGAGCACCTCTTCATGGCTCATTTCGCCGGGAGCGTTCATTTTGTGGTGGTCTTCACTCTGGGGCAGGTGCGGCAGAATATAAGGATTCTGGCCTCCCGCTCAATGCCCAGCCCTTGCCGCAGCGCCCTTCTGCCCCCATATTTCTTTCGTGGCCGCCATGAAGGGGCTGCGTTCCGCATTGTCGCTTAAGCTAAAGGGCTGTGCCAGATGAGCAAACTTACACTCGGGGCTCACCCGTTTCTCCTCGGTTTCGAGCAGCTTGAACGGCTGGTCGAGCGCACCGCCAAGTCGGGCAACGAGGGCTATCCCCCCTTCAACATCGAGCAATCGGGCGACAGTTCCTATCGGATCACCCTCGCCGTGGCCGGTTTTTCGGAACAGGATCTCTCGATCACGGTTGAGGATTCACAACTGGTCATCCGCGGCCGTCACACCGACGACGAAGATGGCCGGGTGTTCCTGCACCGGGGCATCGCCGCGCGGCAGTTCCAGCGCAGCTTCGTGCTGGCCGATGGCGTCGAGGTGGCGGGCGCAACCATGGAAAACGGGCTCCTGCACGTGGACCTCACCCGCGCCGAGCCCGAAACCGTGGTGCAGACCATTAAGATCGACCGCGCCTGAGCGCGGCAGCCCAGCCGAAACTTTCGAGGGACGGGCAACCTGCAAAGGAGACGTGTGATGGACACGAAGTTTGCTGCTAACGAAGAAACCACCGGGGCCGAGCGCCCCATCGTCTACGTCCGCAAGGTCGAGGTCGACGACCTCCCCGACGAGGTCCGCGCCCAGGCCGAGATCCAGGACGACATCTACGCCGTGCACAACGACGAGGGCGAGCGCCTCGCGCTGGTCCAGGGCCGCGAACTCGCCTTCGTGCTCGCCCGCCAGCACGACATGTCCCCGGTCACGGTGCACTGAGGGGCGGGTTCCGGCCCGCCGAGGTCGGCCAAACCCCGAACGTCCGGCGCACATACGAAATGCAGGTGCGATCCGGCTCGTCCGGGTCGCCCCTGCTGGCAGCGAACTGCCAGAGCGCTTCATGTTCGTGAGCCTTCGATGTGCGCGGCGCGGGCAGGCCGCTGGCGATCCAGATCGGCACGCCTCTGCGTGCCACCATGGCCGAGAGCCAGACATCATCTACGTGATAGGCCTCGTCAGGCACGTCCAGATCTTCGGGGCCAAAGAACCTCGGGCGCACCACAACCCCGCCCCAGCCCTGCAGGATATCCGCATACCCGGCCCGCCCCACCCACCGGCGCGCCGCCCGCTCCGCGCGCGGCTGCTGACGCAGGCTGCCCGCGCGAAGCTGTCGCACGACGCTGTCGACGAAGTACCCTGCGTCGAGGCTACGGCGCCAGCCGCTGCGCACTCTGAAGCGCGGGCCAACTGCCCTGTCGGCGGGTGGCTCCACGCCAAGATCCACGTCAATGTCGCGGCCCGACAAGGCCACAACCTGGCCCGGCCGCACCTGCTGCAACCGGCTGAGCGACGCGGCCCAGCCCCGGTCGTAAAGCCGGTCGTCATCGCAGAAGAGCAGTTGCACATCCGGGCTTCCCTGCAAGCTGGCCGCTGCGGGAAGCACCTTGGTCGCGGGGCCAAGGTCGTCCTCCGTGCGGATGACTCGAATACCCTTGGGCACCTCGGGCGGGGAGCCATCGTAATCAGAGAACCGCCGATAGTATCGCGGCACATAAAGCCGTATCTCCGCCGGTTTGGCGGTCTGCCACAGCAGTGTTTCCAGCGTTTCCCGAACGGCGGCAAACCGTGGAGGGATCGTGGTCAGCGAGATGATGAGATCGGAGATGTCGGGCCTGTCCCTGGTATTCGTTTTCTACGGGCCCCAAACGCCATATTGATCGCGCATCAGTTCGGCACATTTGAGGTTGGCCGTCGGGTTGTCGGCACCGTCGATCACGTTGCGCCAAAGCGCATCGGCATCATCGGCGTCGGTGGTCTGCGGCGCATAGAGGCCCTGCGGCACCCAGATCGGGATCCCCTTGCGCGCGAGCTGGCCCGAAAGCCAGACATCATCGACAGTCCAGACCACGGACGGAATGTCATGTGCCTCGGGTCCAAAGAACTGCGGGCGCACGACCACCCCGCCAAAGCCCTCGAACACATCGGCATAGCCGGCCCGGTCCATCAGCCGGCGAGGCGGCTTGCGGCGGGTGGCTCGAAGGCTGCGCAGGGCCCATTGCTGCTTGATGCGCGCCCGGCGATAGGCCCAGTCCCATCGGCGATCGCGGCGGCGATGGCGGGGCTCGCGCCGGCCGGCTGGTGTGGCAAGGCCAAGGCGCTCGTCCACTTCCCAGCCCGACAGCGCCACCGCCTCGCCGGGCCGCTCCGCTTGTGCCGCTGCAAGGGTCGCGGCCCAATCCGGTGCATAGCGCCGGTCATCATCGCAAAACAGAATCTGCACGTCCTCTTCACCGCGCAGATCCTCGGCCGTGAACAGCACCTTGGTTGCGGGGCCCAGGTCTTCTTCGGGCCGCACGATGCGAATGACAGCAGGCACCTTCGGCAGCGTTCCGTCGAATTCCGGAAATCGCCTGTACCGGTGCGGAATGTGCAGCCTGATCTCCTCGACCTGTGCAGTCTGGGCCAAGAGGGCGTCCAGCGTCGGGCCGATCTCCGGGAAGCGGCTCGGAATGGACGTGAGGCTGATGACAAGGCGGGGTGTGCGCATGAGCAAGAAGTAGGCGCAGGGCGAAAAAGAGGCAATGGCACCAATGAAAAGCCCCCGCGCACTCTGGCCGGGGGCTTTCCGATCACTTCAGTCCGCTGCCGGGCACATCAGCCCGCAACAAGCCCCATCTGCTCCAGCTTGAGCAGCACCTGGTGGGCGCAGTGGTCCACGTCGGTGCCTTCGGTCTCAACCCGCAGCTCGGGGGTTTCGGGCACGTCGTAGGGGTCGGAGATGCCGGTGAACTCCTTGATCTTCCCTTCCCGCGCCAGCTTGTAGAGCCCCTTGCGGTCGCGCTTTTCGCACTCCTCGATCGAGGTGGCGACATGCACTTCGATGAAGGCGCCGAACTCCTCGATGTCCTCGCGCACCGCGCGGCGCGTGGTGGCATAGGGCGCGATCGGGGCGCAAATTGCGATGCCGCCGTTCTTGGTGATCTCGCTGGCGACATAGCCGATGCGGCGGATGTTCAGGTCGCGGTGCTCCTTCGAGAAGCCCAGCTCGCTGGAGAGGTTCTTGCGCACGATATCGCCGTCGAGCAGCGTCACCGGGCGGCCGCCCATCTCCATCAGCTTCACCATCAGCGCGTTGGCGATGGTGCTCTTGCCCGAGCCCGAGAAGCCGGTGAAGAACACGGTAAAGCCCTGCTTGGCCCGCGGCGGACGGGTGCGGCGCAGCTCCTTCACCACCTCGGGAAAGGAGAACCATTCGGGAATTTCCAGCCCTTCGGCCAGACGGCGGCGCAGCTCGGTGCCCGAGATGTTCAGGATCGTGACGTCATCCTTGTCCTTGATCTCGTCCATCGGCTCGTATTGCGCGCGCTCCTGCACCCAGACCATGTGCTTGAAATCGACCATCTCGATGCCGATTTCCTCCTCGTGCTCGCGAAACAGGTCCTGCGCATCGTAGGGGCCGTAAAAGTCGTCACCGGCAGAGTTCTTGCCGGGGCCGGCATGGTCGCGGCCGACGATGAAATGGGTGCAGCCGTGGTTCTTGCGGATAAGCCCGTGCCAGACCGCCTCGCGCGGGCCGGCCATGCGCATGGCAAGGTTCAGCAGGCTCATCGTGGTGGTGGCGGCCGGGTACTTGTCGAGCACCGCCTCGTAGCAGCGTACGCGGGTAAAGTGGTCGACGTCGCCGGGCTTGGTCATCCCCACGACCGGGTGGATCAGCAGGTTGGCCTGGGCTTCCTTGGCGGCGCGGAAGGTCAGCTCCTGGTGCGCACGGTGCAGCGGGTTGCGGGTCTGGAAGGCGACGACGCGGCGCCAGCCGAGCTTGCGGAAGTAGGCGCGCAGCTCGTTGGGGCTGTCGCGGCGGCCGCGGAAATCGTAGTGGATCGGCTGCTGCAAACCTGTGATCGGGCCGCCGAGATAGATCTTGCCGGCCTGGTTGTGCAGGTAGTTCACCGCCGGATGGGCGGAGTCGTCGGCGCCGAAGACCTTCTCCGCCTCGCGGGCCTTGTTGGGCTCCCACTTGTCGGTCACGGTCATGGTGGCGAGGATCACGCCTTCCTGGTCGCGCAGCGCAATGTCCTGTCCCAGCTCGATGCCCTCGGCAAACTTCTCGCCCACGTCCAGCGTGATCGGCATCGGCCAGAGGCTGCCATCGGCCAGCCGCATGTTCTCGACGACGCCGTTGTAATCCTCTTCCGACAGGAAGCCCTTCAGCGGGGTAAAGCCGCCGTTCATCAGCAGTTCGAGGTCGCAGATCTGGCGCGGGGTCAGGTCATGCGAGGTCAGGTCGGCGGCTTCGACCTTCAGCTTCTGGGCGCTCTCGTAGGAAACATAGAGCTCCGGGATCGGCGCGAGGTTGTTCTGCATTGGAATTCTCCTGTATTTGAGAGGGACGAGGCCACTTGCGGTGCCGGTCAGCTCGGCATGCAGGGCGTCATATTCAGCAAGTTTGCGGGCAAGAAAGCGGTCGGTGAGCCGTGTCTTTTCGGAGGCGCCGCGCAGCGTGAGCGCATAGGCAAAGCGCTGGCGGCGGTCGGGTCCGGGGCGCTCGGTCACCTGCACCAGCCGGGCTTCGGTGGCGGCGCGGAGCCATGCGTTGAGCCGCCCCAGTGAAATGTCCAGCGCCTCGGCCGTCATGCGCTGCGAGGCCTCCGGCGCCGTGTCGAGCTGGCGCAGAAGGCGGAAGAGCTGGTCCTCTTCCGGCAGGGGCAGGCGGGGCTGATGCGTGGTCATCGCAGGCGACTCAAAGTGTGTTCATTGATGAACACATCTGACATGAGAGGCGTAAAGAAAACCCGAAGATACACGCCTGCGGCAATTTGTTGCCAAAACACCGCGTCCTGCCCGCCTTCCGGGGCCGCCTCAGAGATAGAGCGCCCAGACCGCCGCGATCGTCGCCAGCCCGGCAACGATGTTCATCGGAACGCCCACCTTCAGGAAGTCGGTGAAGCGGTAGTTGCCCGCGCCATAGACCAGCGTGTTGGTCTGGTAGCCGATCGGCGTGGCAAAGCTGGCCGAGGCGCCGAACATCACCACGATCACCATCGCCCGCGCGTCCACCCCGAGGGCCGAGCCGAGGCCGATGGCGATGGGGGTGAGCAGCACGGCCACGGCGTTGTTGGTCACCGTCTCCGTCAGCACCGAGGCCAGCAGGTAAACCAGCGCCAGCGCGATCACCGGCGGCATCCCGGCCAGCACCGGGGTTGCCGCGCCCACGATGGCCTCCACCGCGCCGGTGTTCTGCAACCCGATGCCGATGATGAGCATGGCGAAGATCAGCACCAAAATCGCCCCGTCCAGCGCGCCCCATGCCTCGTCGGCGTCGATGCAGCGCAAGATCAGCATCGCGGCCACGGCCAGCATGGAAAGGGTCGCAATATCCATCACCCCGAAGGCCGCCAGCGCCACCACCCCGAGCAGGGCAATCAGCGACAGCGGGGCGCGGCCGCGGCGGAAGGCGCGGCCCACCGGGCGGCTGACCGAGATCAGCTGCGCCTCTTCCTCCAGCGTCGAGAAGGCCTCGGGCGGGCCCTCCAGCAGCAGCTTGTCGGCGGCCCGCAGCCGCACCGAGCCAAGGTCGGGCCCGGCGGTCGCATGTCCGTGGCGATGCACCCCCAGCACCCGCACCCCGTAGCGCCGCCCCAGCGACAGCTCGCGCAGGCTCCGCCCGGCATGCGATTTCTGCGGCGCCACCACCACCTCCACCTGCGCCACCTCGCCCTCAAAGCGGTCGCCCCGGCGCAGGCCCACGCTGAGGCCCGCCGCCTCGTGCAGCGTCAGCAGCTCCGAGGTGGTGGCGGTCACGATCAGCCGGTCGCCCGCCTCCAGCACCTGGCTCGCCAGCTCGCTGCGGCGGGTCTCGCCCCGGCGCTTGAGGCCGGTCACCTTCATGCCGTTGCGGTTCAGCGCCGGCACCTGCCCCAGCGCCTTGCCCACCAGCCCGTTGTCGAGCACCGCCACCTCGGTGATGTAGGTCGCCTCGCCCATCAGCGCGCCGGGGTCGCTGTCGGGGCGCGAGGGCAGCGCAAACCGCCCGGCGAGGAACAGGTAGACCATGCCCGCACCCGCCACGATCAGCCCCACCGGCGTGATCTCGAAGATCGAAAAGCCCTCAAGCCCCTGCGCCTGCGCCACCCCGTCCACCACGAGGTTGGTCGAGGTGCCGATCAGCGTGCAGGTGCCGCCGAGGATGGCAATGTAGCTGAGCGGAATGAGCAGCCGGGTCGAGGCGAGGCCAAGCGCGGCCGCCAGCCGGATCACCACCGGGATCAGCACCAGCACCACCGGCGTATTGTTGACAAAGGCCGAGGCCAGCAGCGTCACCACCACCATCAGCGCGAGGGCCCGGCGCGGATGCTGCGCCGAGCGCGCAATCACCGCATCCGACACCGCCTCCAGCACCCCGGTCCGCACCAGCGCGCCCGACAGCACGAACATCGCCGCCACCGTCAGCGGGGCGGAGTTGGAGAAGACGCCGAGCATCTCCTTGCCGTCGACATATCCCAGCGCCACGAAAACCGCGGCGATCCCGGCGGCAGGCACCTCGGGCGGGTAGAGCTCGAGCACGAAGAGCACCAGCAGCAGGCCGATCAGCGCCAGCGCGATCACCACCTGCCATTCCGTCACGAAACCGGCAATGTCTGCCATGTTGCACCACGCCAAGGGACCACCCGGCGCATAACGCCGCGATCAGCAGATAAGTTGCGCCGCCCGCCCGTGAAGGGGCGGACGGCTGCCGATGCAAAATAAAGTCAGGCGCTCGCAGGCTCGTTGGCGGCTTCCGGCGCAGGCTCGGCGGCCTCGCCCTGCTCGGCCAGCCAGCGCTCGGCGTCGAGCGCGGCCATGCAGCCCATGCCGGCAGAGGTCACGGCCTGCCGATACTTGTGGTCGGTCAGATCGCCGGCGGCAAAGATGCCGGGCACCGAGGTCTCGGTGGTGCCGGGTTTCACCTTTACATAGCCGCCGTTGTGCAGCTCCAGCTTGCCTTTGACGAGCTCGGTCGCCGGGGCATGGCCGATCGCCACGAAAACGCCCTTGGCCGGGATCTCGGTGATCTCGCCGGTCTTGGTGTGGCGCACCCGAATGCCCTCCACGCCCAGCGGGTTGTCTTCGCCCACCACTTCCTCAAGCTCATGAAACCACAGCGTCTCGATCTTGGGGTTCTTCATCAGCCGGTCCTGCAGGATCTTCTCCGCCCGCAGCTCGTCGCGGCGGTGGATCAGCGTCACCTTGCTGGCGAAGTTGGTCAGAAACAGCGCCTCCTCCACGGCGGTGTTGCCGCCGCCGATCACCACAATCTCCTGCCCGCGATAGAAAAAGCCGTCACAGGTGGCACAGGCCGAAACGCCGAAGCCCTTGAACTTCTCCTCGCTCTCCAGCCCCAGCCACTTGGCCCGCGCGCCGGTGGCCAGAATGACCGAGTCGGCGGTGTAGATGTTGCCCGAGTCGCCCTTCGCCACGAAGGGGCGGCTCTCGGTATCCAGCTCCACGATGATGTCGCCGATGATCTCGCAGCCCATCGCCTTGGCGTGGGCTTCCATCCGCACCATCAGGTCGGGGCCCTGCACCTCGGTATCGCCGGGCCAGTTCTCGACCTCGGTGGTGGTGGTGAGCTGCCCGCCCGGCTCGATGCCCTGCACGAGGATCGGGTTGAGCATGGCGCGGCTTGCATATACGCCCGCCGTGTAGCCCGCCGGACCGGAGCCGATGATAAGGGTCTTGGTGTGGCGCGTCTCGCTCATGGCGGTCCCCTTGCCTCGCTGGAATCAACTGTGTCAGGCCATATAGGCCTCCCGACCGGCAAGAGAAAGGGCAGGGGCCTTACAGCAGGACAGGCGTTCCGGTTCTTGCGCAAACACGAAACATTCTTGCGCAAAGTCGTGCCCCAGAGTAAAAACCGCCAAACCGGGGGAGAATATGGCCACTTCCAAACTTGATGAAATCGACCGCCACATCCTCGCCGAGCTTCAGGCCGACGGGCGGATGACCAATGTGGCGCTGGCCGAGAAGGTCGGCATTTCCGCGCCGCCCTGCCTGCGCCGGGTGCGCGCGCTTGAAGAGGCGGGGTATATCAAGGGCTACCACGCCGAGGTCGACAGCCGCGAACTCGGGTTCGAGGTGCAGGTCTTCGCCATGGTCGGGCTCAACAGCCAGGCCGAGGCCGACCTGACCGCCTTCGAGCAGCGCTGCTGCGCCTGGCCGCTGGTGCGCGAGTGCCACATGCTGAACGGCGAGATCGACTTCATCCTCAAATGCGTCGCCCCCGACCTCTCCAGCTTCCAGAGCTTCCTCACCGGCCAGCTTCTGACCGCGCCCAACGTGGCCAGCGTCAAGACCTCGCTGGTGATCCGGGGCGCCAAGGACGACCCGGGCGTGCCCTTCGAGGTGCTCGAAGCACGGCTCGCCAAGAGCGCCTGACCGCCGCCCATCTTGCTGCCAAAAAAGCGACGGCCCCGCCGAGGGGACGGGGCCGCCTTTCTGCTCGATTCCGTTCGGCGCCGCTCAGGCGGCGCGCAGGTTCTCCAGCTCGAAGGCCGTCAGCCGAGGCACATCCATCGGCCCGAAATCCTCGAAGCGGTCGATATGCGGGAACAGCGCGAGGAACAGCGCCGACATTTCCCGGTCGTGCATCGCCTCCGATTTCAGCCCGGGGTGAAAGCTCTCCACCTGCACCCCGTTCGCGTAAAACGTCTGCTGCCCTTCAAAGCAGAGCTGCCAGACCTTCTGCGGCGACATCGGTGAAATCTCGATCACGCTGACTCCG